>CAYSPU010000063.1:0-24749 GCA_964432995.1 uncultured Verrucomicrobiota bacterium
CAGCCTCACCTGCCGAACACGCCTCCGAACCTCCGATCGCCTGCCGCCCGCTCGCGGCTGCTGCGACCGAGGGACCGGTCGCGCTCCGGCTGCGGACCGCTCGCCGTCCCGGCGGGCAGCAGCCTCACCTGCCGGACGTATCTCCGAACCTCCGGCCGCCTCCCGCCCGCTCGCGGCTGCTGCGACCGAGGGACCGGTCGCGCTCCGGCCACTTGCGCGGGGCCCTGGGGGCAGTTCCTGGGTTGAAACGCTGGCGGGAACCGTTGAGAATCCGCCCGCCATCAATTCCACCAAGCACCGACCATGAACCCCCGGTCCACGATTGTCCTGATCCCCGCGGCTCTGTGTCTGGTTGGCCTAGCCCTGGCCCGTGCCGCCAGCGACCCTCCCGCACTCCGCCTCAACGCCGAACCCGGACGTCCGATCACGCTCGAGGCGGGCGAACGCGTCCTCCTCACGTCGCCGGCGGAAGGCCTGTGGTCCGTGGCGACAGGCTGGACCAACGATTGGCCGTCGGTGTGGGTGCATGCGCAACCCGCGAGAGTCTGGCGGGAGGCAGACTGGACCCGCGTGTCCGGCCAACTCGAGTTGCCGGAAGGCCGCCTCGAACTGTCCGATGCCTACCGGATCGAAGGCGACGTCTTGCGCGGCGTTCGGCGTTTCACCTGGCGCGGCAAGCTCGAGTTGCCGCGCTGCACCTTGTCCGTGCGCTGGCTGGTTCCGGGTGCCACGAACGCCAAGCCGCTGCTGCCGGGCATCGTCTACTACGGGAACCCGTCCGGGGCACGAACCGGCGCCGGCGCCGTGGCCGTGCACGCGGGTGTTCCCGGCGACACTTCGTTGTTCGAGGAGCACCGCTACGCCGCGTCCTTTGCCTGTATCGAATGGTCCACCGACAATTCGTTCCACAGCGCCGTATTGCACACCGTTCCGTCGCGCGCGGCGGGCGGAAACCACGCCGACCAATGGTGGTCCCTCGGGGTGATCGCCCGGGAATCGGCCACGGAGTTGACTCTCCTCTCGGGTCCGTGTGCCGCCAACGGCCAGCGAAGCGTGATCAAGGCCCTGCAGCAGAAGTTCCTCCCTTACCCGGACGCCTGGATGACCCTGCGCCCCGGCGCGGTGGTGGAGAAGACGTTCTTCCTGCAGATCTGCCCACGCGTCGAGCGGGGCTCAGGATTCCGCGCGCCTTTCCGCACGGCGCTGCGGCTGCAGCCGCCGTTCAGCCTGGACGGTTTGCCGACTCTGGACCGAATCGTTCGCGACAAGTATCGCTTCGCCGTCTCCCGGTTTCGCGATCGGGCGAACGATCCGGGGTTCGAGATGTACCCCGACTATGTTGAGGGGACGCACTACGTGATGGGGTGGTGCGGCCAAGCCGGGGCGCTGGGCGGTGCCCTGCTCCGACTCGCCGCGCGCCTCGATGACACCAACGCCATATCCCGTGCGGTTCGCTCCATGAACCATCTCGCGACCGCTCCCTTCAACGACCACGGTTTTCTGCTCAAATACACCGCCGAGTCCGGCCGATGGTCGGATCAAGATCACGTCTCGCAGGGACAGGCGATGGAGAACTTCGCCCGCGCCATCCTCGCCGCCCGCGACCGTGGGGGGATCGATACCAGCACCTGGGAGACGTTCCTGCAAAGGGCCTGCGCCCTGCACGCCGACCGCATTCTGCGCGACGATTGGCGACCGGTTTCCACCGCCGAAGCCTTCTACGTCTCGCCGCTCTGCAAGGCCTCCCAGCTCTTTGACAACGCTGGATTCCGGCGTGCCGCCGTCAAGGCCGCCGAACACTACGCCCACCGCCACCTCGACATGCAGGAACCTCACTGGGGCGGCACCCTGGACGCCCGCTGCGAAGACAAAGAGGGCGCGCTCGCCGGATTCCAGGCCTTCCTGGCCGTCTACGAACTCACCCGCGACCCGCGCCACCTCGAATGGGCCGCCCACGCCCTCGATGTCGCCCTGACCTACACCGTCCTCTGGGACATCGACCTGCCCGCCGGCCGACTCCGCGACCACCACCTCCGGACTCGTGGTTGGACCATCGTGTCGGCACAGAACCAACACTTGGATGTCTATGCGGTCCTGTTTACACCGGAGATCTGGCGCATGGGGGACTATCTCGGCCGCGACGATCTGAAGCGCCTGGCCGCGGTCATGTACCGGAGCTGCGGCCAACTCATCGACGCCCAGGGCAGCCAGGGCGAACAAATCCAACAGACCAACTTCGGCCAGTCCGGAGACCTGACGGATGTCTTCCGGATGCGGGGCGGCTATAGCGAAGGGTGGACGGTCTTCTGGATCACCGCCCACTTCCTCAATGCTGCGGCCCAGTTCGAGGCGATGGGGGTGGACCTGGATCAGGTGGAAACGTCGATCGCCTGCACGTCACCGACCGCGCCGGTGACTCCGTCGCCGCTGTATCGCGACCCGGTCTACGACGGAGCCGCCGATCCGGTTCTGGCCTGGAACCCGGCGCGGTCCGCTTGGTGGATGTACTACACGCAACGCCGGGCCAAACTGGATCTCCCGGGCGTCGAATGGTGTCACGGCACCGAGATCGGCGTCGCCGAATCGCGCGACGAAGGCATGACCTGGATCTACCGCGGCACGCTCGCGCTCGAGGCACCGGACGCCGAGTACTCCTTCTGGGCGCCCGACGTCATCCAGGACGATGCCGGGCGATACCACATGTTCGTCAGCTACGTCCCCGGAGCGGCCAACACCCACCGCAACTGGGGCGGCCAGCGCCACATCCTCCATTACTCCTCCGCGGACCTCTGGAGCTGGACCTTCGAACGACGCGTCCCCTTGGCGTCGGACTACTGCATTGACCCAACACTGTTCCGGAGACCGGACGGCGCCTGGCGGATGTGGTACAAGGACGAAGGCCACGACTCGAAGACGTATGCGGTCGAGAGCCACGATCTCAAGTCGTGGGTTCCGGTGAAGGACCCGGGCATCTCGAAGCTCTACGGCGAAGGCCCCAAGGCGTTCCGGTTCCGGGACTCCTACTGGCTGATCAAGGATCCCGACAGCGGACTGGATGTCTACCGTTCCGAGGATCTCGATTCGTGGACTTACCAGGGCAAGATTCTGGAGAAGCCCGGTACCCGGAACAGCGACGGAACCATCGGCAAACACGCCGATGTTGTCGTTTGCGGTGATCGCGCCTACATCATCTACTTCACCCACCCCTATACCGAGAACGCTCCCGCGCGGAACGGGATCTCGCCGCTCTCCAACCGGCATACCGCGCTTCAAGCCGCAGAACTCGAGGTCCGCGACGGCAAGTTGGTGTGCGATCGCGACAAGCCATTTCGCATCCGGCTCACGCCGCCAGGGAAGGCAGCGTCGGCGGGCTCCCGGCCATGAGGGTTCGTTTCTCTTGAACAAGGACGCAGAGAGCCGCAGAGCCCGCATGACTGAAGACGCAACCGCCGTCAACGCCATGGAACATCGAAGAATGTGGTTGGCACTGCTCGCTCTGCTGCTGCTCGTGCCCGTGCCCAGCGTGGCCACGGCGGCCTCCATGTTCTGGTGGCCCGGCACCGCCTGGGGCCAGGGGCTCTTCATCGGCGGCAAGCTCTGGATTCTACTGCTCCCGATGGCTTGGCTGCTCTGGGTGGAAAAGGGCCGGCTGAGCTGGTCGCCGCCACGGAAAGGCGGCTTCGGCGTGGGCGCACTGCTCGGTCTCGGAATCAGCGCCGCGATCGTGGTGGTCTTCCTCCTGGCGCTCCGGTTGGGCTGGATCGACCCCGCGCAGGTGGCCGAGCGGGCCGCGACGACCGGGCTCAACCAGCCGCGCCTCTTCCTGCTGGGGGCGGTCTACTGGATCACCGCGAACTCGTTGATGGAGGAATACGTCTGGCGCTGGTTCGTCTTTCGCCAGAGCGAGACGCTGGTCGGATCGGAAGGCGCGATTGCCGTGTCGGCTCTCGGTTTCACCGCCCATCACGTGGTTGCGCTGTCGGGCCAGTTTTCGTGGCCCGTCACGATCCTCGGTTCCCTGGGGGTTTGCACCGGCGGCGCCGTGTGGAGTTGGCTCTACCTTCGATACCGTTCGATCTGGCCGGGCTATCTCAGCCACGCCCTGGTGGACGTGCCCATCTTCGTGATCGGTTACTGGCTGATCTTCACCACCGCCGGACGGGGCTAGGCCGGCGATCGCACCGGGGGAGATCAAGGACTCTCGGGTTCTTCGATGCAGTAAAGAACCTTGTCCGAGCGGATCAGCAACCGGCGGCCGTCGATGGCGGGGCTCGCGTCGAAACTGCTCCGGTCGCCCAACCCGTTGCGGGCCAGTTGCTCGAATTGGGGTTTCGCGGCCAGTACGAAGACTGCGCCCTGGCGCCCCACGGCGTAGATCCTGCCATCGGCGAGGACCGGCGAAGCATAGATCTGCCCGGCGTTGGCGAGCCGTTCTTCGTAGACCAGCTTGCCGGTGGTTGCCTCCACGCAATAGGCCAGGCCGAGGTTCTCGTGAAAGAAGTAGAGATGACCTTCGTGGAAGATGGGCGAGGAAACGTTCGAACCTTTGTTGAGCGTCCACAACCGGTGGGTCTGGGTGACATCGCCACGCCCGCCGGCCCGCACCGCCAGCGCCCCGCCGGTCCGCCCCCCGATGCAATAGACGGTTTCTTGATCGTTCACCAGACTGGGCACCATGTACCATCCTATCCCCGTGGCGCACGACCACAACCGCTCGCCCGTGGCGGGGTCGAATCCCAGTACGCTGCCCGCGACCGCCACCACCAGCTCCGGCTTGCCGCCGGCCACGGGCACGAAGATGGGCGTGTTCCATGACTCCTTCATGCCGCCGGCCCGCCAGACTTCCTTGCCCGTTTGCCGGTTCAAGGCCACCAGCGAACCGCTCTCGACCGCGGCATTGATGATCACCAGGTCCCGGTAGAGCACGGGCGAAGCAGCCGAACCCCAGCCGTGAGTTCCGGAACCGACGTCCGCGTGCCAGAGCGACCTGCCGTCATGGGAAAAGGCAAGCACCCCCGACCTGCCAAAGAAGACATACACCCGGTCGTCATCCGCCAGCGGCGTGCTGGATGCATAACCATGGTCGCGAACCTTGTCCTGCTCCGGTTGGGCCGCGGGGACATCCCGCTTCCAGAGAACCCTCCCATCCGTGCGATCGAGACACAGGACGTGGCGTTGAAGCCTGCTCATGTCGCCCCCGGACGATCCGGGCACGGCGTATCCCGTGTAGCAGGTCAGGTAGATCCGATCCCCCGCCACGATGGGGCTCGATCCGCCCGGGCCGGGCAGGGGTGTCTTCCAGGCGAGGTTATGGTCGGTGCTCCATTCCATGGGCAGCCCTCGACTCCGGCCAGCGGCCTGGCCGTCTGGTCCGCGGAACTGGCGCCAGCCGCCGGTGCTGGCCGGGGGTTGGGCACAGACCTGCAGACCTGCGGTGAACCCGACCAGGAGGGCGTATCTGAAAACCGCGCCGGCGCAGCCGGAAGTCGCATTTCGGGACGCGCTGGCCAAAGGGACGAGGGCGACGTTTGTGCTCACATCAGATTGCTGTTTCATCCTGCGAGCGAAGTCAACTCTGCCCGGTCGATTTCGCCCGGCCCGCAGTCTCCGTGCAGGTGAAGCGAGAAAGAACCTCCAGGCTCGCGGGGAACCGCGCGGAAGCTGCACCAGAACCGGCAGCCGAAGTGAGGCAACGCACCCAGCGTATCCGCCGCCTCGGAGCGAAAGACGGCAGACACTCCAGTGGCGGGTCCGGCTAGTCAGGTGGTTGCTCCGCCAGACACCAACTGTTTCAATGTGCAACCTTTTGTCGTATATACGACAAAAGGTTGCACCCCTCTCGGGAGGTGCGGGTTTGCTTGGTGGTGCTGTTCCCCAGCGCAGGCGCACGTCGAGCGGAAGATGCGAATGCCCTGGACCCATCTCCGGCGGCGTCCAGGCGCACTTCTGCGTGGACCGCGGAACGCGGACACGGCAAGGTGAGCGGCATCTGGGCGGCCGGAGGCGGAAACCATCGAAGGCGAGCCATGTCCTACGCGATCAGTGACTACCCGGATGCGGCGAGCATCTACCGGAAGCTGGACGCACTGATGAAGCTGCCGGCGATTCCCCTCCGTCGGGAGGCCATGCAGACTTATCTGCAGCAACTGGACCGCCGGTGTGCGAAATCCAAGGTGATGATTGACGAGGCCCGCAACTTCATTCCGGGCGGAGTACAACACAACCTCTCGTTCAACTACCCGTTTCCACTGGTCATCGATCGGGCGTCAGGGCCGTATCTGTATGACATCGACGGGAATCGATACATCGACTTCCTGCAGGCTGGCGGACCGACGGTATTGGGCTCGAACCCGCCGGCGGTGCTGGAACCGGTGGTCGAGTTGCTGCGGAAATGCGGGCCGGTGACAGGGTTGTTTCACGAATTCGAGCTGAAGATCGCGAAGGAAATCGCCCGTCACATGCCGGCGGTGGAGATGTTTCGCATGTTGGGTAGCGGCACGGAGGCGGTGATGGCGGCGCTGCGGTTGGCGCGGCTGGCGACGGGACGAAACCGCGTGGTGAAGATCGGGGGCGCCTACCACGGTTGGTCGGATCAGATGGTCTACAGTCTGAAGATCCCCAAAACCGGGCGCTTTGAGGCGCATGGCATCCCGCGTGTCTGCGCCCGGTACACCCAGGAAGCGGCACCGAACGACCTCGACTCCCTGGAGCGCGTGCTGTTCTGGAACCGATTGCGGGGCGGCACCGCGGCGGTGATCCTGGAGCCAGTCGGCCCCGAAAGTGGCACGAGGCCGGTGGACAAGGACTACAACGCCGGTGTGCGCCGGCTCTGCGACCGGTACGGCGCGCTGCTGATCTTCGACGAGGTGGTGACGGGTTTCCGCATCGGCTTGGGCGGCGCCCAGGGTTACTTCGGGGTGCGACCCGATCTGACGGCGTTTGGCAAAGTGGTGGCGGGCGGCTATCCGGCGGCCGGCGGCTTGGGTGGACGACGGGACCTCATGAAGCACCTGGCCGCGGGCTTGGAGAGCGGGAAGGAGCGGGCCTACGTGGGGGGCACCCTCGCGGCGAATCCGCTGAGCTCGGCGGCTGGGTATTTCGCCATACGGGAAATCGAGCGAACGGATGCCTGCCACCGAGCCGGATTGGCAGGCGACCGGTTGACGCGGGGATTGCAGGCCATCCTCTCGAGGCTGGGCCTGCCGTTCGTGGCCTACAACCAGGGTTCGATCTGCCATCTCGAAACTGCGGCCGCCATGTTCGTCAAGCTCGACTACCTGCGCCTTCGCCAGGTGCTGAGGGAGATCAAGCGGCGCAAACAGCTCATGGAAGAATACGGGGCGGCGTATATGGCCGAGGGCATCGTCACGCTTGCGGGCAGCCGCCTATACACCAGCCTGGCGGACACCGACGAGGTGATCGACGACGCGCTGGCACGGTTTGCGAGGGTGCTGGAGAACGCGACGCCCGTCGCGGGAGGTGCTGCATGAACCCCGCGCAGGAAGCCCGGCAAGCGGTATGCCGCATGGGGAGACGGCTGCTGGAAACCGGCCTGGTGATCGGCACCTGGGGCAATGTGAGCGTCAGACTCGGCAGCCAGATGGTCATCACTCCCACCGGGGCGGACTACACCCAACTGACCGAAGCCGATATGGCCTTGGTAGATCTGGCAACAGGCGCCTGGGAGGGACCGAAGCCGTCCAGCGAACGGGAGCTTCACCGGGCGGTTTACCTGGAACGTAAGGAAGTCAACGCGGTGATTCACGTGCACTCGCCCCATGCCTCGACGCTGGCCGCGGCACGACGGGAATTGCCCGCGGTCCTGGACGACGTCGCTCAGATGATCGGTCCCAGCGTGCGGGTCGCGGACTACGCGCTACCCGGCACGCCGAAGATCGTTCGGGCAACACGACGGGCGCTGAGGGGGCGCATGGCGGCGCTGATGGCCAACCACGGGGCCATCTGCCTGGGGCGCAGTCTGGACGAGGCCTTCTTGTGCTGCCAAGTCCTCGAGAAGGGGTGCAAGGCGTTCATCGAGGCGGCCTTCCTTGGCGGGGCGAAGGGCATCAACAAGTTCGAGGCCTGGCTGATGCACCAGGTCTTCCTGAGGAAATACTCCAAAGCTCGGTGAACCCCATGGATGCCCCCTTCGTCATCGGGTATGACGTCGGCACGACCGGCGCCAAGACCTGCCTCTTCCGACTCGGCCACCGAATGGAATTGGTGGGTCGCGCCCTGCGCGAGTACCCCCTGCGAACGGTCGGCGGCGATGGTGCGGAGCAGGACCCGGACGACTGGTGGCGCGCACTGGTGGAAGGCACCGTGGAAGTCCTGAAGCACAGCGGCGTTTCGGCGGTCCGGGTGCGGGCGGTCTCCTTTTCGGCGGGGATGCAGAGCTTCGTGCCGGTGGACGGAGAGGGGCGGGTGCTTCGTCCGGCCATGACCTACCTGGACCAGCGCGGCACCGCCCAGCGCCGGCGGGTGATCGCCTGGTTCCCGCGCCTCGGTGGCATCCACGCGCCCCTTCTGCTCTGCTCGCTCCGACAGACGGGCGGGGTATCGGCCAGCGTGAAGGACCCTGTCTGGAAGTACCTGTGGATGAAGGATCATGAACCGGAACGGTTCGCCCGGTTGCGCTACTGGTTGGACGTGCGGGATTACCTTGCCCTGCGCGCTACCGGTCGCGCGACGATGACCCAGGACTCTGCCCACGCCACGTTCCTCTGCGATACCCGCCGGGGCCGCGCGAATTGGAGCCGCCTGCTCTGCCGCTGGCACGGCGTCGACATGCGGCACCTCCCGGAGGTGATCGCCGCTACCGACGTGGTGGGGCCCCTGTGCCTGGCTGCGGCACACGATCTGGGACTCCCTCCGGCAACACCCGTGGTCGGCGGCGGTGGCGATCTGACCATGCAAGCCCTTGGGGCCGGCTGCGTCGAAACCGGGGACACTCATGTCTACTTCGGTACCTCCGGATGGGTATCCACCGTGGTCGCTCGCCGGACCCTCGACCTCCGCCATTTTATGGGGTCGATCCGCGGCGCGCGCCCGGGCTACTACAATTTCATCGGAGAGCAGGAAACCTCGGGGAAATGCCTCGAATGGGTGCGCGACCACATTGCCTTGGACGAAATCGGGGTGTACCTGGCCAAGCGCCATGTGACGGAGGACCCCGACGCCCGCTACTCGTCGCTACTGGATTACCTGAGCGAGGTGATCGAGGAATGCCCGGCCGGCTCCGGCGGAGTGGTTTTTGCCCCATGGCTTCGCGGGAACCGTTCGCCTTTTGAGGATCCCAACGCCCGCGGCATTTTCTTCAATTTGGGATTGGACACCGGCAAGCGCGCCCTCATTCGGGCGGTCGTGGAGGGTATTCTGTTCCAGAAACGCTGGTGTCTGGAATGCATGGAGAAACGGCTGACCCTGCGCCATCCCCTGCGGTTTGTGGGCGGCGGCGCCTTGTCCAAAGCCATTGGGCAGATCCTCGCAGACATCACCGGACGCTCCGTGGCGGTGATGGAGGAGCCGCAAAGCGTGGGCGCAGCCGGCGCGGCCGCCTGCTGTGGACTGGCGCTGGGTGTGTACCCCGGTTTCACCGCAATCCCGCCGTCGGTTCGCAGCATCCGCACGCACACCCCCAATCCCACCCATCGCGCGGTGTACGACCGGAGTTACCGCGTCTTCAAGAACCTCCACCCGGCCAACCGGGCCAGCTTCGCGCTTCTGAACCAATCGCCGTCTTCGCCGTAGTCGTCTGCGGCAACCGCGTACTCCCAAATCCGCGTCCAAGCCCGGAACTGCTCAGGCCAATGCCCCCTCGAGGTTTGTCCCGGGACGACTGAATCCCAGCGCCACTCAGGCGAGGATCCGGGGTGCGGTAACCGGGGTGCGGCAACCGCCTTGCCACGCGTCGGCCCAGGTGGTACAGGCAGAGATGACGGCAGGCTGTTATGCACACAACGCATGCGAAGCTGGTTTTGGACGCGATGCCGCTGCCGGTGTTCATTGTCGACGAGGACGTGCGGCTCCTAGACTGCAACCCGGCCGGCGCACAACTCCTCGGCGGCGAGGGCGCCTCCTACCGTATGCGCCGGGGAGGCGAGGTCCTGCATTGCTTGCAGGCGAGCGTTACGCCCGAGGGCTGCGGTCACGCGCCCCGCTGCAAGGACTGCGTCATCCGCAGCGGCGTGATCGACTCCTTCCGCGGCAACTGCCTGAAACGACGGAAAACCATCGTCGAGGTGGATCATCAGGGGGAGCGACGGGAGCTTCGGTTGCTGGTGACGACGACGCCGATCGAGCTGGATGGGGTGCGGCGCGTGCTCCTGATCATCGAAGACGTGGGGCGGTTGGCCGAACTCCGGGAGTTGGTTCCCATCTGTTCCCGCTGCAAGAAGATCCGCGACGATCAGGACTACTGGCAGCGGGTGGAATCCTACCTGCACAAGGAGTTCGACCTCGATTTCACCCACGGCCTCTGCCCGGAATGCACGGCCATTCTCTTTCCAGGCGTCAGGCCGTCGAGTCGCCGAAAGCCGTCGGCAGACGGAGTGACCGGCTCATCCTGACCGGGGAAGAGCCGGGCCTCGGCTTACCTCGAGGTGTGCGCGGCCATGCTCCCGCCGGAACGCAGCGAACCGGAGGAACCGGACGTATCCCAGCTCAGCCACCACGCCATCGCCAGCCCCAGCCCCACCAAGGTCGCCACGAGCCGCAGCGACAGCCGGGAAGATCGGAGGGGCTTGTATCTCGTATACAAGCGCGCGTTCATCGCATGTCTGGCCTCGTCCCGTTGTCCGGCCACGAGCCAGCGTCGTCACCCATGTGTATCGGCTTCCGGGAGTCAAAGCTTGAGCCCGCCTCCGACCTTGCGTCTCTCCGCTGGCCTGATCACCATCGCTCCCCACAGAACATGAACCGCGCCACTCGCTTCACACTCCCCGGCGTCGCCGCCTCGATCGTCTTGGCGGCGACCCTCCTCTCCGCCGGCGACCCGCCCCCATCACCTGCCGCCTCGACGGACGCCCGTTTCCAGATACCGGCCTCCGACGACGGCCTTCCGGGCGCGGGCCCCATCCGCCGCTACGATTGGTTCCGCAACCTCTGGGCGCAACGCCGGGCCTCCTGGGCCCAACGCCTCACCCGGGACCAGGGCGCCCTCGTGTTCCTCGGCGACTCCATCACCCAGGGCTGGAACGACGACATGGGCGGCTGCTTCCCGGGCGTCAAGGTCGCCAACCGCGGGATCAGCGGCGACACCACCCGCGGCGTGTTGATCCGCCTCCAGGAAGACGTCCTGGCGCTGCACCCGGCCGGCGTCGTGCTCCTGATCGGCACCAATGACCTCGAGGAAAAGGCCGAGCCCGATACCGTCGCCGCCAACCTCAAACTCATCCTCGCCGCGTGCCAACGCCACAATCCCCGAATGCCCGTCGTCCTCTGCCAGGTCTTCCCCAGCTCAGCCACGAAATCACGCCCGGCCGACAAGATCCGCAAAGTGAACGAACTCTACGCGGCGGCGGTGAAAGGCGACGGCCAGGTCACCCTGGTCGAAACCTGGCCGCTCTTCGCCGACGCCCAGGGCGATGCCAAACTGGCCGAGTTCCCCGATCTCCTCCACCCCAACGCCGTCGGTTACGCGAAGTGGGCCGCCGCGCTCCGCCCCGTCCTCGCCACCCTCGGATTCCTCGAGACGGAGCCCGACTCCTTCCCGCCGGAGCCCGGCTTCGTCAGCCTCTTCAACGGTCGCGATCTCACCGGCTGGGGTTTTCGCACCAACCGCTTCGACGGTCTCACTGCGAGCCCGGATGGACGTTACGTCGCGAAGAACGGTCGACTCATCGTAACCACCCCTCCCGAAGGCCGCCGGATCCAACAGCTCTGGACCACCCGCGCGTTTCCCAAGGACTTCGTCCTCAAGCTCGAGTTCCGCGCGACGCCGAATGCCGACAGCGGGGTGTTCATCCGCGAGCCCCAACTGCAGTGCCGCGACTATCCGCTGGCCGGACCATACCGGAACCTCCTTCGCTACCGGCCCCAGGACTGGAACGAGATGATCGTCACCGTGCGCGATGGCGCCGCTCACTGCACCTGCAACGGGGAAGTCCTCGAAGACGCCCTCCAAGTCCCCGCCAGCGGTCCCGTTGGCCTCGAAGGCGACCGCGGTCAGATGGAATACCGCCGGATCCGGATCCGCGAGCTGCCGTGATGGGGGTTGGGAGGTTCAGGGTTCAGGGGTTGGGAGGTTCAGGGTTCAGGGGTTGGGAGGTTCAGGGTTCAGCGGTTGGGAGGTTCAGGGTTCAGAGGTTGGGAGGTTCAGGGTTCAGAGGTTGGGAGGTTCAGGGTTCAGCGGTTGGGAGGTTCAGGGTTCAGCGGTTGGGAGGTTCAGGGTTCAGGGGTTGGGAGGTTCGCCGCCTTTCCTATCCGCGTTCATCCGCGTCCTCCGCAGTTCTCCTCAGAGTGAGATCCCGCAGCAAACGCAACCTCTCACCTCGTTCTCCTTCTCACTTGGCCCCTTCCGCGGTCTTCCTACCCAAAGGCCCATGATCCGCCCTGAAGTCCTGGGGCTTCCCTCATCCGACCGGCCTTCGCGTCTTCGTGGCTTGGTTGTTCATTCCCGTTCGAGGAGACACAGCCATCGCCACTCCGCACCCGCCATTCTGCGGTCACCGGAACGAGACTGTCCGGGCCCCGTCCTTTCTCCGGAGCTCGACGATCTGTTCCTTGCCGCCCGCCGTGACCCGATGCTTGCCGTAGAAGGCGCGGACTTCGCAGCGCCCTTGCGCGTCGGCGGTCCCGCGCCAGTTCGTCCACCAGTCTCGGAACACGAGCTCCCGATACGCCTCCGCCGCCGGGGTCGCCGACCAATCGCGCCGATACAACGACGACACCGGAATCCAGTTCGCCCCTTCCCAAAAACCCCACATCAAGATCCCCTCGACCGCCGGATGCGCAAAGCACATCCGATAATACTCCGTGATCGCGCGGGCCTTGGCCTGCTCTTCTTCGTCGGTCAGGCGCGCGCCGCGCTGCTGGTAGTGACGCGAGCGCTGACCAGGGAAATTGAACTCCGTCACACAAATGGGTAACCGGAACTCGGCCAGCCGATCCAACGACTTCTGGAGAGCGTCGGCATCAAACGCGTCCCCATGCAGATGGCCTTGTACTCCGATCCCGCCAATCGGCACGCCTTGCCCCAGCAAGGTCCGAATGTGCGTCACGTAGTCCTCGAGCCGGCGGCCCGTGAGAATGTCGTAGTCGTTCAGGAACAGCACAGCTTGCGGGTCCTCCGCCCGCATCCAGGCCGCCATGTCCCGCGTGATGTTCGGCCCCAACCGCTGCTCGTAGTAGTTCCCGTGAATCATCTCGTTGTTCAGGTCATATTCGGCGAACCGGCCCCGATACCGTCGGGCGACATCCCGGGCGCGGGCTTCGAGCGTGGCCCTCAGTTCGTCGTCGGACATCGCCTTCAGCCAGTCCTGGACGCGATTGGGGATGCCCCAGAACACGTTGTGGCCGCGCAAGGGGATCTGATGCTCCTCCGTCCATGCCAGCATGGCGTCGACGACCGCGTAGGACACCCGACCACGCTGCGGTTCCATGGAGTGCCATTTCAACGCGTTCTCGGTAACCGCCGCGTTGAAGTTCGTGAGGAAGGTCGCCAGATACCGCTCGCGGTCTTCCGGCCGCATCCCGCCACCAAATGCCTGATTCGCCAAGGCGGCGCCAAACCAGAACTCGTGCCTCAACTGCTCGACGCGGACTTCGGTGCCGGGCGCCGCCTCGATCGTCAGGGTGCCCATGCGAACAGCCCGGATGGACGCATCGAGATCAACCGCAACCACGCGGCCAACCACCAGGACTCCCAAGGCAACGGCGGCAAGAACGCGATGCCGAAAGCGGATTCGTCTTTTCATGCCGCCACTCTCCTCTCTCCCGGAGAATCGTGCGACCCCAATCCGAGCCAATCCTCAACCGTTCTCCAACACGACGTCTTCCGGACGGACCTCGAGGCACTCGTCCTGGTCTTCCCAGAGGACGGCAGGGAAGGTATCGAGCAGACCCGGAGCCAGGTCGCGCCCGAGCCGGGCCAGCAAGGCTTCCGCCTTCCTGGCCGCCTCCTCGTAGGCGTCGTCGTAGTTCTTCACCCGTTTCCGTTGCCGATCGTCCCAGTGCGCCACGGCGTGCACAGCCGCATACTCCTCGGCCCAGGCCTTCATGGCCTTCCGCACGTCACCGGGCAGGTCCTCGAAGGGAATGGCCGTGGCCGAACAATGCTCGCAGATCAGGCCGGACTCGAGAACGTCCCGCGTCACCAGGGGCAGCAGGGGCGCGTGGCAACACTCCGCGTCCGGAAAGGCTGCCGGGAGGGTCACCAGCCGTTTGAGCCAGATCTGTCGATCGTGGGCAATCTGCGCCCCCAAACGGTAGGCGCCGACCAGCGGATGGGAGAAGCGCCACGCCCGACCCTGCAGTTGCCCCAGCGTTTGCGCCAGCCACCGCGCCAGCGTCAGGTCGTCGAACCGCTGAAAGACCTGGCCGTATTCGTTCCACAACCGATCCAGCGGCGACTCGGGTTCCATCGACATCGCGGACGAGCTTAGATACTGGGCGCCAGGAGCAAAGCGGAAAGTGGGGTGGCACAAGAATGCCGTGCGTCTTCGAGTTCTCGATGAACGCCAACCGCCGGCGGGGGGCATCACCGTTGCGGTGGTGGGCGGGCAACACCGTTGCCCGCGGCACGACGGTTGAGATTGTCTTGGTCGCGGCCACACGGTGCTGGCCGCCCACTGCGGATGACAGGGCGAGATGCCCGTTCGAATATGCTCGCGGTTTCCGCCGATGGTTCCTAAATAATCCCATGGCTGCCGAGGAGCCAAACCCGTTGCTGACACCCGTCGCCCATCTCCGTGGCGTCGGCGCCGAACGCTCCGCCCAACTCGCCCGCCTCGGCGTGCACACCGTCCAGGACCTTCTCCTCCTTCGCCCGCGCCGTTACGAGGATCGAACGCGGTTCCGTCGCGTCGCCGATCTGCACCTGGGTGACACCGCCCTGGTCCACGGGCATATCGCGGCTTGCGGCGTCAAACGCTGGCAACACGGCCGCCAATCGCTCTTCCTGGTGATCCTCGACGACGGCTCCGGCCGCTTGCACTGCCGCTGGTGGAACCAGCCCTACCTGGCCACCTGCTTCCACCAGGGCGATGAACTCCTCGTCTTCGGCAAGGTCTCCGCCCTGCGCCCCCTCTCCGTGGATCACCCGGAAACCGAGGTGCTCGAAGGCGGCGACGAGACCGTCGTCCACGTGAACCGGATCGTCCCCGTCTATCCCCTCACCGAAG
This sequence comes from uncultured Verrucomicrobiota bacterium, assembly GCA_964432995.1. GTDB lineage: Bacteria > Verrucomicrobiota > Verrucomicrobiia > Limisphaerales > JAHDYP01 > CAYSPU01. Next base: position 15,342 of record CAYSPU010000063.1, read on the forward strand.
GTCTTCCCCAGCGTTGGCTTCGCGGCCTGATCTGGCGCACGCTGGAGAGCGGCAACTTCCAGATCCCGGAGCCGCGCCCTGAGCCCCCACCGCCCCTCCCGGGGCAACCACCCTGGCCATCCCGCAACGATGCCGTCCGATCGCTCCATTTCCCGGCCACGACCGCCGACGCCGAACGCGCCCGCCAACGCCTCGCCCTGGACGAACTGCTGGAACTCCAACGGGAAATCCTCCGCCGGCGCCAACACCTCCAATCGGCCATCCGCAGCCTCTCCTGCGCCGGGGACAACCACCTGATCCGCCCCTTCCTCCAGCAACTCGGTTTCACCCTCACCAGCGCCCAGACTCGAGTCCTGCGCGAAATCCGACACGACCTCGCCGGCCCGCAGCCCATGCGCCGTTTGCTGCAGGGTGACGTCGGTTCCGGGAAGACCGTCGTCGCCGCCTGCGCCGCCCTCATGGCCCTGGAGAGCGACTGTGACGTCGCGTTGATGGCCCCGACCGAGATCCTGGCGGAACAGCATTACCGCACTTTCTCCCGCTGGCTGGACCCCCTCGGCCTGCGGGTCCATCTCCGCACCGGCAGCCGCAAGACCGACCAGGCCCCCGACGATCTGCTGCTCGCACGCTCCCCTGCCGTCCTCACCATCGGGACCCACGCCCTGATCGAGGAGGGCTACACCGCCCGCCGTCTTGGCCTGGTCTTGATCGATGAGCAACATCGTTTCGGTGTCGCCCAACGCGAAGCCCTCGTCCGCAAAGGACACTACCCCCATGTGCTCGTCCTCACCGCCACCCCCATCCCCCGCACCCTCGGCCTCACCCTCTACGGCGACCTCGATATCTCGGTCATCGACCAACTCCCCGCCGGACGTGGTCGGGTCCGCACCTTCGTCCGCGACGTGGCGCGCCTACCCAAGGTGTGGGATTTCGTTCGCGCCCAATTCCGCGCGGGACGCCAGGCATATCTCGTCTACCCGCGTATCGAAGAGTCGAACCACGACGACCTCAAGGCCGTGACCCGCGCCTGGGAACAGCTCCGCGCCGAGCTCAATCCGTTCCCCGTCGGCCTGCTGCACGGCCGTCTTCGTTCCGAAGAGAAAGACCGCGTCCTCGAGGACTTCCGTCGAGGTCAGGTTTCCGCCCTCGTCACCACCTCCGTGATCGAAGTGGGGATTGACGTTCCCAACGCCACGGTGATGGTGATCGAGGATGCCGACGCTTTTGGCCTGGCCCAACTGCATCAACTCCGCGGGCGCATCGGTCGAGGCGCCCACGAGTCGTTCTGCGTGCTGATTGCCCGGCAGTTGACGGAGGAAGCGCGCCGGCGGTTGGCGGTGCCCGCGCTGACCCGCGACGGTTTGCGCATCGCCGAGGAGGATCTGCGGCTGCGCGGCCCGGGCGAACTCCTCGGCCAACAGCAGAGCGGGCTGCCTTCGTTCCGGTTCACGGACCTGGCCACCGACCTCGCCCTGGTCGAATGGGCGCGCCAGACCGCGCGCAGGTAGGGCGGATGGTGGCAGGAACTTCGCCCCCTCACCGTGAACCGGCACGTCGGAGGTCGGCAAGCCGGCGGGTCGGCCTCGCTCCTCTTCTTCTCGTCGCGATGGAGTGGCCGCGCGGGGTCGCGCGCCCCCACCTGCCTGTTCAGGGGTGCGATGTCGGAGTGACTTCGGCGGGTTCTCACCCCGGCTCTCCCGTCCGACAGGAGAGGGAACAACCAGCGAGCGCTTGGCGAGCAGGCGTGCACCTGTCCCGTTGCGGCGCCGTCGCCACCAGTAATCCACAGGTGCCCGAGCTTCTGCAAGCACCCTCCCCCACCCGGCTGCGCCGAGCCGCTCTCCCTCTCCCGGGGGGAGAGGGCCGGGGTGAGGGCGAGCCAAGGTGAGAGCGAACCAAGAACTTCTCGCTTGTCGCTGCCGTCCTCTGGGTCGCGCCCGCGCGCAGCGTTGGGCTAGAACCTCTTCGTCAGCGTGAGGTTCAGCGTATGACCCTGGGGACGGTCGTTGGCCTCGATTTCGTAAACGTACCGCAGCGAGGCGAAGAACATGCACTTGGGGAAGGCCCAGTTCAGCTCGGGCCCAATGCCCACCACGGCGTCGCGGTCGTCGATCGTGTTGTCGCCGCTGTCGCAGGTGGTCTGTGCCTGGTAGTAGCCCACCACGCCGACGTCGACGGTCTTGTTGAAGGTCTTGTTGAAGCCCCATTCGACTGTCCACACCTGCCCAGGCGTGCTGTCGGTGTCCGGATTCTCGTGGTTGAACTCGTAACGGTTCAGCGCCGAGAACGCCCAGCTCTTCTCCTTGTCAAAGTAGAACGTTGCCCCCGCTGTCAGCATGTGCCCCCAGTATCCTTTGCCGGGGTTCAGCGGGCTGTTCTTGTCGAAGTCCCCTGTGGGCGCCCAGAACCCATACCCGATGCCGGCGTCGAGACGCGCGGTGTGCCAGGACAACGTGGCGGGCTCGATGAAAATGTCGCCCAGGTTGAAGTCGTCCCACGAAGCCGATCCGATCTCCAGATCCTGGTAGGCGAACGGGAACAGGGCGTCGGCACCGTAGTACCCGCCAAGGAACTTCCACTTGCTGATCCAGATCACGCGCGGCGCCTGCACGTAGGCAAAGAGATCGACGTCCGCACCGCCGAAGGCCTTCTCGGTCTCGGGGAAGTCATTGGCGAAGTAGAAGTAGTTGTAGTCGCGAAAGTAGATGCCCGGCGGCGGGAGGGTGGCGGCCTTGAGGCCCTCGACGCCATTGGGATAGTGCGCGCTGTGGGTGGTGGGCATCTGCGCCAACGCCATGGTCCCGGTGGCCAGCAGGGCGAGCAGGATGGACGTGACGAGCTTCCGAGTGTTTCTCTGAGTTTCCATAGATTGTCGGTTCACAGGTATACGGCAGTTCGGTTGTGCCGCGGGTTCGCGCCGATTTATGCCAAGTCCGGCCTAAGAGTCAATCACGGCGAATGCGGCACGAAGGTCGAACATGGAGCAAGCATTGCCGCCCCCGCCGGTTCCTTTCTTGCTCTTGATCATGCTCTTGCTCCTGATCCCTCCACGCTTGGAAACCCAGACTTGGAGCAAGAGCAGGAGCACGATCGCGATCAAGAGCAAGAGCAAGACGGGATGCCAAACAGCGGACTTCTGCACGTCACCGTCCCCTTCCCCGCTCGGGACACGCCTGGGGTGCTCGACACTACCCCCACTTCCTGGGGTGCGCGGGCAACGCTGCAACGCTGTTGTGATTGTGGGCGGAGTACACTGTGGTCGTTGTGGGCGGGCAACACCGTTGCCCGCTAAGTAGTTGTGAGACTCTCTCTTTCGCGGCCAGACGGTGCTGGCCGCCCACCAGACAGTGCTGGCTACCCACCGCTCTGCGTGGACCGCAGGAGGTTGGGGATGGTCTTGGGATCCGCCCTCGAATTCGCGAGGTTCATTTCGGACTCACGGCATGCCGCTTTCTCTTCTCGCCTGGGGTTCGGCCATATGATTAAGTCTCAGTTGGATTCCCGGCGCATCCCGAGCACCGTCGCAGCATTCGGTTCTTCGCCATCACGATGGGGGGCGCCAGGAGTCGGACAACTGAGGGAGAATGTCCTCGAACCAGTCAGGGGACGAGTCGTGCGAGCGAACCGCCGCGCAGTTTGCGACAACCCACTGGAGTGTCGTGCTCGAAGCGGGGGAGCGGGCCTCGCCGGAGTCGGCGGCAGCCCTCGAACGCCTGTGCCGCACCTATTGGTATCCGCTCTATGCCTTCGTCCGACGCAAAGGCTACGCGGTAGCCGATGCCGAAGACCTGGTCCAGGACTTCTTCGCAACCTTCCTCCAGAAGGGGTATGTCGAACGCGCTGACCCCGCCCGCGGCCGGTTCCGGACCTTCCTGCTGACATCGATGCAGAACTTCCTTCACAACGCCCAGGACCGGCTCATCGCCCTCAAACGCGGGGGCGGCCAGCGCCTTCTCTCCTGGGACATCGCCGCTGTCGAGGACCGCTACCAGGCCCAACTCGGGGATGGCATGACTCCCGAGAAAGCCTACGAGAAACGCTGGGCGACCACGTTACTGCAGGAAGTGCTCGACCGGGTGCGGGCGGATTTCGAGACCACCGGCCGCGCCGAACTGTTCGAGGCCCTCAAAGGACATCTCTGGACCGAGGACGCCGCCGCGCCCTACGCCCAACTCGGGGCGAAGTTGGGAATGACCCCGCTGGCCCTGAAGGTGACAGTGCATCGGCTGCGACAGAGGTTCGGCGAACGCCTGCGCGAGGAGATTGCCCACACGGTGACCAATCCCGCCGAAGTGGAAGACGAGATCCAACACCTGATCGCGCTCTTTGGTGAGTAACCTTGGACGCGAACTGCTTTAGATAAATCACGAGGGCCGTTGAACCAGACGGCGTAATTGAAATGGCAGGAAACCGCGAACCACGCGTAATACGCGAAAAGAGAGGATCAACAGATGGACTTGTTATGTGGGTAGCATGACATCCGCCGGCTGGATGCGCGCGGAGTCCATGAACCGCGGAAGGTAGGGCGCGCTCTCCGAGCGCGCCGGGAACACGTGTATGTGTCTGTTTGATGGTCCCTTGCGGCGCTCTCGGAGAGGTCGCCTTACCGCGCGGTCCACGGCCAGGCAGCCGCGCGCGACGATCTACTCCAGGGTCGGATCTGCCCGGGCTCAGCCTGTGGGTTGTTGCGCCTCTCCTTTCGCGTATTCAGCGTATTTCGCGGTCTAGACCACCTCTGCTTTCTGCCAATGCCGAATTCTCCGTCATGTCAGCGGTGCGGGACGCGGTTGGACGCCTTTGCCCCGGAAGGCATGTGCCCGCGTTGCCTGCTCCACCTGGCCCTGGGGCCGCCGTCGCCTGGCCCGGCCGCCGCTGAGAAGGCAAGCCCAATCCCGCTCGTGCCAACATCCGTGTCGTCCTCCAGCCCGATCCGCTTCGGTGACTACGAGCTCCTCGAGGAAATCGGACACGGTGGTATGGGATTGGTCTACAAGGCCCGACAGCGCAGCCTCAACCGCGTCGTCGCGCTCAAGCTGTTGCTGCCCGGACCGTTCTCGAGCCCCGAGATGCTCGCCCGGTTCCGCCGCGAGGCCCAGGCCGCCGCCGCGCTCGCGCATCCCGGCATCGTCCCCGTCTACGAAGTGGGCGAGTTGGACGGACAGGCGTTCTTCTCGATGGAGTACATCGCAGGACGCAGCCTGGCCGGAGTGATTTCGGAGCTGGGAGCTCGAAGCTCGGAGTTCGGGAGGATGGCTTGGTGGATGAAGGGGATTGCCGAGGCGATCGCGCACGCGCATGCGCACGGGATTGTGCATCGGGACCTCAAACCGGCGAACGTCCTTGTCGATCCCGAGGACCGGGTGCACGTCGTGGACTTCGGTTTGGCCAAGCGCCTTGACGAGGTGTCCGACCTGACGTTGACCGGCCAAGTACTGGGCAGCCCGGATTACCTGGCACCGGAGCAAGCGTCCGGCAAACACACCACCCCGTTGCCAGCCAGCGACATCTACGCGACGGGCGCGATTCTCTACGAGCTACTCACCGGGCGACCGCCGTTCCGGTCTTCCTCAGTCCAAGACACACTGTTGCGCATCCGCGATGCCGAGCCGGTCGCCCCGCGTCTGTTGAACGGCAGTGCGCCGCGCGATCTCGAGGTGATCTGCCTCAAATGCCTCGAGAAAGACCCCACCCGTCGCTACGCCACCGCCGGCGAGCTCGCCGACGAACTGGATCGGTTCCTGAAGGGGGAACCCATCCGGGCCCGACCGATCGGCCAGCTTGGCAAGACTTGGCGTTGGTGTCGCCGCAAGCCGGCCCTGGCGGCGATGACGGGTGCTGCGATTGGCCTGCTGCTCGCCGTGGCGGTGGTCTCGACTGTGGCCGCTGTTCGGATCGCTGCCGAAGTCCGACGGGCGCAAGAGAACGCGCGTGAGCTGCGCTTGAACCTTTATGTCGCCGACATGAACCTGGCCTATCAGGCCATCGTGGATAACAACCTTAAACGGGCACATGACCTCATCTTGAAACACCTGCCCCAGGACCAAGCGGTTGGAGCTGGGACCACGAAGCCGACCGGCATCAGCACCGCGGAGGACCTCCGTGGTTGGGAATGGCGTTATTTGTGGCGGCAATGTCAAGGTGACTCCCTGTGGACGTTCAGGGGCCACTCCAATTGGGTTATGTGCGCCTTGTTCTCTCCGGATGGGAAGTGGTTGGCTACCGCCAGCTTTGACCAGACCGTGCGAATCTGGGACGTAGCCGAGAAACGAGCTCTGCGCTGCTTGACCGGATTCGCCAGGCCGCTGCAGAGGAACTCGGCAGCCTTCTCCCCCGACGGGGCGCTGCTGGCGGTGGCTGACGGGACGGCGATGCACATCTTCGATGTAGGGACCTGGGACAAGTTGCGCACCCTGCCGAACCAGACGCCCGGTAGCCGGTTGTTTTCTCTGCCGATTGCCTTTTCCGCGGACGGCGAGAACCTGTGGTGCAACGCGAATGGTGAGCTGCGGCAGTGGAACACTCACTCGTGGGAGCAGTGCACCAAGTCACTGGCTTCGCAGGAGACCGACTTTGGCTCCCTGCTGGCACTGTCAGCTGACGGACGGCAGTTTGCGACTGCGACCGAGGACGCTGTGGTCGTCTGGGATGCTCTCTCCTCGGGCACCCCCAAAGAGCATTTCCGGATGCGGGTCCGATGGCCTCAGTCCGTTGCCTTTTCCCCGGATGCCAAATGTGTGGCTGTCGTCGGCAACGCCAGCATGGCCTGCATCTGGGATGCCAAAGCAGGCAGGGAAGTCGCGCGTCTGGACTCCGATCTGCCGACCTCAGTAGCGTTTTCGCCTGACGGCAGCCATCTGGCGACAGCAACGCGCTTCATACGCCTTTGGGAACTCGAGCGTCGTGCTCTGACCGCTTCCCTGAAGGCGGGAGACGAGATGGAAGCTCTGGTCTTCTCCCCGGATGGGCGGCTCCTGGCTTCAGGGCATGCGGATGGCACGGCCAGGCTCTGGGCGGCGAGCCCGGATGTCTCCGCGGGAAGAACGTCGCTCAGGGGGATCTCGCTCGGCTTTTCTGCGGATAGCAGGGTCCTGGCGATCCTCAGCACCAACTCCACCGTGGAATACTGGGATGTTCGGTCCGGGAATCGGGTCAGATGCTTCACGTTTCCCGGGGGTCTCGGCCGGCGGGACTGGGTTGCCGCCTCACCCGACGGCCGACTGTTGGCCCGCGTCGACACAAATGGTGTCGCAACAATCTGGGATCCCGGCTTACAAGAACGGATTGCCGAGATCAGGCTCGACCCTCCACCCATGTGGCCCTGGGTCGCGTTCTCGCCTGACGGTCGCCTCCTGGCCGTGTCTTCTTCTGAATCTCGCGATGCGGGCGGGACCGGACCGACTGTCCTCTGGGAATTTGGCAGGCAGCAAGTTCACCGTCTGCCCGAAGGAGACTACTACCGGCCGTTGTTCTCCTCAGACGGACGGCTTCTCGCCGCGGGTTCGGGCACCGACGTGCGACTTTGGACCGTGCCGGACCTGAGGCCACTGAATACGCTCAAAGGGCATACATGGACGGTCCGATGTATGGCGCTTTTTCCTGGTGGCTCCTCGCTGGCTTCGTCCGGACGAGATCGCGACATGTCTCTTTGGGATGTGGCCAGCGGCAAACGCCGAGCGCTCTTCTCCACCACGCTCCAGAACGGCCTGTCCGCCTCAGGCGCTTTCAGTCCCGACGGCAGAACGCTCGCCTCAGGTGAACACGGGACGCTAGCCAGACTCTGGAATGTTGCGACGGGAAGGCCACTTTTTACCATCAAGCGTTTGGTCCGTCACAGAAACCTACCCATGTTCTCGCCCGACGGGAACCTGCTCGCCATAGGAGGATCAGAACAGGTGGGAGGACCACCACGGGAAGATCTGGCCGAAACCGATCCGGTTGAAGTCCTCCAGGCCCCATCGCTGGAGGAGATCGACGCTGCCGAGAAGGCCAGTGCGCAAGAGCCTTAAGCGCGAATGGCCAGCTGGTGCGGAGGCATAGCCATCACAGATCTGGGAGAGAGATCGGAGGTTAGCTGGGGACAAACCTCGGAAAGCCGGCGCACGGATTCCGACCGTACCTGATGGCGGCAGAGAAACGGTGACTGCGATCCTGGTTCCGGTGCCCCGGCTGGAGCGCACAGCTTGTTGTTGGCGGGTCGCCCACGTCCAGCGGGGGGCTTGGCGGTTGCACGCCTTGGACGGGACTGCGTGCACCGAGAAGTCGGTGAAAGACGGTGACGAGATCGCCCGTTTGGTCTGGCACTACGACTCCGGGGAGGAAGCCTCGCCGGTCTTTTACGGACAGGATGTGCGGGAGTGGTGGTGGCGGCCTGAGCAGGCAGACGGACCCACCTCGAGTCGGAGTCGGGTCGTGTGGACCGGTTCGAACCCGGTTGCGAGTGACAAGGGCTGCCAGCTTCGGTTGTATCTGACCACGATCGAGAACCCGCGACCGCAGGAGGTGGTGCAGTCTCTTGATTACGTCTCGGCGATGAGCGAGTCGGCGCCGTTCCTGATTGCGATCACGGTGGAGTAGCCGGTTATTCCTCTCCTCCTCCTCCTCCTCCTAATCTTGATCCTAATCTTGATCCTAATCTTAATCCTAATCCCACTCCCGATTCCGCCCCCATTCCCGCGCCCTCGTGCCTGCCCGGCGAAACAGGGGCGAGAGGGATCAAGAGTAAGATCAAGAGTAGGATTAGGATAAAGGTCAGGGTTGAAAAGGGGACTTGGAGCCGAAGCACCTTCGGACACGGATGATCGCCACCCAAATCCGCGCCAAAGCCCAGCATTGCGGCTCCAGCGCGTGCCCCTCGAGGCTGGCCCGCAGCCTGGCGACGGGGCTCGGGCGCGGATTTGGCTGGATCCCGCTCCGCGCGCTCCTTCTCCACCATTTGTACACGATCCCGCCGCCGAGGCGGGATCTTCCCGGAGCCGACAGAGCGCCCGTCCGCAGGGGCGAAAACCGCGCGTGGACCAGGGACGACCGAACCCTCAGCGCCTTAGGCGAGGATCCGGGCCCGAGTCGCCCGTTGACTTTTCGGGGGGCGAGTGGAAGGCTGCGGAAGTGGACGTGGAAGGTTTTGAAGGCAAGCCAGGAGCCATGACACGCGAACAGTTGCTGAAACGGATCTGGATCGACCCGGCCCGATGCGGAGGCAAACCGTGCATCCGTGGACATCGCATTTGGGTCTCCCTCATCCTGGACTTGTTGGCCTCCGGTACCACCCACGCTGAGATCCTGGCCGACTACCCCGGCCTCACGGAGGACGACATTTTGGCCTGCATCGCTTACGGCTCCGAGATGGCCAGGGAGCGTTACGTCGCCGTGCCTTTGGAGCCCGTCGGCTCATGAGGCTGAAGCTCGACT
>CAYSPU010000064.1:0-9236 GCA_964432995.1 uncultured Verrucomicrobiota bacterium
TTGATCTTCGTGGCCGGGATGAACCAGAACCCGCCCGCCGCCACCAGCAGCAAGCCGGCGATGATGCCGCCTTTGTAGCCCAGCCGGATCGCCAGCCAGCCGGCGGGCATCGCCATCAGGAAATACCCCAGATAGTGCGCGAACTGCATCCATGCGGATTGGGACTTGCTCAGGTTCAGTTCGTCCTGAAAGTGCTTGTCCATCACGTCGATCATCCCGTTGCAGAATCCCCAGAGGAGAAACAGCGAACTGACGAGACAGAACGTGAAGAAGACGTTCCGGCCGTCCGGGAGGACGAACATGCTTTCTTTCTTGTCGCTCATAAGATCAACGCCGACTCGCGTCGGCGGCTACGGTTCATCGATGGCACGCGCGGCAGCTCGCCGAACGTCCACACTTTTCATAAGCCGTCAGGTAGGGCGACCTCTCCGAGGGCGCCGCATCCACAGTCTCCGAACCGCTTGTTTCCGGCGCGATGCGGAGATCGCGCCCTACCTTCCGCGTTTTCATCCAGGTTCACGGGCTCAATGCAGGCGCCACAGCGGATGGAGGCTTTCCATGCACCTACCGCGCATCGAGACGACTTCAGGTCCAGTTGCCGATCACTTGCCCTTCAGCCCGGCTTTGATGTCGGCGATGGAAACACCCAGCGTGGCGCGGGCAATCGGGTCGAGGGCGGATTCCGGTCCGTTCAAATGGATCGTGCGATGGACGTGGGCGAGGCTCTGGCCCGGCGCCAGCGCGGAGGACGGCGAGGAAGACTCGAGTTCGAAGAAGGGGCCCATGGGCTTGGCTCCGGGCGAGGCCGGACCGTCGTTGTAGCTGTTGGCCGCGTCGCCGCCATACGGATTGTCCTGCAGTTTCCAGAGCGAGTTCACATAGTCGGTCACGCCGGCGGGCTGAGTGAACTGCACGATGGTGAGGACCTTGTTGTCGGCGTCGTAGCTGCCGAGGACGGCCCGGCTGCGCTGCGGGCTGATGCCGATCTTGCTGCGGTATTTGCCATCGGCGCTGAAGAACAGCACGTCATCCTTTACCACCAAGCGGTCTGGGGGGATGGTGCCGAAGTAGTCGGAGGTGACCTTCACCCCGAGTTGGGATTCGGGGCCGGGCTTGATGGGCACGACGACGGTGGCGGCGGGCGAGGGGTTGTACATGCCGAGGATCCAGATGGAGAGCAGCCCGGTTTCCTTCTTCCAGGCGGCATTCCCGACGTTCTTGATCCGGTTATCGGTCTCGAAGGCGACCAGGCTCACGCCGTCGGCCGGTTTCACGCCGAGTTTCTTCCACGCGGCGCTGGCGGCGAGCATCCGCACCTCGCGGTCAACCGCCACGTCGAAACGGGTGCCGGAGTAGTTGGTCAGGGCGAAGGCCGCAGTGAACTTGGCCTTGGTCTTGGAGTGTTTCGCCAACTGGAAAGGCAGCGTGTCGATCACGGCAGGGGTCTGCCAATCGGCGAACTCGAACTTCGCGCCCTTCGCGAAGAAGATCGAGTATTGTCCGCCCTCGGGTCCGAGCCAGAAGCGGTCTTCGCCGCCAAACACGTTGATGTGCGGTTGGATCTGGCCGGAGGCGATGAGTTCGCGGTTGATCCAGCCGAAGCTGAGACCGGCATCTCCGCCGGCGGTGCTGGTCATCACGCGACCCTGGTAGGCGGCCGACAGGGCGACTTGGGCGGCGCCTTTCTTGTCGCTCAATACCAGCGTGTCGATGTGCTTCTTCAGAAACGCGACGTCGTCGCCGAAACTGCCGGCGGGAGCGGAGTGAGTGAGGGAAGCGGTGGCGATCATGAGAGCGGATGAGACGCAGAGGAAGTTGCGGTTCATGGGCGGGAGCCTAGAAGGCAGGCGAGGTCAAGGTCAAGTGGAGGTTGGGAGGTTCCGGGTTCAGGGTTGGGAGGTTCCGGGTTCAGGGTTGGGAGGTTCCGGGTTCAGGGTTGGGAGGTTCAGGGTTCACGGTTGGGAGGTTCCGGGTTCACGGTTGGGAGGTTCCGGGTTCAGGGTTGGGAGGTTCCGGGTTCACGGTTGGGAGTTCACGGCGCAGCATCCGTGTCCATCCGTGTTCATCCGTGGTTGCCTGTGCAGTTGCGCTTCTGGCTACTCGACCGGCTTGAGCATCAGGTAATCGAGGCCGAACATGTAGGATTTCTCGGCCTGGTCGTTGGCGCCGACGACGGTGACGGAGAAGACGTTGTTGTCGCCGGCCTTGAGGTCGAAGACGCCGAGGTCGACTTCGCCGGTGGCCTTGACGTCGGGTTGGTAGAAGTCGCGCGGGGCACCGGCGTTCTGGCCGTTGATGGCGAGTTGGTGGATGCCGTAGTCGCGGGCGCTGAGGAACTGGGCGAGGACGCGGTATTTGCCGGCCTTGGGGGCGGGGAAGGCGACGGCGAGGCGGTCGCCGGGGTTCACCCCGATATGCCACCAGAGGTGCTGTTCTCCGCTCAGGCCGCCCCAGCTCTGAGGGTCGGCGGTGCCCTTGACCTCGAGGATCTTCAAGGACTCGCCTTCGATCGCGCCGGGGACGCGGGGCGGGCTGTAGGGCTCCATGAAGTGCACCACGGCGTCTTCGGGGCGGACGGGCGGGAACTGGTCGGTGGCGCCGGGTCGTGCGTACCAGTAGGCCGTCACCGCCATGTTGACTTTGCACTTGTCGTTCCAGTGCCAGAGTTCCATGTCGAAGCGGAAGTCCTTGGTGAAGGGGATGCGGTCGACGATGTGGAAGCGGTTGACGCTGGTATGCCCGTAGTTGCCGGGGCCGTCGCAGCGCGGTTGTGCATGGTAGGCGTGGGTGAAGAGCCCGGGCCAGCACCAGGCGTAGCCGTAGTAGTCTTCCGTGCCGGTGCCGAAGTGGCTCGGGAACGTCTCGCCATCCACGTAGATCTTCTCGTCGCCCTCGCCCCACCAATCGCGGACCGGGTTATCGATGGCGAACGAGACGCCGGCGAAGACGCCCTGGCCGCGGGCGGTCAGGTAATTCCAGTCGATCATCGGTCGGGTGGGGACCTGGTTTTGGGCGCGCCACTTGGCGTGGAAAAGCATCGAGCGATCGGTCCAGGTGTAGTCGGCGGAGGCGATCTCGCCGGAGAGGGTCACTTCCTGATCCGTGTGGTTGATGAGGTCGATGACGGCCAGCTCGCGGAACGGCATGAACCAGTGGCAGTACATCTCGCCGTCCTCCTCCATGCCGAGTGGCAGCGTACTGAAGACGTTGATTCCCGGGGAGCTGCCGAACAGGTCGCCGATGGGCGCCTCCACGCAAACGGCACCGTCGAAGCGGATCTTGACGACGACGCCGCGGAGGGCGGCGTCGCGGTTGGCGGCGTTGAGCCGGAGGGTGGTCCGGGTGAAGGCGGATGGCCCGGTGAACTCCTGGCGGACGTTGCCGCCGGCGGGGAGGTTGAGTTCAAAGGACTGGGCGTAACCGCCGCGCTCGCTGTCGGTGCCGCGCGGTTTATCCAAACGCGCGGCGAGCTGCTGGATGCGGGGGGCGAGGGTAAGAAGCTGGCTGATTTGGAAGGTCTCCACCGCGGTGCCGGCGGGATAGGTGCGGTAGTTGATGTGGTAGTAGAAGCCGCCTTTGTCACTGGTGACCTTGCAGCTCTTGGCGTAGGGGATGGGGAAGTAGAGGTTCCAGCCCTTGCTGTATTCGCCGGCGATGGGTTTGGGCAGGCCGTTGAAGGTGCCCCCGAGGAGCGTCGACATCGGGGTGGCGATGACCGGCTGGGTGGCGCCGTCGAGGTAGATTCGGATGGTGCCCTCGGGGTTGGCCGACCAGATGCGAACGATGGCGCCCGGGCCGGCGGTGTCCATCATGACGTGTTCCTTGCGGCCGTCGCGGTCTTCGACGCGCAGGAACTGGCCGGCGTCACCGTTGGCGAACCAATCCTCCTGGGGCGACTTCGACTTGCGATCGTAGGAGGAGAACTGTTTGCAGGTGTACGGCGGCTGCGGAAAGGACGCCAAGCCGGACAGGTCGGTCATCTCGTCGATCAGCGAGCCGGTTGTGATCGGCGCCGCCGCCGCCGTCCAGGCGAAGATGGCGAGTGCGACCACCATCAGGGAGGCACGCGCGGCCCCGCGCGTCCAGGGAACAGGGTCCTGCACCACGGAGAGGGCGGACGCCCGAGGCCGGGCATCCCTACCTGTGACGGATGGGTGGGTATTCAGGTTGGAGTTGCTCATAGGGATTGTGGTCGGTTCGGGGTCCGAAGGTTCAGAGGTTCGGAAGCAGATGGCGAGGACGGTGTGTCCTGCAACACCCGTCGTTGGGCGTTCAGTGTTCGACGTTCAATGTTCGACGTTCTCCTGTGCATCCGTGCCCTGCCGGCGCGGCGATACGTCAGCGGTAGAGCGCGCGGGTGGTCTTCCAGTCCTTGTCCCGATCGTGGCCCATCTCGGCGACGCGCGGACGCCTCTCCCGCAAGCGGACCGATTCGATGCCGCAGCGGTAGGACTGGGATTGGGCATTCTTGCCGACGCATTCGAGTCGCAAGGTGTATTGCCCGGGATCGGGCCAGAAGTCGAGCAGATGAAACTCGGCGTCGGCGATTTTCGGGCTGAAGAAGTCGAGGGTGCCGCCGAGTTTCACTCCATTGAGCGAGGCCTGGTATTGGCCGAAGTCGTCGCTCTTGGTGGCCTTGATGAGGAGGCGCAGCGGTTCCTTCTTTTGGATGGTGAAGGCGATTTCGAGCCAGGCCCCGTCGGCTTGGGCGGGCGTGTAGAGGAGCTGGGGTATGTCGTAGAGGTCCAGTTGCTGCGGCGTGACGGTTCCGATGCCGTGATGGGCGGCGTCGGTGAAGTCCTTGGCCGGGACGACGAGGCGTTCGATGTTGGGGAGGGCGCGTTCGCGGGCGTGCGGGGCGCGGGCGGCAAAGGTGGGGGTGCCGGTTTGATACCAGAAGGCGACGCTGGAGAAATCGTCCTGGCGCTCGTTCCAACTGGTGGCCTTGTTCTCGGGGTTCTCGTCGGGCGAGATCCAGCCGAAGTGTTCGAAGGTTACGCGGATACCTTTTTGGAAGACGATGGGGTCCTGGAGATGCCAGCGGTAGGCGCTGGTGTGACCGCCGACGATTCCCCATTCGTCGAAGTAGGGGACGCCGAAGTAGGGGGTGCTGGTGGTTTGAAGGCCCCAGGCGGAAAGGAAGTAGTCTTCGGTGCCGGTGCCCCAGATCGATGGCTTGGCCTCGCCATCGATGTAGATCTTCTCGTCGCCTTCGCCAAACCACGACGGGCTGCGGGTGCGGACGGCGAGCACGGTGCCGACGTAATGGCCCTTCCCCTCGGTGTCCAGCACCACGTAATCCTGTCCGCCCTGCAGGGGGTATTCCTGGCGGTATTGGGCGTAGAAATAGGGGGTGTCCTTGGGGAGTTTGTCTTTCTGGATCCAATCGATGTTGTAGTAGAGGAGGCCGATCGGTTTGTCGCTCTGGTTTTCGATCTCGACGCGGGCGGATTTCCGGAAGGGCATGTGCCAATAGCAGTTGTAGGAGTCGGCGTCCTCGACAATGACGGGGATGCTGATGACGGAGCTGCGGCGTCCGAAGCAATTGGCGAAGAAATCGCCGAGGGGGGCTTCGACGGCGGGCCGGTCGCTGCCATCCCAGAACATGCGCAGCAGCATTTCCTGGTGATTCGCCGAGCCTTGCGGGGCCCAGTCCTGTTTCTCCGGGCCGAGGAAGGTGATCCAAATGTGGGTGATGACCCCCGGCCCCTTGGCGTCCAACAGAACGTGGGTCGCGCCGGGCGGAACCCGGAAGTTGTCGTAGTTGCTCGCCTCGTCGAGGTCGCCGCGCGGTTCGGCGGCAGGATCGATCTTGCGCGGGGCATCACCGCGGCGGACCTCGCCGACGCGCATGGTGGAGGTGGCGCGGCGAGAGCGCCCATCGTGGGGCTTGGTCAAGTCCGCGAGGGAAGCGGCGGTCAGCCGCGCGCCTGCGGTCAGGAGCAGGAGCACGGCGGCAAGGCAGATCAGGGATGGTGGCAGAACCTCGAACATCCAACGTCGAACGCTGAACGTCGAACGAACCTTCGGTTCAACGTTCGATGTTCGTCGTTGCAGCAGGGAACACCCGGCGAACAGTTTCAGGGCGCGCAGGTCAAGGTCGTTCATAGGGTTGGGAGAATCTGGTTTCGGGTGGCGGTTCCTGGGAAAGCGGGACATCCAAAGCTTGGGCGCGTGTTGCAGCCATGAACCCTTGGGAGGTAGGGCGTGGCTCCGAGGAGGACTCGCGAGCAGGTCTCCGCATCGCTTCGGAAACAAGTGGTTCAGGCGCAGACTCTTCCGGCGCCCTCGGAGAGGTCGCCCTACCCGACGGTTCATGGTGAGGAAACCCGCTGGTCGGGCTCGGGCGGAGAAGGGTGAAGTGGTTCATGACTTCGAGGGGGGCAATCAGCGGTTCGGCAGGTTAGGTGAGCGTTACCTCCAATGTTTCGTCCGGCTGGATCACCGTCTCGCTTTGGAGGCGGACGAGGACGCGGGTACCGGCGACTTCGATGGTGGCGGGCAGGTCTTGTCCTCGCAGGCGTGCGCGGACGGATTGGGGCGACCGGTTCTCCGGCACGGCCAGCGCCAGCGTGCGCAACCGCAAACGCCCGTAGCGGATCGTGACCGACGCGGTTTGGCTGGCGGCATCGCGGTCCTGGGCGATGGTCCCCCAGCCTTCGGCGGAGGTGAAGGGGGCGCGGAAACGGTCGGGTGTCAGGCGCGGGGCGAAGCCGATGTGCCCCTTGGGCCCGTGCGATTCCCAGCCGCAGGCGGCCAGGAAGGTGCCGTAGCTGGCCATGGCGCGGGCGTAATGATCGGAGCACTCGACTTCGTTGTAGGGGTTGCGGCGGCCGGCGTGGTGCCGGTCGTGGAGCACGCGGGTGACGACGAGGGCATATTCGTCCAGGCCCTCGTAGAGGAGGTGGGCGGCAGTTGATGTTCCTGGCCGGTCCAGACCTCGTTGAAGTAATGGGCGAAACCGCCCCGCCCGACGGAGCGTTCGGCGCCGCCACGCGGGAAGGTGGTCATGATCACACCGCCTTCGCCGGCCATGGCGTACCAGCGCCCGCCCTTGACCTCGGAATGCTCGCGATAGGGGCCGACGTCGGGGGTGAAGTTGTACTTCCAGATCGCCTCCAGCGCGGATTTGGTTTCGCGGGGCGGGAGGATGCGCGGCAAGCCGACCTGCCAGGCCCAGGCTTGGCCCATGAGCTGGTCGATGTGGCAGCCGTCGTTGGTGTTCGTGGCCTGCGGATGCGCGGGGTCGGGTCGGTGGATGAAGTACTCGCCATTGTACAACTGGCGGACGATCTCCGCGGTGCCGCGTTCGGCGATTTGCCGGCAACGTTCGGCGAAGTCCGGGTCGTCCGCCTCGCGGGCCATGGCTTCGCCGGCCCGCAGGGCGGCCACGTAGAAGGAGCTGATCCAGGCCATCGGGCCGAACCACGCCGCGTCGAGCGTGTTGTATTGCTCGCCTTCGAGGACGCCGTTTTCGTCGGCATCTTGCCGGATCAGGTATTCGACGGACTTGCGGATGCGCGGCCAGGTGGCCCGGAGGTATTGGTCGTCCGGGGCCAACAAGTGTTCGCGCCAGGCACGGAGGATGACGCCGCATTGGCCGTCGTGGGCGACGTGTTGGGCGCATTCGCCGCGGTAGTCGGTGGCGCCGTCGTCGTGCCAGGCGGTGCCGAAGTCGGTGCGCTGGCGGAGGTCGCGTTCGAGTTCGGGGAAGATGCGGGCGACGGATTGGGCGTAGTTCCAGACGTGTTGGCAGGTGCCTTGGCAGCAGTAGACGCCCTCGAAGGCGTAGAACCGGCCGGTATCGAACTGGTAGCAGGTGTTCGTTGCCAGGGTGCAGATCGGCAGGAACGTCCGGTCCAGGAACCAGTAGGGCAGCGTCGAGTCATACCAGGTCCGGTTCCAGAGCCGTGTCTGGCCGGCCAGTCGCTCGAAGTTCCCGGCCACATAACGCGCGACATCGGCCGCCGACGAGAACCGGTTGGCGTAGGAGCGGCGCAGCTTGTCGGCGTCCTGCAGCGGTCCCAGCGTGTTCCGGAGCAGGCCCGGGAAGTACCAGGCCACCACGAACACCGCCTCGGCCTCGGCGCCGGGGGCGAGGGTGAACTTGCGGCCGACGGCACCGGCCAATCTGGTGCCGAAGTCCACGACCGCCTCGCCGGCCGAATCGGGTGTGGCGTCGGCAAACAGATCTCGGGACTCGGTGTCCACCCGGGTGCGAACGGAGTCCCCGGCTTGCGGCTGCAGCAGGGCCAGCCCCATGGAACCGAAATCCTCCTCGGCGGTGAGCGGCCTGCGGGCGGAAGGCGGTTCGTCCGTGAAGACAATCTGATCCAGATTGATGTGGCCCCAGCCCTCGCTGGCCTGGTCGACGATTTCGATGGAGGCGGTTTGGCCTTCGAGCGCGCTGACTTCCCAGTCCTGCCACTCGAGGCGTTCGTTGTCCTGGCCGGTGGCGGACCGGACCACGCGGCCGTCGACCAGCAGGTTGACGCAGGTGCGTCCGGCATGGGCGCCGCCGCCGATGAGGAAGGCGATGTGGCGGCGTTCGATGCGGAAGGCGGGCGACACCAGGCGCCCCTTGGGCTGGTCGCCGCCGAGGTAGGTGTTGACCAGGCGCTCGCCGGAAAAGCCGCGGACGGCCTGCTGGTTCGGGAGCGTGCCGGTGGCAGGTTCACGGCCGAACGCCTCGCCTTCGATCCGCCACGGACCGTAGCCCTTTTCGAAGGTCTCGAAGACGATCTCCGGTCGCGGGGCCGGACGTTGCGCCGGGGGCAGAGGTTCGGCGACTCCCAGGACCATGTTCATCCCGGGCTCGCGCAGGGCGCGGTTCCGACGTCGGCCGCGTCCGGGTCGCCCGCTGCCGAGACAGACCGCGTTTTCGATCCAGCCCGCCAGTTCCACGGTCACGGGGGCGGGACTGGTGTTTTTCACGGTGTAGCGAAGAACGGTGGCGGGCAGCGAGGAATCCTCGACGTTCAGAGGGATGAACAGGGGGAAGGCTTCGAGAGCGACCGTGACCGGCCAGGCGGGATCGGCGTAGTCCACGAACGCCATCGGGTATTGCCCGCGGAACCGGATGTGACGGGGGTCCACACCGCGGGCGTCCAGCGGGTGCACCTCGGTCCGGCTACCGGATGTGAACCGAAGAGCGAAGCCCTGGTCGAGGGGCGAACTCGGCTTCGGCGGCCGGGCGTAGTTCGGGCCGCCGCTGCTGGTGAAATGCCCCGCCTGGG
>CAYSPU010000064.1:9246-23477 GCA_964432995.1 uncultured Verrucomicrobiota bacterium
CAGGTTGAAGATGTCCCAGTGCCAGAGCCGGCCGTCGCCGCCGAGGTAGAGTTGGCCGGAGCAGATGCCGCCGATGGGCATGCCGATCTTCTCGAGGTCCGCCCCCTGGTAGATCGTCGGTTCCCCCCGGGAGTAGAGCGAACGGACCCAGGCTCGATCGAGCTTCTTGTCGGGGGGGATGAGCTTGTTGAATTCCTCGGCGCTGAAGGGGCCGGCGATCGAAGGCCAGCGCGCCACGGCGGTGCCGGCCACCGCCAGGCCGGTCCACCGCAGGAACTCCCTCCGGCGCAACGCGGCACTCTCGTCGGTTGGCCCTCCGCACCGCCCCCCGCAACATCCGGATTCCTGGTTCATGGGCGTGCCCTCCTGTTGCCCCGAATGAAAGTCGCGCTGCCTCGAGCCATGATCGGGATGGGATACCAAGGTCCATGGTGCCTGTCATTGAGGGATCGCGTTTCTTTTTTGAGGTTTTTCCAGCGAACGATCACTGGCGGAAATCGGGAGAGTCCGTAGAATGCCGCGTCAACTCCAGATGAAGAAGAAGCTGAACACCGAACGGACGGGGAGGGGCGCACCGACGGCGTCATCAAACCGCGTGGCCCTGGCGATCGGGGCGCACCCGGACGACATCGAGTTTCTGATGGCGGGCACGCTTCTGCTCCTGGGGCGGGCCGGATACACGACGCACTATCTGAACCTGGCGAGCGGTTCATGCGGCAGCGCCCATCATTCGGCGAGCGCGCTGCGCGCGATGCGCCGCCGCGAGGCGCAGGCCGCCTGTCGCCTGCTTGGGGCGGTGTTCCACGCGAGCCTCGTGGACGATCTGGAGATTTACTACGAGCGGCGCACGCTGCAGCGGTTGGCGGCAGTGATCCGGCAGGTGCGCCCCGCGATCCTGTTGGCGCCGTCGCCGCAGGACTACATGGAAGACCACACCAACACCTGTCGGCTGGCGGTGACTGCAGCCTTCGTCCGGGGGATGCCGAACTTCCGGACGGTGCCGCCTCGTCTGGCAGTCGACGGCGATCTGACGGTCTACCACGCCATGCCGCACGGCTTGCGGGATCCGTTGCGGCGGCGAATCGTTCCGGGCCTGTTCGTCAACACCGCGTCGGTCCATGAGATTCGCAAGGCGGCGCTGGCCGAACACCGGAGCCAACAGGAATGGCTCGACACCTCCCAGAAGATGAACGCCTACCTCCGCACTATGGAGAACTTCGCGCTCGAGATCGGCAAGATGTCCGGCCGATTTCGTCTGGCCGAAGGCTGGCGTCGCCGGTTGCACTACGGCTTTGGCGCCCCGGGGGCCGACCCGCTGCGCGAGGCGTTGGGTTCCGCTTGTCTCGTCAACTGCCGCTACGAGAAGGATCTGGAAACCGCCATACCAACGTATCTCTGAACAGAACCACGGAGCCACAGAGCCGCAGAGCAACAGAGCCACGGAGCAACAGAGCAACAGAGCCACAGAGCCACGGAGCAACAGAGCCACAGAGCCACAGAGCCACGGAGCCACGGAGCCACAGAGCCACAGAGCAACGGAGCCACGGAGCAACAGAGCCACGGAGCAACAGAGCCACGGAGCAACGGAGCCACAGAGCCACAGAGCCACGGAGCAACAGAGCCACGGAGCAACATCACGGCCGAACCACTGCACCTCCCAACCCACCAACCACTCTTCATTCCGCATTCTGCATTCTGCATTCCCTGAACCCCCAACCTCCCCAGACCCATGACCCGCAAACTCAGCGCCATCGCCCCGGATTGGTGGGATTACACCACCCTTCCCCAGGATCTCATCGAAGCCGTTGCCGCGCTCCGCCCGCGCGATCTGGAACGTCTTTCGCGGCCCGGCTTTGAAGTCGTCTTGTATGACACCCTCGAGGAGTTCTACCTGGCGGAGGCCCTCGAGTATGTGAACGCCTGGCGACAGAGCACTCCGGACAACCCGGTGGGAGTGTGCGGGCCGATCGGGCCGACGGAGCAGTTGCCCCTGGTGGCGCGCGTGGTGAATGCCCTGGGGCTGGATGTGCGTTCGGCGCACTTCTGGGGGATGGACGAATGGTGTCTGGGGGGGCGGAAGGTGGCGGTGACGCATCCGCTTTCGTTTGAGCGCTGCGACCGGGAGTTGTGCTTTGATCGGGTCGACCGCAAGCTGCGCATGCCGGACGCGCATCTGCACTTTCCCAAGGCGGACACGGCGCCCTACCGGGAGAGCTGGGACGCCGGCGTGCGCTGCGCGGTGATGCAAGGTGGCCAGGGCGACGTCAAGCACTGGGCCTTCAACGATCCCCTGCCCCGGAAGGGCAAGTATCGCGAGCAACCTCCGTCGCCCGCGGAATACCGCCGCCTGGCCACGCGGGTGGTCCAGTTGCACCCGCTCACCATCGCCCAGAACGCGCGTACCAGCGGTGGTGGCAACATCTCCCTCGTGCCCACCCAGGCCATCACGGTGGGCCCGGTGGAGACCTGGAAGGCGGAGCAGGTTTCCATCTGGCACGCCGGGAACCACGACAATCCTTTCGGCCAGCGGTTGACCGCCTACATGATCTCGAAGCGGATCGTCGACACGGCGGTGCCCATGTCGTTGCTGGCCGATCATCCGAACGTGAGGTTTCACTACTATCGCGGCGGCATCGGCACCTGCGCCGTCGAGATGCACTGAGTCGCCTTCGAGGAATGGGTCCATGCATTTCACCCCCTCCCTTCCGGTGAGCTGGCGTGTCGGAGGTCGGCACGACGGCGAGTCGGCAGATCGGTTCGTGGGCACAGAGCATTCCGTTTCCACCGAAAGGCCGCTTTCCATGAATTGCCAGCAGGAAACAGCGATGCGCGGCCTCGCGCGTCCAGCAGCAGCACACCGAGGTGCGCGCCTTTCACGGACAGCCGGGCCGGGCGTCCCTACCCGTCGCCGCGTGGGATTCTGCGGCCCCCAGGGGCTGCGGTGGTCCCGGATACTCGCACTCCAGTCCGCGGGACCCTCGCGGCTGCGGACGTGCTGCGGCTGCGTCCTTTCCGCGGTGGTCGCGTGGTGCGCCGTGGGCGCCGGCGAACCGCGGGTTGGGGTGGCCGCGGTGGACATCACGCCGCCGCTGGGCGTTCCGCTGGCGGGCTATTACCACGCGCGCGGTGCGGATGGTGTATTGGACCCGCTGCTGAGCAAGGCGCTGGTGATGGAGTCGGAGGGGACGCGGGCGGCGTTGGTGGCGCTGGACCTGATTGAGGTGACGCGGGCGGTTACGGACGGCGCGCGGGCGGCGATCGAGCGGGCGACCGGCATCCCGGGGACTCGGGTCCTGATCAGTGCCACGCACGCGCACACCGGGCCGCAGTTGGCGGAACGCGGCCAACACCGTACCGTGGCCGGCGAGCCTTCCGCACTGGCGGTCACGTATACGGAGGTGCTCGCAGAGCGCATCGCCGAAAGCGTGCGGTTGGCCAACGAACGCCTGCGGCCGGCCCGCCTGAGCTGCGCCCGGGGCCAGTGCGCGGGTTTGACCTTCAACCGGCGCTACTTCCTGCGGGACGGGACCGTGGGCTGGAATCCCGGCAAGCTGAATCCCAACATCGTTCTGCCCGCCGGGCCAACCGATCCGGAGGTCGTGATTCTCTACGTCGAGCGTCCGGATGCGGCCGGCCCCGCGCAGGCGGTCGCCACGTACGTCAACTTCGCGATGCATCCGGACACGACCGGGGGCAGCAAGATCAGCGCGGACTGGCCGGGGGCGCTGAGCCGGGTGCTGGCGGGATATCACGGCACGAACCACGTGACGCTGGTGGGCAACGGGACCTGCGGCAACCTGAATCACCTGGACGTCAGTTGGCGCTGGCCGCAGGGCACGCCCAGCGAGGCCCACCGCATCGCGACGATCCTGGGGGCGGCGGTCTTCCAGACCTACAAGGATCTGCAGCCCGCGACGGCGGGCCCGGTGCGCGCCGAGTCCGAGTTGGTCGAGCTGGCCCTGCCCGCGGTCACCGCTGACGAGCTCCAGGAGGCGCGGCAGACGCTGGCCGCCACGAAAGACGATCGCGGGGGGAACTTCATGAAGCTGGTGAGGGCGCATCGGGTGCTGGACATTGCGGAGCGGGCGGGGCGGCCGTTCCGCGTCGAGGTGCAGGCGATCGCGGTGGGGCCGGACGTGGCCTGGGTGGGGCTGCCGGGCGAGGTGTTTGTCGAGCTGGGGCTCGCGATCCGGAAGCGCTCTCCGTTCCCGCAGACCTTCGTGGTCGAACTGGCCAACGAGAACATTGGCTATATCCCGGACCGGCGCAGCTATGCGGAGGGGAACTACGAGCCGGAGAGCGCGCGCTGCGCCGCCGGATCGGGCGAGCGGCTGGTCGAGGCCGCGGTGCGTTTGCTGACGGAGATACACGAGTGATGGCCCAGTTGCCCCGAGTGGCGCTGCTGATTGAGACCTCGAACGCCTACGCGCGGGGGTTGATGCGGGGGATTGTCGCCTACATGCGCGAGCACCGGCCGTGGTCGATCTACCTGAGCGAGCACAGTCGCGGCGAGAAGGCGCCGGCCTGGCTGGCGGGTTGGCACGGCGACGGGGTGATCGCCCGGATCGAGAACCCGTCCGTGGCGCGCGTCTTGCAGGACCTGCGGCTGCCGATGGTGGACGTGAGTGCGGCGCGGTTGTTGCCCGAGTTGCCGTATGTGGAGACGGACGACCGGGCGATTGCGCAGATAGCGGCCGATCATTTCCTCGAGCGCGGTTTTCGGCAGTTTGCGTTCAGCGGGGACGACCGCTTTCAGTGGTCGCGCTGGCGCGCGGCACATTTCACCCGGTTGCTGGGCGAGCGCGGGCTGGCGTGTCACGTGCAGGTCTCGCGCGGGGCACGGAGTCGCGACGGCGAGGCGCTGGTGGAAGAACTCGGCGCGTGGCTGGCGCGCCTGCCCAGGCCGGTCGGCGTGTTCGCCTGCTACGATTTTCGCGGGCAACAGGTGCTCGACGCCTGCCGCCGCCGCCGCCTTCAGGTGCCGGACGAGGTGGCGGTGCTGGGGGTCGACAACGACGAATTGCTCTGCGCGTTGACGGATCCGCCGATGTCGAGCGTGGTTCTCAACACCCACCGGACCGGCTACGAAGCCGCGGCTCTGCTCGACCGCCTGATGTCGGGCGAGATCATCAAGGGCGAAGCCCGCCTGGTCGAACCGCTGGGCATCGCCACCCGGCAGTCCACCGACGTCCTGGCGATTGAGGACCAGAACATCATGCGCGCGGTTCGGTTCATCCGG
Source organism: uncultured Verrucomicrobiota bacterium (assembly GCA_964432995.1). Lineage (GTDB taxonomy): Bacteria > Verrucomicrobiota > Verrucomicrobiia > Limisphaerales > JAHDYP01 > CAYSPU01. Next base: position 14,486 of record CAYSPU010000064.1, read on the forward strand.
CAGCACGCCTGCGACGGCATCTGCGTGAAGGATGTGCTCCGGGCGGTGCCCCAATCGCGGCGGGTCCTCGAGACCCGCTTCCGGAAGTTGCTGGGCCGGACGCCGCACGAGGAGATCATCCGCGTCCAACTCCACAGAGTGAAGACGTTGCTGACGGAATCCGACCTTTCGCTGGAGGAGATTGCGGCGCGGGCGGGGTTCGCGCATGTGGAGTATCTGAGTGCCGTGTTCCACCGGAAGGTGGGGCTGCCGCCGAGCCGGTTCCGGGCCTTGAACCGGCGGAAGCGGGCGAGGTAGTGGGGGCCGGCTTCGAGGTGGGGCGCGCCGAAGAACAGCGGTTTGGCGGCTGCATCCCGGCGGCGCCCGCGGAGAGGTCGCCCTACCATCTGCTGGAGGTGCAAGGCAGGGCGCGACAGTTCCCGCCTCATTCGTGCGGTGAATTTCCTCAAAACCGATGCGCACGTTCTCATGGGAATGTGCGCGGCGGGTTCGTAGGCTGCTGGCATCGCATGAAAACCAGAGTCAACGTGGCCATCGTCGGGCTGGGATTCGGAGCGGAGTTCATCCCCATCTACCAGCGTCATCCGCATGCCCATCTGTATGCCATCTGCCAGCGCACACCGGAGAAGCTCCACGCGGTGGGCGACGCCTTCGGAGTGGCCAAACGATACACGGATTTCCGTGAACTCCTCCGCGATCCCGAAGTGGACGCCGTCCACATCAACACGCCGATTCCGGACCATGCCTGGATGTCGATCGCGGGATTGCAGGCGGGCAAACACGTGGCGTGCACGGTGCCCATGGCGACGTCGCTGGCCGACTGCCGGAGGATCGTGGTCCTGCAGCAGAAGACGGGGCTTCGGTATATGATGATGGAGACGGTGGTCTACGCGCGCGAGTTTCTCTACATGAAGGAGCTCTATGAGAAAGGCGCGCTCGGGCGGATCCAGTTCCTCCAGGCGAGTCATCAGCAGGACATGGACGGCTGGCCCAACTACTGGCCGGGGCTCCCGCCGATGTGGTATGCCACCCACTGTGTCGGGCCCGTGTGCGGCCTGACGCGCGCCACGGCGGAATACGTCTCCTGCTTCGGCTCCGGGACGATCCGCCGGGAGCTCATCGCCAAGTACCAGTCGCCGTTCGCGGTCGAGACCACCCACATCAAGTTCAAGGAGTCGGACCTGAGCGCGCGGATCTACCGTTCGCTGTTCGATGTGGCCCGGCAGTACCGCGAGAGCATCGATGTCTACGGCTCGAAGGCCTCCATCGAATGGCCGCTGATCGAGCACGAGCCGTTGGTGATGCACCGGGCCAAGCGGCCCGAGTCGAAGATCCCGAAGCTGGTGCGCGCTCCGGACTACGCCCGGCGGCTGCCCGCGCCGATCCGGAGATTCACCACCAAGGGAGTGTACGACCTGGCGAAGAAGACCCACTTGAGCTTCACGCAGGGGGCGGGGCACGGCGGTTCGCATCCGCACCTGGTTCACGAATTCGTGATGGCGCTGGTCGAAGGGCGCGAGCCGTTCCCGAACGCCCGGCAGTCGGCCAATTGGACGGGCGTGGGGTTGTGCGCCCACCAGTCGGCGTTGAAGGGCGGGGCGATCGTGCGGTTGCCGGAGTTTACGTTCTGACGGCCCGGACCGTTCGCGCTCCCGGTGTGAGACATCCGCCGCAGGGCGGCGGCGGGGTGGGGCGTCGCCGGTTGGCCGACACCGGCCTGTTGGCTGGCGCTGTGCCGGAGCGCGACCGGCCTGCCGAGCCGTAGCCTTGGCGGAGGCTGGTCCCCCGGTCGCAGCAGTCGCGAGGGACGGGGGCTGCTCCCGAATCGGGATGCCTGTCCGACTTGCGGGGCTGCTGCCCGCCGGGACGGCGGGCGGTCCGCAGGGGAGCGCTGCCATGTGTCGGTGCCAGGCGACCGGACGTGCCGCCGAATGGGACACTCGGCGTGGAAGCGATGATTCCTGCCTTCCGCGGCGCCCTCGGAGAGGTCGCCCTGCCATCTGGCCGAGGCACACGCGGCAGCGAGCGGTCCACCCGATGCTCCGGGTTTCGGATCAGCGGTGCTCGATCAACTGGTCGGCCGGGAAGCGGACTTTGGGGAGAGCCGCATAGGAGTCGTCGGCGGCGCGGTAACCGGCAGCGCAGAGGACGGACGTGGTGAGCCCGCGGGGGTGGAGGTCGAGGGCCTCATCGTATTTGGCCGGTTCCATGCCTTCCATGGGGCAGGTATCGATTCCGAGGAGGGCGGCGGAGGCGATGAGGCTCCCGAGCGCGATATAGACTTGCTGTCGGGCCCACGCCACGAGGTGATGGGAGAGGGGGCTCTTGAAGAGGGCGTTGACCATGATCTGGCGGAAGTCGGCCAACGAGTCGCGGGGCACGCCCCGCACGGCGGCCATGCGGTCGAGGTAGGCGTCGACGTCGGCTTCCTGCAGGCGGCGTTTGACGGTGAAGACGACGAGGTGGGAGCAATCGGCGATTTGGCGTTGGTTCCAGGTGGCGGGCACGAGTCGCTCGCGCAAGGGTTGGTCGGTCACCACCAGGGCCTTCCACGGTTGCAGGCCGAAGGACGACGGAGTGAGCATGAGCGCCTCCTCAAGCGTCCGCCAATCCTCGGGAGGGATCTTGCGGGTCGGGTCGAACTTCTTGGTGGCGTAACGCCACCGGAGTTGCTGGAGGAGGAGGTCGTTCGCGACGGCTTTCATAGGGCTCGGGTGCAAGATCAGTCACCGCGGCATGGAAGTGAGTTCAACCACGGATGAACACCGATGGACACGGATGGGGAAGGGTGTGGACGCGAATCCCGGGAGTTGCCGCGAAGAGAGCGAACGGGAGCAAATCCGTTCCGCTTCGCGTGAGATCGCCGAATTCGCGTTTGTCTCTCCGGAGATCCGTGGGGATCGGCGTTCATGCGTGGTGCGGTCTGCCCCCGACGCCGGCCGGGAGTCTACGGAAGGGGAAGGGGTTTGAGCGTGAGGGGGTCACGGAGCGGGACCCGGATGACTTTGTTCCCGACCAGTTCCGGCAGGCGCTCGGGGTGATCCGGATGGCCTTGCAGGATTTCCTCCCGGCGTCCGACGGCGAGCACCACGACGCGGCCGGGCGTGAGGTAGGTTTTGGCGACCCGCTGGATGTCGGCCTTGGTGACCGCCGCCACTTTCTCGCGATACGTCCGCCAGTAGCCGGGGTCGCGCGCGTAGCGCCCGGTGAATTCATCCTGGGCGAACGTTCCGGCGATCTGTCCTTTGGTGGCGAAGACGCGCGGGAAGGAATCGATGAAGGACTTCCTGGCCGTCTCCAGTTCCACATCCGAGACCGGTTCGGCGGCGATCCGCCTCATTTCTTCAAGGACGATGCCGGTGGCATAGGCCACCGTGCGTCCTTTGGTCTGGAAGTAGGCGGTGAAGGTGGAGGGATAGTAGACCCCTCCTGGAAACGCCGAGCCCGCCGAATACGCGAGGCCTTCGTCCGAGCGGATCCGGTTCACGATCCGCGAGGTGAAACCGCCGCTGCCCAAAATGTCGTTCATCACCAGGATGGGGAACATGTCGGGATGATCGCGTCGCACGCCCGGGAGGAGGACGGAGACGCGGCCCTGGTTGACGTCCTTCTCGACGAGGTAGGCGCCGGCGGGGGCGAGTTTCGGATCTGCGGGTACGGCCGGGGGCCGTTCGCCGGTGAACGGCCAGTCGGCAAACAGCTTCTCGAGCCGGGCGATCATGTCGTCGCGATCGAAGTCGCCGTTGACCGCAACGATGAAATTGGCGGGGTGCACCCAGCGCCGGTGAAACGCCTGGAGGTCCTCGCGTGTGATGGACTCGACGGAGGGGCCGGTCGGGAGGCGGTTGCTGAAGAACGATTCGCCGTCGGCCAGTGATCGTCGTTCCCGGCCTTCGATGTTGCCGGAGTCGTCATTGCGCTGCCGCATTTCCTGGAGCAGTTGCTGCCTGCGCAGGGTCAGTTTGTCCTCCTGGAAGCGCGGGGCCGTCAGCACCTCCCGCAGGATCGCCAGACCCTCGTCCAGGTCTTTCCGCAGCAGGTTCAGGCTGACGCTGCCCTGGGTGTCGCTGATTCCGGATCCCAACCGGGCGGCGAGGAAGTCGAGGCGTTCCTCGAGATCCTCGGCGGTGCGGGACGCGGTGCCGCCGCGGGCCAGCAGGTAGCCGGTCAGCTCTGCCAGGCCTTCCTTGCCCTCAGGCACCACGTAGTTGCCGGTGCGGATGAGGACAACCAGGTTCACGAGCGGCAGTTCGCGGTCCGGCACGACGTAGGCTACGGAACCGTTCTTCAGCGGCACGCGGTATTCCGCGGGCGCGGGCGGTTCGTAGGCGAGCGGCGGGAACTGCAGCTTCTCCGGTCGATCGGGAATCTCGGCCGCCATGAGCCCGGGCCGGCCGATGAGGAGAGCCAGCGCCAGGAGCAGGCTGCGGGACCGCGTGACAGGGTGGAAGCGGTTCATCGTGCGGCCTCCTTCCGTTCGGCGAGGGCGGCGGCGGGTTTGCGGGTGTAGATCGCCACGGCTCGGTTCTCTTTGGTGAAATAGGTTTGCGCCACGCGCCGGACGTCGGCGGCGGAGACGGCCTGATATTTCGGTCCGGCCTCGTTGATTTCGCGCCAGTTGCCGAGGCCGTCGTTGAAAATGAGTTGGAAGAGGATGGGCATGTTGCCGGAGAGCTTCCGATACTCGTTGGCGGCGAAGTTGTTCTTCACCTTTTGCAGTTCGGCATCGGGCACATCGGTCTGCTGGAGTTTGGTCAGTTCGGCGTAGATGGCGGTCTCCACCTCCTCCGGCGCGTGTCCCTCCCTGGCTTCGCCGCCGGCGTTGAACAGCCCCCCCCACTTGCGCGAGTCCTGCGCGGCGTAGACCTCCGTCGCCACCTGCGCGCCGAGCACGATCCCGCGATAGAGCCGCCCGGTGCGCGTCGACAGGAGTCGGGCCAGCACGTCGAGCGCGTAGGCGTCCCGGTGCCCGAACGGTACCGTGTGCCACAGAATATCCACCTGGGGATTGGTCTCGGCCTCGGCGTAGAACCGTTTCTCGGCGGGTTGGGGCGGCTCCCAGGTGATGATCTCGGGGGCGTCGCGCGGCCCGCGGGGGATTCGACCGAAGTATTGGGTGGCGAGGGCCTCGGCTCGTGGCGCGGAGAAGTCGCCGACGAGGATGAGGGCGATGTTCTGCGGTGCATAGTAGGTTGCGTAGAACTCGTCAGCCTGCGCCTTGGAGATGGAGGAGACGTCGGCCGGCCAGCCGATCACCGGCCACTGGTAAGGGCTCGCGTCCCAGAAGACCGAGTTGAAGCTCTCCTGGAACTTGCCCAGCGGCGTCGATTCCGTCCGCAAACGGCGCTCCTCGTAGACGACGTCGCGCTCGGCGTAAAACTCGCGGAACACGGGCCGCATCAGGCGCTCGGATTCCATCCACATCCAGAGCTCGAGTTTGTTCGCCGGCACGGTGATGAAGTAGGCGGTCATGTCCTCGCTCGTGAAGGCGTTCATCCCCGATCCCCCCGCCGCCGTGTAGATCCGGTCGAATTCGTTCTTCACCAGGATCTCGCGCTGCCGGGCGATCAACTCCTGGAACTTGCGGTCCAACTCCCGCAAGCGCTCGCCGCGGTTCTCCGGCTTCTGCAGGTCGTCGATCTCCCCGCGCCGGAACGCGGCCCGCAGCTTCGCCTCCTCCCGCCGCATCTCCTCCCGCACCGCCTCCTGCTCCGCCAGGATCTCCACGTCCAGGGCGTAGTTCTTCGTTCCCACCGTCGGTGTTCCCTTGAACATCATGTGCTCGAAGAGGTGGGCGATGCCCGTAATGCCGGGCCGTTCGTTGGCGCTCCCCACGTGCGCCACCCAGCCGCCGGAGACGGACGGATCGTCGTGCCGTTCCACCATCAACATCCGCAACCCGTTCGGCAGAGTGCGCTCCACCACCGGCACCTGTTGCGCTTCGACGGCGACCATTGAGACCAGCGCCGACAGCAGCGCCACCGCTCGTCCACCGCCGCTCCGGGACCTGCGGCCAGGATCCAACCTCGGTAATGCAGTGTTCACGCCGCAGAGACCACCATCAACCGGCTCCAGCGTCAACGGTGTTCCCGTCGTCCGCGGCTGCGGCGCGTGTAGGAAGTCGGTGCAGGAGACTGTTGCCCGAAAGCGGCGCGGCGGCGCCCGCACTCCACGACGCTGACGCGGCAGACAAGTCTACCATTCAGGCTCCAGCTCGAACGAATCGTCAACCTGCACCCTGTCCGTCTTGAACCGGTAGATGCTCTTCACCCGAGCCGACGATGCCGTGCGTTCAAACCAGGCGGCGGAACACCAAGGGTACTGGTTGGCGACCCGAACCAAACCGTGCTTCACCGCGTTCTGGTGGACGTAGTTCAATCGCGCCAAGTAGGAGCGTTGATATGTCAGGCGAGTTTCCCAGAAGTTGTGCCAAACCTGGCGACCCGGGGTATGGTCGAGGCGATTAGTCCAGGCAGCGGTCTTCGTATGCAACAGACCGAGCATCTGGGAGAGGTTCCGAGCGTCGGCAGCCGCCGGTGGAGAATGCGCAATGAAGTGGTAGTGGTTGGAGAAGACTGCCCAGGCTTCGAGATTCCACCCAAAGTCGCGTGCCACCGTGAGCAAACCACGGTGCAGAACTTGCAGACGGTCGCGTCCCTTGAAGTGGTGAAGTTTGAGATAGGTGCCCGCAGTGACGAAGTAGGCGCCACGGGTACCCAGCTGATGCGTGGGAGCATGCGGCCATGGCGTCCTTGGCTCCGCCATGTCCAGAGAGTGTCCATGGCCGATTGGGAAGGCAACTCGTTTTCAGGGGCGGCCGTTCGTCCGCGGCTGCGGCGCGTGTAGGAAGTCGGTGCAGGAGACTGTTGCCCGAAAGCGGCGCGGCGGCGCCCGCACTCCACGACGCTGGCGCGTTTTCGAACGCGCCCCCGACGACGCTGGCCGTCTTGGAGTGCGCCCGCGGCTGCGGCGCTGTACGAAGTCGGTGCAGGAGATGGTTGCCCGAGAGCGGCGCGGCGGCGCACGCACTCCACGACGCTGACGCGATGTCGAATACCCCTTACCGTCCCACCGTCCCACCGTCTCACCGTCGCACCGGTCTTCCGGTTGTTTCTGCCTCTTGCCTGGCGACCGGCTTTTGTGTTGAGGTTCGCCGCGTGCAACTGACCTATCGGCGGCTCGCCCTGCAACTGGCGCATCCCTGGACCATCGCCCGCACCCTGGGCAAGGTGCCTCGGGAGAAGCAGCAGACCGCACACGTAGTGGTGGCTGAACTCACCGATGGCCACGGCGTGTGCGGCCTGGGGGAAGCCGCGCCTTCGCCGCGCTACGGGGAATCCGTCGAATCGGTCGCGGCCTTCCTCGGGCGGGTGGACGCGGCGCGGCTTTCGTTTGACGATGTGGACGGGAGTTGGCGCTACTTGGAAGGGTTGGGGCCCGGCGAGGCCGCGGCACGTTGCGCGCTGGACATTGCGCTGCACGATGGCGCGGCCCGTCGGGCGGGTCGGCCTTTGTACGATCACCTCGGCCTCGGTTTCCGCGAGGGGCACCATGTCACCTCCTTTAGCATTGGCCTGGACGCGCCCGAAGTCATCCGTCGCAAGGTCGGGTTGGCCGCGGCGTTTCCGATTCTCAAGGTCAAGCTCGGGAGCCCGAAGGACCGGGAGATCATGGCCGCCGTGCGCGAGGTGGCCCCGACCAAGCGGGTGCGGGTGGACGCCAACGAGGCCTGGAAGACGCGCGAGGAAGCGTTGCGTCACCTGGAATGGCTGGCCGCCGATGGGCAGGTCGAGTTCGTGGAGCAGCCGATGCCGGCGGGGACGGCGCGGGCCGATCTGGCCTGGCTGAAGGCGCGGGCGCCGCTGCCCTTGATGGCGGACGAATCCTGCCTGACGCCGGAGGCGGCGGCGCAGTGCGCCGAGGGTTTCCACGCGGTCAACGTGAAGCTGGTGAAGACGGCCGGCGTGCGCGGCGCGCTGGCCACGCTGCGCGCCGCCCGGCGCGCAGGGCTGCGGACCATGTTGGGCTGCATGGTCGAGACGAGCATCCTCATCTCCGCCGCCGCTCATCTGGCGGAACTCACCGATTACCTGGATCTCGACGGCAATCTCCTGATCACGAACGACCCGTATTGCGGCGTGGCCGCAGAGCGCGGCGTGCTCTCTTTCGTTGGGGCCGCGGAACGAAGCGGACTGCGTGTCGGGCGCCGCGTCTGAGCCGGCGCGCGGGCGCGAGCGGCAGATCGAGTTGCTCCTCCTGCCCGAGCGCACGGGCGTCGATCCCCATCTCCCGGAGCGTGCGGGCGAAGTCCGCCGCAAAACCGTGCACGGTGTAGACGCGGCGTGGCTGCACCCGTTCCACAAACTCGAGCAGCTCCGGGTAGTCGGCGTGGTCGCTCAACGGAAAGGCGGCATCCACTTTGGCGCGGAAGCGGAATCCGCGGTCGAGCGCCCAGCCGGTGACCCAGGCACAGCGGATGCGACCGGAGGCGCGGAGGGCCTCGAGTTTCGCCGAGCCCGGGGGACTGAGGACCACGTGACCCGCGGCGCATTCCGGCTCGAAACGGGTGTAGGGGGGGAACGACTGCCCGAGTTCTTCGTAGACCCGGGTGTAGCGGTGGACGGATTCGTCCAGGGCCAGGGGCAGGGCGGCATCGGCCAGACCGCGGAGGAGCGCCTGGCTCTTGCCCAGGGCATACGCCAGGAGCACGGGCGTTTCCCGGCGGTCGAGGGTTTCCCGGCAGAAGCGAACGATCTCCGCCAGAACCGTGGACGGCGGCGGGAACACATACTGCGGCCGGCCGAAGGTGGTTTCCATGACCAGGTAATCTGCGGCGCGGGGTTCGCATGGTTCGGCCGAGAGGCCGGGCCGTAGCTTGAAGTCGCCAGTGTAAAGGAGCGATTCGCCTTCCGCTTCGATCAGCGCCATGGCGCTGCCGAGGATGTGCCCGGCGGGCAGCAGGGTAATCGTGAACGGCACTTCGCCCGGGTGA
>CAYSPU010000064.1:23487-24697 GCA_964432995.1 uncultured Verrucomicrobiota bacterium
TTTTTACCGCTACCAGCTACCCCGGAAAATATGGTTTAATTCCGAAGGTGGTTTCGATGATCAGGGTGTCGGCGGGCTGGGGTTCGCAGGCTTCCGCCGCCCAACCGGATCGCAGCTTGAAATCCCCGGTGTAGAGCACGCGCGGTCCATCGCCTTCCACGAGGGCCATGGCGCTGCCGAGGATGTGACCCGCGGGAAAGAGAGTGATCCGCCAGGGAACGCCGTCCGTCTCCCGGGGCAGGGGGCAGCGGAAGTCCAATTGGTGTGCGCGCCGTTCGCCGGGGAGGCGGACGCGCATGAGGCGGGCCGTGGCGGCGGTGCAGACCGGTTCGGGGTGGCGGGCGGTGTGATCGCTGTGCGCGTGGCTTACGAAGACATGATGCGGCGGCGCCTGGACGCGCCGGGGGTCGAGCCACAGGCGCAACCCCGGCAGCACCATGCCCGCGGGTTGTTCTTGTGGTGTCCACGCGTCCGCGTCGGATGCCTTTCCAGCCGTCGCTCTCATTCGCCGCATGCTCTAGCCGTTAAAGCGCGCGCGGGGAAGGCTTCGTTTGCGTGGCGCCGGGCTTGCCGCTCGGGTATTGACGGCTCGGCGGAGTTTCGGGCAGGCTTCAGCGCGCACGAAGTATCTGTGGTGGTGCTCGACGCCCGGGTGAGCTTCGCGCGGTGACCAAGACTATGAGTAACGACGCAAGACTGTTCGTAGGCAATCTCTCCTATCACACGACCGAGAGTGAACTGCAGGATCTGTTTTCGCAGGCGGGGGTGGTGACCTCCGCGGCCATTGTTTTTGACAAGTTCACCGGGCGCTCGCGCGGCTTCGCGTTCGTGGAATTCGCCAGCGCGGAGGAAGCGGCGCGGGCCGTCGAGATGTTTCACGGTCAGGAATGCGGCGGACGCCAACTGACGGTCAATGTGGCGCGTCCGCGCGAGGAGCGCGGGGCCGGCGCGCCCCGGGGCGGGGTGCGCGCGTGAGCTGATTCGCCATTGACACTGGCAGGATGCAATCCTAGCTTGAGCCACGATTTGCCATATGTCCGATAACGACTCAACACCTCCGGCGGGCGCGATTCCGCCCAAACCTCCGGAAGCGGCCAAGGTGCAGCCGAAGAAGGAAACCGTCCGCATCAATCTGCCCCCCAAGCCGACCGCGGTTCCGACGATCAAGATTCCGGCACCGGCGGCGGCGCCACCGGCCGCGAAGGCGGCG
>CAYSPU010000065.1:0-6063 GCA_964432995.1 uncultured Verrucomicrobiota bacterium
TATTACGATCTTGCGCGTTTCTGGCGGAAGGGCGTGGTGCTGAGGGCGCTGGCGTCGCCGGGTTTCGTGGCGGGAACGGCGGTGGCGTGGCTGGCGGTGCTGGGGGCGGCGCTGTTGTTGCCGCTGGGGCCGGTGGGTGTTTCGCTGAGTTTCCGGGGGGACGTGATTCTGCTGGTGTATTTGCTGGCGCTGGCCCGGTTTTGCACGGCGTGGACGGCGCTCGAGACGGGGTCGGCGTTCGAGGGCATGGGGGCGGCGCGGGAGGTGAGCTACGCGGTGCTGGCGGAGGCGGCGGTGATCACCACGGTGCTGACGCTGAGCGTGCAGAGCGGGAGCGTGTCGCTGGGAGCGATGTTGGTGCCGCCGGCGGCGGGGCGGGGGATGCTGTTGTTGGCGGCGGGTTTGTTCACGGTATTGCTGGCCGAGAACTGCCGGGTGCCCTTTGACGATCCGAACACGCACCTCGAGTTGACGATGATCCACGAGGTGATGGTGTTGGATCACAGCGGGCCGCCGTTGGCGGTGGTGTTGCACGGGGCGTCGATGAAGCTGCTGTTGTTCAGCGCGCTGCTGGTGCAGGCGGTGTTGCCGATTGGCGAGTTGCCGTTGGCGGCGGCGGCGGGGGCGCTGGCGGCGGGGGTGTTTGCGGTGACGGTGGGTGTGGGTGTGGTGGAGTCGCTGTTGGCGCGGTGTGCCTTCCGGCGGGTGCCGCTGTTGCTGACGATGGCGTTTCTGCTGTGCTTGTTTGCCCTGCTGGCGGTCTGGAGGGGGGGGGTGGCGTGAACGAGAAACTCAACGTCCTCATCGCGTTGTCCATGGGTCTGAACCTGGTGGCGCTGGGCACGGGCCGGCTGCCGTCGCTGATCCGGATTGCGGCGGTGCAGGGCGTGGTGCTGGGGATCATGCCGTTGGTCATGGAGCAGGAGGTGCGCGTGATCCTGTTTCTGATGGCGGTGGCCACGGCGGTGATCAAGGGGGTGGTGATCCCGGCCCTGCTGCGGCGGGCGATGCGGGCGGCGAACATTGATCGGGACCTGTATCCGCTGATGGGCTTTTTGCCGTCGCTGCTGGTGGGGGCGGCGGGGATCATCGTGGCGGTGGTGGTGGCGGGGCGGCTGCCGTTGCTGCCGGAGCACCGGAGCACGTTGGTGGTGGCGGGCTCGCTGGCCTCGGTATTCACGGGCTTCCTGCTGTTGATCGGGCGTTCGGAGGCCATCTCGCAGGTGTGCGGCTACCTGATTCTCGAGAACGGCATCTACCTGTTTGGCGTGATGCTGGTGCATTCGGTGCCACTGTTGGTGGAAGGGGGTATTCTCCTGGACCTCACGGTCGCGGTCTTCGTGACGGGCATCATCGTCGACCGCATCCAGCGGGCGTTCGACACATTGGACACGCGGAAACTGACGGTCTTGCGCGAATGAACGAACTGCTGCTCATCCTGGTGCCTTTGGTCATGGCGGCAGCGGCGGCGTTTTGGCCGCGCGAGGAGACGCGTCCGTGGTTTCTGCCGGTGGCCGGGTTGGTGCACGCCGGGTTGACGTTCCGGCTTCTGTGGCAGCCACCCGCCGCGCCGTGGCACGCCTGGATCGGGTTCGATCCGCTCGCCCGGGCGATGCTGCCGGCGGTTTCCCTCCTGTATTTGGTCTGTGCGGTTTATGGAGTGCCCTACCTGCGGTTGCGGCGGGAGCGGCCGAACCGGGTGTTTGTGACGGCGTTCCTGGCGGCGCTCAGCCTGATGAGCGCGGCGCACATGGCCCGGCACTTGGGGGTGCTGTGGGTGGCGACGGAGGCCTTGACGCTGTCTTCGGTGCCGCTGCTGCATTTCAACAACACGCCGCGCGCCTTCGAGGCGACATGGAAGTACCTGCTGGTGGGCGGCACGGGGATCGCGCTGTCGTTGCTGGGGTCGTTCTGCCTGGGCTACGCCTCGCTCTGCGGCGGGGGCGCGGGCGACCTGACCTTCAGCGCGTTGACGGCGCAGGGAACCGGGTTGTCGCGTTCCTGGATCCTGATTGCGTGGGTGCTGCTGTTGGTGGGGTATGGCACCAAGATGGGGTTGGCGCCGATGCACACCTGGAAGCCGGATGCGTATGGTGAAGCCGCGGGCATTGTGGGCGCGATGCTGGCGGGCGGGGTAACGACAGTGGCGTTCACGGCGATCCTTCGGGTGCGCGCGGTGGTGGATGCGGCGGGAGAGAGCCTGATGGCGAGCCGGACGCTGCTGGTGATCGGTTTGTTCTCGACCCTGGTGGCCGCGTTGTTCCTGCTGTCGGTCCGCGACTTCAAGCGGATGCTGGCGTATTCGAGTGTGGAGCACATGGGCATTTTGAGCCTGGGCGCGGCGCTGGGGGGGGTGGGGCTGTGGGCGGCCTTCTACCACGTCTGGAACAACAGCATGACCAAAGGCGCGCTCTTCCTGAGCGCGGGCAATCTGCGGCGCGCGGCGGGGGCGCGGACGATCGACGAAGTCCGCGGCATGATGTTCGTCACGCCGCAGTCGGCAGGCCTGTTTCTAACGGGCTTGTTTGCGGTGACGGCCTGTCCGCCGTTCGGGCCCTTCTTCAGCGAGTTGCTTATTGTGAAGACGAGCTTCGCCACGGGGCACGGGTGGGCGGCGGCGTTGTTCCTGTTCTGTCTGCTGCTGGCGTTCCTGGGGTTGACGCGGGTGGTATTTGCCATCGTGCACGGGCGGCCGCGGGCGCAGGGCCGGGAGAACGGGCGGCGGTTTCCGGAACGCCCGGAGCTGGTGCTGCCGCCGCTGCTGTTGTTGGTGGTGGCCCTGTGGCTTGGTTTGGCGACCCCGGACGTGTTGCGGGATTCCTGGAGTGCGGCGGTGGGGCAACTGACGGGGATGCCATGAAGTTGGAGACACCATTTGGCCTTTTGACCAACGGCACGGCACTGCGGTGGGCGGAGGTGCCCGAGTGGCCGGTGGCGGAGTTTCAGCGTCTGGTCGGCGCCGAGCTCGGTCGGGGGGGGCGGTTGTGCAGCTTGTTCGGTTTGCGGGAAGGGACGGCCGTGCGGCTTGTGGCGGTCGCAGCCTTTGACGCGGTGAACACGCTGGCGGTGGGCCGAAGCGAGGCGTTCGCCGGTCGGTTTCCCTCGCTGACCCCGGCGCATCCGCAGGCGCATCTTTTCGAGCGGGAGATCTGGGAGCAATGCCAGGTTGTGCCCGAGGGGCATCCGTGGCTGAAGCCGGTGCGACGCGACCACGGGGCCGGCCCGGCGGTGGGGGATTTCTTCCGCGTGGACGGCGGCGAGGTGCACGAGGTGGCAGTGGGTCCGGTGCACGCAGGGATCATCGAGCCGGGGCATTTCCGTTTTCAGTGTGCAGGGGAGGAAGTGCTGCATCTGGAGATCGCGCTGGGCTACCAGCACCGGGGGATCGAAGAGGCCATGGCGGGTGGTCCGCAGCGCGCGACGCTGGCGCAGATGGAGGCGGTGGCGGGGGACACGACGATCGGCCACGCCACGGCCTACGCCAGCACGCTGGAAGCGTTGTCGGGGACCGAAGCCCCGTTTCGGGCGCAATGGCTCCGGTCCCTGGCCTTGGAGCTCGAACGATTGGCCAATCACACCGGCGACCTGGGAGCGCTGGCGGGGGACGTGGCCTTTCTGCCGACGGCCTCGGCTTGCGGCAAGATCCGTGGTGATTTCCTGAATCTGACGGCGCTGTTGTGCGGCAATCGATTTGGGCGCGGGCTGGTCTGTCCCGGTGGCGGGCCGCTCGACGTTGATGCCGACCGACGGGGGCGATTGCGGGAGCGACTCGAAGTGTCGCTTGCGGACGTGGAACAGGCAGCGGCGTGGTTGTGGGACGCGGTGTCGGTGCGGACGCGATTCGAGCACACCGGTCGGCTGGAGGCGCAACAGGCGATCGAGATCGGCCTGGTGGGACCGGCGGCCCGCGCCTGCGGCCTGGTGCGCGACGTGCGGTTTGATCACCCCGCGGGGTGGCATCGGTTCGCCCAGGTCCCCGTGTCGGTCTGGCCGGATGGCGATGTGTTTGCCCGCGCCCGGGTTCGCTGGCTGGAGATCCAGCGTTCCGGCGAGTTCCTGCGCGAGCAGATCGAGGCGGGGCCGGAAGGGGAGATGCGGGTTTCTTTGCCGGCGACAGCTCCGGACACGCTGGCGGTGACCCTGGTGGAAGGCTGGCGGGGCGAGGTGTGCCATGTGGCGCTGACGGATGGCGACGGCCGCTTGCGCCGCTACAAGATCACCGATCCGTCGTTCCACAACTGGACGGGATTGGCGCTGGCGCTGCGGGGCCAGGCGATTTCGGACTTCCCGCTGTGCAACAAGAGTTTCAATCTGAGCTACTGCGGGTTTGACCTGTAGCATGTACACCTACGACACACTGGTGCATCGGCTGAAGCGCGGCTGCGAGACGATGGCGTATCCGCAAGGTCCGGCGCCGGCGCTGCCGGATCGCCACGGGGGTGGCCTGCGGGTGGAGGCGACGCGTTGCGCGGACGGATGTTCCGCCTGTGTGGCGGTGTGCCCGACGGAGGCGATTGCGCGGGCGGGGCGGGAGTCGGCGAGCCTGGATCTTGGTCGGTGTCTGTTTTGCGGGGCGTGCGTTCCGGCGTGTCCCACGGGCGCCATCAGTCAGAGTGGCGACCACCGGCTGGCGGTCCGGCGTCGCGAGGACCTGGTATTGGGCGGGAGCGGTCGGGGGCAGGTGCGACTGGGCGCGGCGTTGGAGGCGGAGCGGCTGCGGCTTTTTGGGCGTTCGTTGAAGCTCCGGCAGGTCAGTGCCGGCGGCTGCAACGCGTGCGAGGCGGACACGAACGTGCTCAGCACGATTGGCTGGGATTTGGGGCGGTTTGGGATTCAGTTTGTGGCGTCGCCGCGCCACGCGGACGGGCTGCTGATCACGGGACCGGTGACGAAGAACATGGAGTTGGCGTTGCGCAAGACGTGGGAGGCGTTGCCGCCGCCGCGGTTGGTGATCGCCGTTGGCGCGTGCGCGATTGCGGGCGGACCGTTTCTCGGCCTTCCGGAGGTGCGGAACGGCGCAATCGGCACTGTGCCCGTGGATCTCTTCATTCCGGGGTGTCCGCCGCATCCGCTGACCATACTGGACGGTCTCCTCCGATTGCTGGACCGGCTGGGAGAAGAAGAGAGGGATCGGGTTTGACGATGCCATCTCCCGCCACGTGCCTGGTCCTTGCGTTGAGCGCCTACGTGGCGGGCATGACGGGTGCCCTTCTGTTGCAGCGGTGGGGGCTTTGGGCGGGGCGCGTGGCCTTTGGCTTTGCCGCGTTGGCGGCGGCGAGCGGTTTGTTGGGCGGCATCTGGGGACTGGCGAGCGGGCCGACGGCGGTCGCGCCGACGCTGGTCTGGCCGACGCGGTTTCCCGGGGTTCGCCTGGTGGTGCAGGCGGACGCGCTTTCGTGTTTCTTCGTGGTGTTGGTTTCGCTTCTTGGTTTGGCGATCGCGGTGTACTCGCTGGGGTACGTTGCCGGGTATGCCGGGCGCCGGAATGTGGGGTTGATGGGGGCGATGTTCAACGGGCTGCTATTGGCCACGACGGCGGTGTTTGTGGCCGGCAGTGTGTGGATGTTCCTCATCGGGTGGGAGCTGACGGCGCTGCTGGCGTATGGTCTGGTGACGTTCGAGCACGAGCATCGCGAGACCCGGCGGGCGCGCGTGCTCTACTTCATCATGTCGCACCTGGACGCCGTCTGCGTCGCGCTGGGCTTCTTCGTCTTGTTCCAGGCGGCGGGGGACTTTCAGTTCGACAACCTGCGGGGAGTCGGGGTGCGGTTGTCGCCGGGGCAACGGGACGCGGCGTTTTTGCTGTTTGTGCTGGGGTTTGGGATCAAGGCGGGGATCGTGCCGCTGCACATCTGGTTGCCGGTGGCGCATCCGGTGGCGCCGAGCAATGTCTCCGCGCTGATGTCCGGGGTGCTGATCAAGACGGGGATCTACGGTTTGGTGCGGGTGAGCTTCGAGTTTCTGGGTCCGCCGCCGTTGTGGTGGGGGGGGTTGTTGCTGGTGGTGGGCACGGTCTCGGCGGTGCTGAACCCCGGCCGCCAGATTTGGGGGAGCAGCTCGCGT
>CAYSPU010000065.1:6073-24608 GCA_964432995.1 uncultured Verrucomicrobiota bacterium
GCGCCTGTTGGCCTACCACAGCATCGAGAACATCGGGATCATCCTCATGGGTGTGGGGGCGTCGCTGATGTTTGTGAGCGGGGGGCATCCGGTGCTGGCGGCGCTGGCGCTGGCGGCCGGCCTCTACCACTGCCTCAACCACGCCGCGTTCAAGGGGCTGCTCTTCCTCGGTGCCGGCGCGGTGCTGCACGCGACGCACACGCGCAACATGGAGGAGATGGGCGGCCTGGTGAAACGGATGCCGCAGACGGCGGGTTTGTTCCTGCTCGGCGCGGTCGCGATCTCGGCGTTGCCGCCCCTGAACGGTTTTGTGAGCGAATGGCTCACGTACCAGGCATTGCTGCAGGGGTTTGGTTCGACGGAGAGCTTGTGGCGTGTGCTGTTTCCGCTGGGGGGAGCCATGCTGGCCTTGACGGGCGCGCTGGCGGCGGCGTGCTTTGTGAAGGCCTTTGGCATCTCCTTCCTGGCGCAGCCGCGGAGCCCGGCGGCCGCCCGGGCGCACGAGGCACCGGCCACGATGCGGCTCGGCATGGCGCTGCTGGGAGTCGCGTGCCTGGGGCTGGGTTTGTGTCCGACGCTGTTCCTGGACTGGCTCGCGCCGGTGATGGAGCAGCTCACGGGAGAAGGGTTGGCGGGGCGGTTGGCCTTGGCCGACGGATGGGTGCTGACGGCGCCGGGCCCCGACGCCGGGAGCGTTTCGACCGTTGGCATGGCCCTGATGGGGGTGAGTTTTCTGCTCGTCCCGCTGGTGTTGCGGTGGTGGCCCGGAGGCCGGACGCGGGTTCGGCGGGGGCCGACGTGGGATTGTGGGTTGAAGGGGCTGACGCCGCGCATGGAGTATTCGGCGACGGGTTTTTCGAAACCGCTGCGGATGATCTTCAAGGCGTTGTTCCGGCCGCAGCGCGAGGTGCAGCGCGAGTATGAGTTCCTGCCGTACTTCGCGAGGGCGATCCGGTTCGAGAGCCACGTCGAGGAGGTCTTCGACCAGCGCATCTATCGGCCGGCGCGATTCTGGATTCTGCGGGGTTCGCGCCGGGTGCGGTCGCTGCAGCAGGGGAGTCTGCAGGTGTATTTGCTGTACATCTTTCTGACGCTGCTGGGGCTGCTGCTGTGGGCAATATGAACTTGGACCTGACAGCTTTGATCGGGCAAGCGTTGCTGCTGCTGTTGCTGGCACCGCTCCTGAGTGGCGTGATCAAGAACTGGAAGGCGAAGCTGCAGAACCGGCGGGGCCCGCGAGTCTGGCAGCCGTATTTCGACCTGGTGAAGTTCTTGCGCAAGGACATGGTGATTTCGGAGCACGCCTCCGGGGTGTTTGCGGTGGTGCCGTATGTGGTGTTCACCACGGCGCTGGTGGCGGGGCTGATGGTGCCGCTGGCGTGGGTGCCGGCGCCACTGCACTTGTTTGGCGGGGCTTTGGCGCGGGTGGGTTTGCTGGCCTTGGGACGGTTCTTCCTGGCGCTGGGCGGCTTGGATCCGGGCAGCGCCTTCGGGGGCATGGGGAGCAGCCGGGAGATGACCGTTTCCGCCATCGCCGAGCCGGCGATGATGCTGGCGATCTTCACGGCGGCGATCGCCGCGGGTTCGACGGATCTGAGCCGGATTGTGGCGGCGGGTGCGGGTCATGCCGGGCGGTTTCTCGAGCCGGCGCAGGCGCTGGCCTTTGCGGCGATGTTCATCGTGCTGCTGGCGGAGACGGGTCGGGTGCCGGTGGACAATCCGGCCACGCATCTGGAGTTGACGATGATCCACGAGGCGATGCTGCTGGAGTATTCGGGCCGGTATCTGGCGTTGCTGGAGTGGGGGGCGGCGGTGAAGCAGGTGGTGTTGTTCGGCCTGCTGGCCAACTTGTTCTTCCCGGTGGGCCTGGCGGGGGCATGGACGCCGGCGGGGGTCGTTCTGGGTCTGGGCTGGCTGGTGGTGAAGTTGCTCGCGCTGGCCGGCGCGGTGGTCCTCGTGGAATTCACGAACGCGAAGTTGCGGTTGTTCCGCGTCCCGGACCTGCTGGGGGCGGCGTTTGTCTTGGCGACGTTGGCGCTGGTCTCGCTGTTTCTTTTCCGGTGAACACTTCTCCACAGATTCTCGAGTTTGGCATCGGGCTGATCCCGTTGTTGGCGGCGGTGATGTTGGTGCTGCAGTTGTTGTTGCTGGCGCAACGGATGCTGGTGACGGTGATTCGGGTGTTTGCGCTGCAGTCGTTGCTGCTGGCGGTGATCGCGGCGGTGGTGGGGTATACGTATGACGCCGGGCACGTGCTGTTGGTGGCGGTGTTGACGTTGATCGGGAAGGTGTTGTTCCTGCCCTGGCTGCTGGAACGGCTCATCCGCCGGATCCGCATCGAACAGGAGATCAGCCCGTGGCTGAACGTGCCGGCCTCGCTGTTGCTGTGCGGGGGGCTGACGTTTCTGGGGTATCTGGTGGCGCGCCCGTTCAGTTCCCTCGAGCGGGTGGGGGGGAACACGCTGGCGGTGGCGGTGGCGCTGGTGTTGACGGGGTTCTTCCTGATCCTGAATCGGCGAAAGGCGGTGACGCAGGTGTTGGCCCTGCTGACGATGGAGAACGGGGTGATGTTGGCGGCGATCGCCTTCAGCAGTCACGGGATGCCGCTGGTGGTGGAGTTGGGGATCTTCTTTGACGTGGTGATTGCGGTGATGGTGTTGGGGCTTCTGGTGTTTCGGATTCGCGAGAGTTACGCCTCGATGGACACGAGCCGGCTGAACGAACTCAAGGGATGAGATCATGACGTTGCTCCTGCTTCTCGCGGTGCCGCTGGCGGCCGGGCTGTTGGCCCTGGGCCTGCGGTCGCGCCGCGCGCTCGAGGCGGTCAACGTCGTGGCCTTTGCGCTCGAGTTGCTGCTGGGGGTGCGCTTGGCGGCGACGGTGCTGGCCGCCCCGGAGGGAGTGGTGGTGGAATGGGGGGAGTTCCTGCGCGCCGATGCGTTGAGCGCCTGGATGGTGTTGGTGGTGGCGGTCGTGTCGCTGGCATCAGCGCTGTATGCCGTTGGGTATTTCCGGCGCGACCTGGCGGCGGGGGCGCTGGGCGAGGGACGGTTTCGGGAGTATTACCGCCTGACGCCGTTTTTCACGGCGGCGATGGTGTTGGTGGTGGTGGTGAACAACCTGGGGGTGATGTGGGTGGCGGTGGAGGGCACGGCGCTCTCGAGCGTTCTGCTGGTGGCGCTGTATAACCGCAAGACGTCGCTCGAGGCGGCGTGGAAGTACATCATGCTCGGCGGCGTGGGGCTGGTGCTGGCGTTGTTTGGAACGGTGCTCGCCTACGCGTCCGCCCTTGGGCGGACGGGCGGGGAAGTGCTGCCGAGTTTCAACTGGTCCAGCCTGCGGGACATGGCGGCAGCCGCGGAACTGGACCCGGCGTTGCTGCGGCTGGCGTTCATCTTCCTCTTTGTCGGGTACGGGACCAAGGCGGGTTTGGCGCCGATGCACAACTGGCTGCCGGACGCCCACAGCGAGGCGCCGTCGCCGACGAGCGCGATGCTCTCCGGGGTATCGCTGAAGGTGGCGGTGTATGCGTTGCTGCGCTGTCACATGTTGGCCACGGCGGGGCTGCAATCCGAGGTCAGTCGGCACTTGTTGCTGGGGTTCGGCTTGTTCTCGATGGTGCTGGCGGGGCCGTTTGTGCTGCTGCAGAAGAACCTGAAGCGGATGCTGGCCTATTCCAGTCTTGAGCACGTGGGTCTGATCTGCGTCGGGTTCGGCCTGAACGCGCCGCTGACGGTGCTGGGCGCCTTGCTGCACCTGGGTTACCACGCGCTGACGAAGCCGGTGCTGTTCTTCGCCGCCGGCAACATCCACCAGCGGTATCACGTCCTGGATTTTCGGCGGCTGGGCTCCGGATTGTGTCGGACAATGCCGCTCACCGCCTGGCTGCTTGGGGTGGCGGCGGTGGCGATCAGCGGTTTGCCGCCGTTCGGGTTGTTTCTCACGGAACTCACGATTGTGGCCGGGGCGTTTGCGTCGCATCAGGCCTGGGCCGGGGTGGTGGCGTTGATCGCGCTGCTTGTGGTGTTTTGTGGTGTTTTGGCGCGGCTGGCGCATTTGGTGTTGGGGCCGCCGCGCGGCGATACGGGTCGGGAGACCTGGGTGGCGGGCAACGTCCTGGCCTTGGCGGTTCCCCTGGGGGCGCTGGCGGTGTTCAGCGTCTGGCTGCCGGCGCCGGCTTGGCGGCTCCTGGAACAGGCCGCTCAACTCATCGGGCAGACTCCATGAACCCCAACGATCGCGACTCCCGAACGCCAACCTTGGTCCCCGGCCTGCGCGCGGTGCGCGAAGAGTTGGTGCGGCAATATGGCGACCGCTTGGGAGCGACGGAGGCGCCGCGGCCGGACGAACTCTACGTGAACGTCGACGGCATTCTCGCGGGGGCCCTGTGTTCATCGCTCTACCGGCAGCACCAGGGCCGTCTGGTCAGCGTGTTTGCGGACGACGCCCGGGCGGAGGCGGGGGTGTTCCACCTGTATTACGTTCTGGCGTTGGACGCGGCGCACGGTTTCGTGGGGCTGCGGGTGCCGGTTTCGGCCGAAGCGCCGGAGTTCACTTCGCTGGCCAACGCCATTCCGGCCGTGAACTGGCAGGAGCGGGAGGTCCAGGACTGGTTTGGGCTGAGGCTGGTGGGGCATCCGAACCCGCGCCGCTGCGCGTTGCACGACGATTGGCCGGAGGTGTATCCGATGCGCAAGGACTTCGATGTGCGCACGGTGCTGCCGCCGTTTGCGGGGGAACGTCACAAGTTCCGGGAGGTGGAGGGAGAGGGGGTGTTTCAGGTGCCGGTCGGGCCGGTGCACGCGGGCATCATCGAGCCGGGGCATTTTCTGTTCAGCGTGGCTGGGGAGCCGGTTCTGTATCTGCAACTGCGGATGTTCTACGTTCACAAAGGCACCGAGAAGTTGTTCGAGTCGCTGCCGGTGCCGCACGGGGTGCGGTTGGCGGAGAGCATCTCGGGCGACTCCGGCTTTGCGCACGCGACGGCCTTCTGCCATGCCGTCGAGCGGGCGGCGGGGGTCGAGGTCCCGGCGTGCGCGCGGGTTTTGCGTTCGGTCTGCCTGGAGCTGGAGCGGCTGTACAACCACCTGGCCGACATCGGCGCCATCTGCACCGACGTGGCGATGGTGGCGGCGAACATGCATGCCTTGCGTCTCAAGGAGCGGGTGTTGCGGGTCAACGAAGAGCTGACGGGCAGCCGTCTGCTGCGCGGCATGGCGTGTCTCGGCGGGGTGCGGTTCGATTGGGACAGCGGGCAGCGGGAATGCCTGGCGGAATTGGTGGCCGGCCTCCGGCCTGAATTCGACTCGTTGGTGGGGCTGATCGAAGGATCGTCGTCGACGCTCGACCGCCTCGAGACCACGGGTGTCCTGCGGCCCGAGGTCGCGCGCGATCTGGGAGTGGTGGGCATTGCGGGGCGGGCGTCCGGTTTCGACCACGATTTGCGCCGGGACTTTCCGCATGCCGGGTATGACCAGGTGCAGGTTCGCGTGCCGGTCTACGCGGTGGGTGACGTGAAGCGTCGGCTGCAAGTGCGGGTCGACGAAGTGCGCGAGTCGTTCTCGTTGATCGAGCAATTCCTGGCCCGGCTGCCGGTCGGCCCGCTCCGGGTGGAGGTCGGCGAGGTGCCCCCCGACCGGGTGGCCCTCGGTTACGTGGAAGGTTGGCGCGGCGAGATCTTCCACTGGATCCGCACCGCGCCGGGCAACCGCCTGGCACGCTGCAAGGTCAAGGACCCTTCGCTGCAAAACTGGCCGGCCTTGAGTGAGGCGGTCCCTGGCAACATCGTCCCCGATTTCCCGGTGGTGAACAAGAGCTTCAACCTGTCGTATTCGGGAACCGATCGCTAACTTACCGCCATGTTCGAGATCCTCGGCAAAAGCTTGCGCACGGGCGTGGTCACGACGCGGTATCCGGACGCGCCGCCGGAGCGGTCGTCGCGCGCTCGCGGACGACCGGAGATTGACTGGTCCAACTGGAAGGACGCCCGCGCTGCCGCTGCGGTTTGCCCGACCGGGGCGCTCTCGCACGAGGATGCCGAGGGGCAACGAACCGTCCGCTTCGATTTGGCCAAGTGCGTCTTCTGTGGTTTGTGCGCGGAGGTGGACCCGGCGATTCGGATGACCAACGTGGGCGAGTGCGCGGTCCGGTGCCGGGCCGCGCTGGTATCCACCGGGCGCTACGAACTCGACGCGAAGGGGGCCCACCGGCGGCCGATCGAGGCGCCGCGTGTGGAGGGGGGCGAAGCCGGACCGGCCGGGGATCCAAGGGAGGGCTCGCTGGAAGCGCTGGGCCAACGCCTGCGCCAGCGCGCCGCGGCGATCTTCGGGCGTTCGCTGCACATTCGCGAGGTGGATGCCGGATCGTGCAACGGCTGCGAGGTGGAAATCGTGGGGCTCACCGGCCCGGTGTACGACCTCGAGCGCTTCGGCGTCCACTTCGTCGCCTCACCGCGCCATGCGGATCTGTTGCTGGTGACCGGGCCGGTGACGCGGAACATGGAGCTGGCCCTGCGGAAGACCTATGACGCCACGCCCGATCCGCGCCTCGTGGTGGCGGTCGGCGCCTGCGGCTGCAGCGGCGGCATCTTCGGGGTGAACTATGCCACCCGCGGGGCGGTCGACACGGTGATCCCGGTGGACGTCTACATCCCCGGCTGTCCGCCGGGTCCGCACGCGCTGCTGCACGGCATTCTTCTGGCCATGGGCCGGGCGGGAAGTGGACGCTAGTCCGCATACCTCACATGCGGCGAGTGTGTGAAACGAGCGCTTGGCCGCTACACCGGAAGGGCGAAATATGCCGAGCTGCGGTCCGCTTTCAGCGGTAACCGCGAAGCCCGGAGTTGGGGGATTCGGCTTGTCGCCGGCTTTGGACTGGAGCATAAGGCGCTTACTGCCACAGCGAGGCGCCGCTTTGTCATGGCGGTGAACACACCTCTCTGGGAGAGGTTCGGCAGGTGGTTGGATGAACCAACGGTGGTCAACAAGAGGAGAAAGGCTTCGGATGAAAACCCGGTCAGCCATGGTGGTGTGCCTGGCGCTTCTGCAGGTGTGCACGGTCGCTGCGGCGCCATTGGGCACGGTCTTCACGTATCAGGGGCGGCTGAGCGACACCGGCAGCGCCTTTACCGGCAACGCGGAATTCCAGGCGACGCTTTGGGACGCCGCCAGCGACGGCAGCCAGGTCGCGGTCAGCAAGCCCACCTCGATCGTCGTCGCGGTCACCAACGGGCTGTTTGTCCTGCCGCTGGACTTCGGTGCGGAACCGCTGCAGACGGGCGAGGAACGCTGGCTGCAGTTGGAGGTCCGGACCACCATCGGTGCGTTCGTCCTGCTGTCGCCCCGGCAACTGCTCACGGTCGCGCCCTATGCGCTGAGCGCCCGCCATCTCTCCGGGACGGTGCTCGCCACGCAACTGACCGGCACGCTCCCTTCCGCCAATCTCACCGGCACGTACACGAGTGCCGTGCGGTTCAACAACGCGGACAATAGCTTCATCGGAAATGGGAGCGGCCTGACGTCGCTCAACGCCAGTCAACTGGGCAGCGGCGTGGTGCCGGACAACCGGTTGGCCGCCAACGTGGCCCGCACGAACCAGGTCTGGCAGTTGGGCGGCAACGCCGGAACCGATCCCAACGCGGACTTTGTCGGCACCACCGATTCCGCGGCCTTGGTGCTCCGCGCGGGAAACCAGCAGGTGCTGCGCCTCGAGGGTGCGACGAACGGTGTGCGTCTCATCGGCGGGAGAAGCAACGTGGTCAACGCCGCCTCGACCAACTCGGCCATTCTCGCCGGGCGGGAGAACGTCATTGAAGGTCGCGCCCACGAGTCCAGCATCGCGGGCGGGGTGGACAACGTGATTCGTCCCGACCAACGCTCCGCCTTCATCGGTGGTGGAGCGCGAAACGAGATTCAGCAGGACAATCAACACGCGGTGATTGCGGGCGGACGCGACAATCGGATTGGAACCAACACCGTCATTTCGCTGGTGGTTGGCGGGGGCGAGAACCGGTCCGGAAACAACGTGGACGGCGGGCTTATGGTCGGCGGCTTCCGGAACGACATCCTTGGCTCCCGCAATCCCGATCGGCGCCAGATTGCTCCGGTCCTGATCGGGGGTTCGGACAACGAGGTGGGGTATGAAAGCAGTTGGACGGTCATTCTGGGTGGCGATAACAACCGCATCGGGACGAATTGCCTGAACGCGGTGATTGCCGGAGGGACCAACAATGTGGTGGCCGACGGCTGCGGTTTCTCGTTTGCAGCGGGGCGCCGGTGCCGGGTGAACCACGTGGGCGCGTTTGTCTGGGCGGACAGCCAGAACGCCAGCTATGCATCGGCCGGCGTGGACACGTTCAACATCCGGGCGGCCGGCGGGGTTCATCTCAACGCGGACACATCGCAGTTCTTCGGCAGCACAACGCGGCAGATGGTCAACCTGTACGGCTCCAGCTACGGGATTGGAGTACAGAGCAGTTGCCTCTACCAGCGGAGCAGCGCCGATTTCTCCTGGTTTCGCGGAGGGACTCACAGCGGCACCCGGAACGATCCCGGCACCGGAGGGGTCGAGGCCATGCGCCTCAGCAGCACCGGCCTGAGGGTGAACGGGACCTTCGTCAGTGCCAGCGACCGCAACGCCAAGCAGGACTTCGAAGCCGTCGATGCCGATGACGTTCTGGCGAAGGTCCTGGGGCTGCCGCTGAGCCGATGGACCTACAAAGCGGATGAGGAGCGCGCGCGCCACCTCGGTCCGATGGCGCAGGATTTCCGCGCCGCGTTTGGTTTGGGCGCGGACGACAAACACATTGCCACAGTGGATGCCGAGGGTGTGGCACTGGCGGCGATACAAGGTCTGAACCGGAAGGTGGAGACCGGAAACCAACGGGCGGAGGAGCGCATTCGGAGACTGGAAGCCGAGAACGCGGAGTTGAAAGGCCGGCTGGACAGGCTGGAGCGCCTGCTGGCCGAGACGAGGGCTGAGTGAGGAGGACCCGCGCCGAGGGCTGACTTGTGTTTTTGGTCGTGGGGTTTAGAGTGCAGCGCATGAACCGAGACGTCGTGCCGGTCAAGATTCGCGGGATCGTCCCGGCCAATAGCGGATGTGCCCTATTTGTCGGGAACGACGAGAAGGTGTTTGTCATCCAGGTCGAGAACAACATGGGGATGGTGATCGGCATGTTCTTGCGGGATGCGCCCAAGGAGCGGCCGCTGACGCACGATTTGATTGCCAGCATCTTTACCGGGTTCGGCATCGCCGTCGAGCGGGTGGTGATCACGGAGTTGAAGAACTCGACGTATTACGCGCGGCTGATCCTGCAGCAGAGCAACGAGTTGGGGCGGAAGATCGTGGAGATCGACGCCCGGCCGAGCGACTGTATCGCGATCGCCACAGCGCACAAGAAACCGATCTACGTCGCCGCGCCGCTGTTCGAACAGGTGGAAGACGCGACGGAGTTGCTGCAGCGAATCAACGAGAACAGCGGCGGGGAGTCGGAGGCCTGATCGAGGCGGTTCAGGGGCGGCTGCGAGGTCCAGGGGAACGCCGGACGCCCGAGGGGATTGGCTGGCGCTGGGCTACGGCAGCGCGGAACGTTCAACGTTCAACACTCAACATTCAACGCTCAACGTTCAACGGGGTTGAACGCTGATGGGCTGGAGGCGGTGCGGAATCGAATCATGGCCAAACGCGACAAGTCGGGTGGTGTTGTTTCCCCGGTCGTGCTGATTTGGGGAGAGGACGCGTTCATGGTGCGGCAGCGGGCGAAAGCGGTGTTCGCCGAGTGGAGCGCGGCTCCGGGCATGGACGCGGAGACGATCGACGGTGCGGCGGGGAACAGCGGGGAGGCGTTGCGGGCGTTGGGACGTTTGCGGGAGGCGTTGCAGACGTTGCCGTTCTTCGGGTCAGGCAAGCTGGTGTGGTTCCAGGGCTGCAACTTCCTGGGGGACGAGCGCACCGCGACGGCGGAGGCGGTGACGTCGGCGTTGGCCGAGTTGGCGGCGGAGTGGGCGGCTTTTGACTGGCGGGGGGTGCAGTTGTTGGTCAGCGCGGGCAAGGTGGACAAGCGGCGGACGTTCTACAAGACGCTGGAGAGGATTGGCCGGGTGGAAGAACAGGTGGCGCTGTCGGCGGAGCAGTGCGGCTGGGAGGAGCGGGCGGGCGAGTTGGTGCGGCAGCGGTTGCTGGAGAGCGGTCAGCAGATTGACGGAGAGGCGCTGGCGCGGTTGGTGGTGGCGGTGGGCCCGAACCTGGCCCAACTCCAGAACGAGGCGGACAAGGTGGCGATCTACGCCGGCGCCGGGCGCCGGATCGGCCTGGCGGAGGTGCAAGCGGTGGTCTCGAAGAACAAGCAGGCGCGGGCGTTCGCGCTGGGCGATGCGTTGGGGGACCGGGATGTGGCGCGGCTGATGCGGTGCCTCGATGAGGAATTGTGGCAGATGGAGCGCAGCCGGGAGAAGTCGGAGATCGGGATTCTCTATGGGCTGGTGGGGAAGGTTCGGGCGATGTTACTGGCGAAGGAGTTGGTCGCGGGCGGTGCCCTGCGGGTGGAAGGAGACTATCAACGGTTCAAGGCCCAGGTCGAGCGGTTGCCCGCGGAGAAGTTTCCGGCGGACCGCAGGTTCAGCCCGCTGGGGTTGAATCCGTATGTCTTGTATCGGGCTGCTCAGCAGTCGCGGAACTACACGACGTCGGAGCTGGTGGAGGCGATGGATTTGCTGTTGCGGTGCAACCTGGAGCTGGTGGCATCGGGGCGGGATGCTTCCCTGAGTCTGCAGCAGGCGTTGCTGCGGATCTGTGGGGAACCTTGACCCGACGTCGGGGAGTTCTATAGTGGGTTCGGTTCGGGGTATGCCCAATACGAATTCCAGGTTACTGGTGGCCGCCGAGGGGACATGCGCGGTGGTGCGGGTTTGTGGGCGGGCGAGCTTCACCTGCAGCGCGGACTTCAAGTTGCTGGCCTATGAGCTCCTCGGCAAGGGGGTCCGGTGCTTCATTCTCGATTTGACCGGATGCGTGATCATGGACAGCACCTTTCTGGGAATCCTGGCACGCTTCGCCCAACGATTGGCCGAGGCGCCCGGGGGGCCGCACCGGTTGGTTCTCCACAATCCGAACTCACGCATCCTGGACCTGCTCGACAACCTGGGGGTGAGCCACCTGTTCGAGGTTCGCCAGGTCCAGGCGACGAGCGACGCGGTTTTCCAGGAGGTGGCGCCGCGGGCGACCGACAAAGTGGAGGCCACCCGCGTGGCACTTGAGGCCCATCAGACCCTGATGGAAATCAGCCCGGGGAACGTCGCCAAGTTCAAGGAGGTCGCCGAGTTCATGGCGAACGACCTGCGCCGGATGGAGAAGGGGCGCGGGGAGGGAGCGGGAGAGTAAGCGGTGGGGCGGGGGGGTGGGATTTCAGGGCCCCCGGAGACCGAAGCAGACATCAAGGAGGGGCCGAGCCGACGAGGGGAGCAGTCCTCGCTTGTCACGCGGTGGTTGAGCCGTAGACTCCGCGCGCGCATGGTGGATGGGAGCACATTGAACCCGCAACAACGACTGGCCGTGGAGACGGTCCGCGGACCGGTATTGATCCTGGCGGGGGCGGGAACGGGCAAGACCCGGGTGATCACGCATCGGATTGCGCACCTGATCCGGACGGGCGTGGCGCCGGAGCATGTTCTGGCGGTCACGTTCACGAACAAGGCGGCGCGGGAGATGCAGCAGCGCGCGCTGCAACTGCTGCCGCGGCGGCCGGGCAAAGACGGCGAGGGCCGGAAGGATCGACCCACCGTCTGCACCTTTCACTCCTTCTGCGTGCGCGTGCTCCGACAGTATGCCGAGCGGCTGGGCTACAAGCGGAACTTCGTGATCTACGACGAGGCGGACCAGGTGGGCGCCATGCGGAAGATCCTCAGCCGGATCTCGGGTCCGGGCGCGAAGGTGGACCCCGGGCGTGTGCTGGCGATGTTGAGCCGGTTGCGCAACGGCGGCACGGTTCGGGCCGTGGCGGATCCGGAGGGCGCCCTCGAGATGGCGGAGCACATCCGGGAGCGCTACGAAACGGCGTTGCGGGCATGCAACGCGATGGACTTCGACGACCTGATTCTGCTCGTGCTCAAGCTGTTCGCGGAGCACCGGGATGTTCTCGAGGCGTGTCGACGCCAGTACCGGCACGTGATGGTGGACGAGTATCAGGACACCAACGCGGCGCAGTTCCGCCTGGTGCACGCCCTGACGCAGGAGCATCGGAACCTGTGCGTGGTGGGCGACGACGACCAGAGCATCTACGGCTGGCGGGGGGCGGAGGTGGCCAACCTCCTGGATCTCGAGAAGCACTACCCCGAGGTGCGGATCGTGAAGCTTGAGCAGAACTACCGTTCGACCAACGTCATCCTCCGGGCGGCCAACGCCCTGATCGCCAACAACGTCCGGCGGCGGGGGAAGCGTCTCTGGTCCCAGAGCGGGGAGGGGAGCCGCATCGTGCTGCAGGCGCACCCGAACGAAGAGGAAGAGGCGCGGGCGGTGGCGGATGAAATCGCGTTTGCCCGGCACGCGAAGGGGATTGCGTGGCGGGAGCAGGCGGTGCTCTTTCGCACGAACAGCCAGTCGCGTCCCTTGGAGACCGCCCTGCGTCAGGCGGGCATCCGCTATCGCCTGGTGGGGGGGCAGAGCTTCTTCGATCGGCGCGAGATCCGCGATTTCCTGGCGTACCTGAAGGTGCTGCTGAATCCGCAGGACGACATCAGCCTGCTGCGGATTGCGAATGTGCCGGCGCGGGGCTTGAGCGAACAGACGATGGAACGGCTTCTGGGTTGGAGCCACGAACGACATTGCCCCGTCTTCCAGGTGATGCGGGATGCCGGGGCGCTCACGGGCCTGCCGGCGCGCGCCCGGGAGAGCGTGACCGGGTTCGCGACGTGGATCGAGCGCGTCCGGGGGAGGTTGGGGCCGGCGCCGGGTTTTTCGCTGCGATCGTGGGCGGAGGATTTCCTGCGCGAGACGGGTTACGTCGAGGAGTTGCGGCGTTCCGAGAAGGAGGCGGAAGCGGGTGAGAACCGGGTGCGCAACCTGTTGGACCTGGTGGCGACGCTGGATTCCGGGGATGCGCACGAGCCGCCGGCGGTTCGGCTCCACAGTTTCCTCGAGAATCTGGCTCTGGATCAGGACCAGGAGAAAGAGGAGGAAGGCCAGGAAGACGCGGTAACGCTGATCACGATGCACAGTTGCAAGGGGCTCGAGTTCCCGCACGTCCACGTGGTGGGAATCGAGAACGGGTTGCTGCCGCACGCGCGGTCGCGGGAGGAGGGAACGCTGGACGAGGAGCGGCGGCTGTTTTATGTGGCGATCACGAGGGCGATGCGGACGCTGCGGTTGAGCTATCGCGGGTGGCGGAAGAAGTACGGGCAGGTTGTTCCGTGTCATCCGTCGCCGTTCCTGGAGGAGTTGCCGGCGGAGTTGATTGAGGCGGACGACTCCCGGCGACCGGTGTCGGTGCAGACCGGGAAGGGTTACTTCGCCAGCCTGCGGTCGATGGTCGATGGGGTGTGAGGCACTGGGGGACGGTTGGTTTCGCGCGAGAGAACGTCCCGAACCATGTGCGGCCATGAAGTGCCGAACGTTCAGCGTGCGGCGGAGTCCCCGCCTGCGCCCCGAAGATTGGGTAGCCGCCTTCGCAGAGGAACCTCGGCGGGCAGGCAATCCAGGGTTCGGCAAGGAGTGAGCGTTGGGCGTTGGGAGTTGCGGTCACCGCCAGAAGGGCCGGTCGATCTGGGATCGGCATTCACGCAAAGTGGTATCCCAGAAGGGGATGGGCAGCGAAGGCCGGGGAGGACAGGCCACCGACTACAAAGCGCCGTGGTTTTTGCAACTTCTTGGCTTTCCGCCGTGTGCTGGGGTTAAGATGACCCTGAGCCGGCCAGGGACAAGAGATGACAGACCCGCGACAGTTCGAGGCGTTTGTGAAAGCATATCAGAACATGGTGTTCACGACGGCGGTGCGTCTGCTGGGGAATGAGACGGAGGCCGAGGACATTGCCCAGGAGGTCTTCCTCAAGGCATACGAGCGGTTTGAGGACCTGGGGACCAGTCCGACTGCGGGAGGTTGGCTGAAGACCGTGGCGCGGAATCTGTCGCTGAACCATCTCAGCCGGTATCGGGCGCGTTGGCGGTTCTTCTCGGAGATGACCAGCGAGGAGGAGGGCGGCGAGCGGGAGGTGGAGTTTGCGGCGCCGGAAACCCACAGCCAGGAACTGGACGCCCAGGATCGCCGGCGGATTCTGGAGGTGGCGTTGCAGAAGCTGCCGGCAGCGCAGCGGGTGCCCCTGGTGCTGTTTCACTTTGAAGGCCTCGCCTACGAGGAGATCGCGGCCCGATTGCGGGTGTCGTTGGCCAAGGTGAAAACGGACATCCACCGCGGGCGCGAAGCGTTGCGGCGCAAGCTTCGGTTGGGGCTGGCGGGACAGGAACTCGAGGGATTGTGCGGAGCCGAAGACCCGTGTCCATCGCAATGAGGGAGTCCGGAGGGCGAACCATGAAGAAACCGAGTCAGGAAGAGTTGGAGAAGATGCTGGAGCGGGAGTTGCGGGCGCTGCCGGATCTGCCGGCGCCGGAGACGTTGCTGCACCGGGTGATGTTGGCGGTGCACGAGCGCGCCCGGTTGCCGTGGTGGAAGCGGGCCTGGCCGGAGTGGCCGGGGCCGGTCCGGCAGTTGTCGTTCGCCCTGCTTTCGATCGTGGCGGTGGCGACGATCGCGGCCACGGTCTGGGGCGTGTCCGCCCTGGGCAGCCTGATTTCGCCGGAGCCGGCGTGGCGGTGGTTGGGCGAGAATGTCCCGTATCTCGAGCGTGTCTACGCGTTTGTGCACAGTCTGGGGAATGCGGGGGTTTTGGTGTATCGGACGGCGGGCCAACAAATCCTGTTGGTGGGATCGCTGATGGCGCTGGGCGTCTACGTGATGGGGATCGGTGTGACCACGGCCTGCTATCGAATGGCCGTGCGCCGGGTCTAGCCCGCGTAGTTCACACACGCCGAGCATGTGCACTATGCGCCTAGCCGGGAGGCCAGGCCGAGGCGGAGAGAGACTGAAGACGTGAAGTGTGAGCCAAGACGAGTAGCACCGTGAGCGGAGTATGAAGCAAATCAGGAATGGGAAGCGGAGGCTGGCGATTTGGGTCCTGGCGATTGGGCTGGGCGCGTCGGCTTGTTGGTTGCACGCGGCGGAAGACGGGCCAGCGCCGGAAGCGATGGCGGAGCCCGAGACGGAGGTGGAGGAGCCGGCGGCAAATGCCGAGATGGCGGGCGAACGCGAGGAGTACGTCGGCGGGGAGTTGGTACGGGTGGGACAGGACGCGACGGTGAAGGCCGGCGAGCGCGTGCGCGAGATGGTGGTGGTGTGGGGCTCGGCGAAGGTGGACGGGGCGGTGGACGGCGACATGGTGGTGGTTTTTGGGGACGCGGAGGTGAACGGGCAGGTGACCGGGAACGTGGTGGTGCCGTTTGGCTCGCTGGTGTTGGGGCCGGAGGCGCGAGTTGGGGGAGATATGGTGGTGGTGTTTGGGGCATCGGCGGACGTGGCGCCGACGGCGCGGATTGACGGGGAGAGGTTCCTGCTTACGTGGGACCAGATTGAAGAGCGCGTGCCGCTGCTGGGCGGGCTGAAGAACTGGATCGTGAAGGGGTTGTTCTGGGGGCGACCGCTGCCGCATCAATGGGGTTGGTGGTGGTGGATGGTGATGGCTTCGGCGATTGTGTATGTCTTCCTGTGCCTGGTGTTGCAGCGCCCCGTGGCGGCGAGTGTGCGGGTGATTGAGACGCAGCCGGTGGGTTCGTTCTTCATGGGGCTTCTGGGGTGGCTGCTGTTTCCCTTGATCCTGCTGTTGCTGGCGGTGACGGGAATCGGGCTGTTGATCATGCCCATCTTCGTGCTGGCGGCCTTCCTGGGCTTCCTGTTGGGGAAGGTGGCGATCTACCAGTGCATCGGACGGCAGTTCGGGAAGCAGTTGGGGCTGCAGTTGGCCGAGAACCCCGTGGTCGGTTTGTTGATCGGCATCCTCGGCAGCACCGTGCTCTACATGATCCCGGTGATTGGTCTGGTGTTCTGGGGGGTGATCGCGCCGCTGGGAACCGGGGCGGTGCTGCTGGCCGCGATGCGGGCTCTCGGCAGCGAACGAACACGAACCAATCCTCCGCCGAGCGCTCTGCCGCCGACCATGGCCCCGGCGGCGGAGGTTCGAGGGGCGGCGCCCACTTCAAGTCCCGGTGTGGCCGAGATGCCGCCGACGCTGCCTAGCTACGCTCTGCCGCCGGCGATGGTCAGCCTGGAGACCCAACCGCGGGCGGGCTTCTGGATGCGGGCAGGCGCGACGGTGCTGGATGTGCTGCTGGTGGTGGCGCTGCTGTCGGTTGTGGGGGCGCAGCGACACTTCCTGATCTTCTGGATCTGCTACCACGCTGCGCTCTGGGCGTGGAAGGGCACGACGATTGGAGGCGTGGTCTTCGGCTTGAAGATCATCCGGCGCGACGGTCGGCCCCTGGATGTTCCGGTGGCGGTGGTGCGGGCGCTTTCCGCGCTCTTGTCGGCAGCGGCGCTGTTCCTGGGCTTTTTCTGGGTGGGGTGGACGCGGGAGAAGCTGGCGTGGCACGATCTGATTGCCGGGACGGCGATCGTGAAGATGCCGCCGGGAACGGCGTTGATCTGAGGTTCAGGGCAGGTCGGTCCGCCCCATGAGATGGCGGTCGCACTCGCGGGCAACGGCGCGTCCTTCGTGGAAGGCCCAGACGACGAGGCTTTGTCCGCGGCGGCAATCGCCGGCGGCGAACACGCCGGGAGCGCTGGTGGTGTAGCGGCCGTGCTCGGACTTCACGTTGCCGCGGGGGTCGCGTTCGACGCCGAGTTGCTGGAGGAGGGAAGGTTCCGGTCCGAGGAAGCCCATGGCCAGGAGCACCAATTGGGCGGGAATCACTCTCTCGGTATCGGGCAATTCGACGGGGACAAATCGTCCGGACGCGTTCTTGTCCCAGCGGATCTGCACGGTGACGGCTTCCTTGACGCGCCCGTGTTCATCGCCGTGGAAGCGCTTCACCGTGGTCAGATAGACGCGCGGGTCGGCGCCGAAGACGGCGGCGGCTTCTTCCTGGCCGTAGTCCAGGCGGTAGATCTTGGGCCATTCGGGCCAGGGATTGTCCGGGGTACGCTCGCGGGGCGGCGGCGGGAGGATTTCGACCTGGGTGATGCGGCGGCAGCCGTGGCGGACGGAGGTGCCGACGCAATCGGTGCCGGTATCGCCGCCGCCGACGACGAGGACGTCCCGGTCTTTGGCGCAGATGGGTGGCGTGGCGGAGGAATCGTCGAGGAGCCACCGGGTATTGGCGGTCAGGAAGTCGAGCGCGAAGTGCACACCCTCGAGCTGGCGTCCTTCGACAGGCAGATCGCGAGGGATGGTGGATCCGGTGCAGAGAACGATCGCGTCGAAGTCGGCGCGGAGGCGGTCGGCGGGAAGGTCTTTGCCGACCTCCGTGTTGGTGAGGAAAACGATGCCTTCATCGCGCAGGAGCTGGAGTCGGCGCTCGAGCACGAGGCGTTTGTCCAGCTTCATGTTGGGGATGCCGTAGACCAGGAGGCCGCCGATGCGGTCGGCGCGTTCGAAGACGGTGACGGTGTGGCCTGCGCGGTTGAGTTGGGCGGCGGCGCAGAGGCCGGCCGGGCCGGACCCGACGATGGCGACGCGTTTCCCGCTCCGGCCCTCCGGGGGATGAGGGACGACCCAGCCCTGTTTCCAGGCGTGGTCGATGATCGAGCACTCGAGGTTCTTGATGGTGACGGGCGGGTGATTGAAACCGAGGACGCACGAGCCTTCGCAGGGGGCGGGGCAGACGCGGCCGGTGAATTCGGGGAAGTTATTGGTGTGGTGGAGGCGTTCGAGGGCTTCGCGCCAGAGGCCGCGGTAGACGAGGTCGTTCCATTCGGGGATGAGGTTATGGATGGGGCAACCGGTGGCCATGCCGCTGAGGAGGGTGCCGGTATGGCAGAAGGGAGTACCGCAATCCATGCACCGCGCGCCCTGTCGGCGGAGATCGGACTCCGCCATCGGCCGATGGAACTCGTTCCAGTCGCGGATGCGTTCGGCGGCCGGCCGATCCAATGGCAGCTCGCGCAGAAACTCGATGAATCCTGTTGGTTTCCCCATGGCTGGTCAAATCCTGTGGCTAGCCGCCGCCGACGCGGGCGACGTCGCCGGCGTTTTCCTCGAAGGCCTTCATGACCGCGTCTTCTCCGGCGAGTCCGGACTCGTGCACTTTCCGCAGGGTCTCGAGGACGCGCGCGTAATCCTTGGGCAGCACTCTGACAAAGCGCGCCACGAACAGGTCCCAGCGCTCGAGAACGTCGCGGGCCCGGCGGCTGCCGGTGAGGTCGGCGTGCCGTTGGATCATCTGGCGGACTTCCTCACGCTCCGTGGCGTCCTCCAGCGGGCCGAGTCCCACCATCTGTCGGTTGCAGCGACCGGGGAAGACGCCGGACTCGTCGAGGACGTAGGCGATGCCACCGCTC
>CAYSPU010000066.1:0-7870 GCA_964432995.1 uncultured Verrucomicrobiota bacterium
ACCTCCCAACCGTGAACCCTGAACCTCCCAACCGTGAACCCTGAACCTCCCAGCCATCCCCCGATGAACATCCTCGTTATTGGCCCCGGCTGCGCGAAGTGCAAGACACTCGCGCAGTTCACGCAACAAGCCGTCACCGAACTCGGCCTGGCGGCGGACATCAACAAAATCACCGACCTCAAGCAGATCATGGCCTTGGGCGTGATGATGACGCCGGCACTGGCGGTGAATGGCACCATCAAGGTGACCGGAAAGGTGCCGAGCATTCCCGAAATCAAGGCCATCCTGCAGCAGGCCGCAGCCTGAATACAAACAACATGAGCACGAAGACCATTGGTTTCGTCGGAGGCGGGCGGATCACCCGCGTTTTCCTTGAAGGCTGGCGGCGGGCAAATGCTCTTCCGGCCAGCGTTCTGGTGAGCGACTGTAACGCCGACACGCTGACCAAACTCAAGGCCCAGTTCCCCGGCGTGCAGACGACGGGCGACAACCTGGGAGCGGCGGCTCAAGACATCGTCTTCCTGGCCGTGCACCCGCCGGTCATGGCGGAGGTGGCGGCCGCCATCAAGGGCCGTCTCAAGTCGGGCGCGTTGGTGGTGTCGTTGGCCCCCAAGTTCACGATCGGCAAACTGACGGAACTGCTGGGCGGTTTCGCGCGGCTGGCGCGAGTGATTCCGAATGCGCCGTCGGTGGTGAACTGCGGTTTCAATCCGGTGGCCTTCGGCGAGGCGATCACGGCAGCGGATAAGGGAGAACTGACCACCCGGCTCGCGCCCTTGGGCGACTGCCCGGAGGTCGCCGAGGCGAAGCTGGAGGCCTACGCCCTGCTCACCGGCATGGGCCCTACCTACCTGTGGTTCCAGCTTCAAGTCCTGGGCGATTTGGCCGCGGGCTTCGGTCTGAGCGAAGCGGACATTGCCCTCGCTCTCAAGCGCATGGTCTGCGGCGCCGCCCGAACGCTGCTCGAATCCGGCCTCAGCCCTGCCGAAGTCATGGACCTTGTCCCCGTGAAGCCCCTGGCCGAGATGGAGCCACAGGTGAGTGCGATGTACCGGACACGGCTTCCGGCTCTCTACCAGAAGATCAAACCATGAACACTCCCACGAAACTCCTAATCGTCTTAGCCCTGGCCGTCGTCGTCGTCGGGGCCGTCGTTCTGAAGAACCACCGTGCTTCCGCTGGCATCAACTCGCCATCGGCAACGCCTGCAGCCAGCGGAGTGATGGCAGATCCGGCTTCCGACACGGGGCCAGTGGCTGCCGCTCGCCTGCCGAAGCTCATCGACCTCGGGGCGGACAAGTGCATTCCGTGCAAGGCGATGGCGCCCATCCTCGAGGAACTGAAGAAGGAACACGCCCACCGATTCACCACCGAGTTCATCGACGTGTGGAAGAATCCCAACGCGGGCAAGGCCTTCGGAGTCGAGATCATCCCCACACAGATCTTCATTGACGCGGACGGCAAGGAGCTGTTCCGGCATGTCGGCTTTTACGGCAAGGAGGACATCCTCGGCAAATGGAGGGAACTGGGCGTGGACGTTTCCGGCAAATCGGCTGCACCGACGAACTGACGCTCGCGCCTCGCAGACCGGCGCCCAGAGAGCAATCCAACACCACTCGGCCAACGTCAGACCATGAAGACGCGACCAGACCCAGGCTTGGATCCCCGGCTCGGCGTCGGATTGGTTTTCGTGCTGGCGGGCGCGGTGGTGCTGACCGACGGAGCGCGAGCCGCCGCCGCGGTCACAAGTGAGGGGCCCAGGCGGGCCATCCGGATCTGTCCCCCCTACCAGTTGAAGGACGAGCAGGGCAACGTCGTCGATCCTGTCCGTGGAGTGAACGCCACCGCGCCCTATTCGCCGCGCCAAACCTGCGGCGCTGCCGGTTGTCACGACTACAACAAGATCACCGAGGGCTACCACTTCACCCAAGGCAAGGGCGAGGCGGTGCCCGCCGACATGGCCGCGCGGTATCGATGGGTGTCCTCGCCCGGCAACTACGGCGGCACGTGGTGCTCACCCGCGCCGCTCTACCGCTATCTCGCGCCCAAAACCAACGCCTCGCCGGTGACCATCGACATGACCTCCGCCACCTTCATCACGGCGGGGTGCGGCAACTGTCATCCGGGCGGAGGACCGCTGGAGTTCGATCGCGACGGCAAACGCTACGACACATGGATGCGGGACCCGGCCAGCGGCCTGACCCCCGGCGGCGACAACCGATTCGACGGCGACTACTACAAGACCCGCTGGTCGGATTCTGGCGTCATCGAGGCCGATTGCCTCCTCTGCCATCTGCCGGAGTACGACCTCAAGAAGCGGAACGACCAGGTCGCCAAGCTCAACTTCCGCTGGGCCGCCACCGAAGGCGCGGGCTTCGGCAAGGTCACGGGACGCGTGGCCAGCAATGAAGCCCCGCAAGTCGCCTACGACCTGAAGAACTTCGACGCCAGTGGCAAGCTCAAGGTGCGGGTGGTTACGCAACCAAGAAACGAGACCTGTCTCAACTGCCATGCCCAGCCCGGTTGGAAGAAGCGCGGGGCGGACTATCGCGCCCGGACGGACGTTCACTTTCGATCCGGACTGCGCTGTGTGGATTGCCACCCCGCCGGCAGCAATGCCGATGATCCCCGGATTCACGGCCACGAGGTGCATCAATTCGGCAAGGGCGACGATCCCGGCGGGCGGGTGCGCGACGATCTGGACAACACCGTGCGCGGTTGCGTGAGTTGCCATACGAGCGGCAAGTTCGGCGCACCCATGGCCACTCACCCCTGGCTGCCGCCGCTGCATCTGGAGAGGATCGCCTGCCAGACCTGCCACACGCCGACCAAGCAGGTGATGCCCATTCAGGTGCAAGCCAGCGATGTGTTCAATCGCGACGCGTGGATTGATCCCGGCGGCAAGCAGCTCTGGACCTTCTACGGCGTGGACGGCGCATACCGCAACCACTACGGCCTCCTGAAAGTCATGGGCTACGACGACAAACCCACCGAGACGTTCCGGCCGGTCCTGGCCAACTACAAGGGCAAGATCTTTCCCGTGAACCGCGTCCACTCGACCTGGCCGGGCATCGAAACGCCCGGAAAACCGGGCCTGATGCAGCCGCGACCGCCAGACATTCACAAGATGTGGAAAGCGCATTTCGACGATCCCACGCAGTATCCCGAACTGGCCCGGATCAAGGATGACGACGGAGACGGTGCTCTGGAGATCAATCGCCCCGAAGAGGTGGACGCCCTGATCGCGGCGGTGACAGGGCATTTGACCGCGCTCAACTACGATCTGAAAGGCAGGCGCGTCGTGTGGGTCTCCAGTAACCGGGTCTATCACTCGGGAACGGAATTCCGAGTCCTGGACAAGGCCGAATGGGAAGCCTCGCCCTATGCCAACGTCCACAAATACAACCACGACATCGCACCGGCCCGGGCCGCACTCGGCTCGGGTGGCTGCACCGACTGCCACTCGTCGAAGTCGGAGTTCTTTGACCGCGCCGTGCTGCTCACGGCGTTCTCCCCCGAGGACGGCGGCCCGCGCTGGACGGGCAACTCCGCCATTCTCGGTTTCTCACCGGCTTCCGTCTGGCTCGGGGCGTTCCGGGAGCAAATGCTGAAGCCTGTTCTGTACGCGCTGCTGGCGTTGCTGGGAGGTCTGTTGGCCATCCTGGGCCTGCGAGGCGTGGCCGTGCGTCACCAGGTTTTGTCGCCATTGGCGTCGGTCGGTTGGTCATGGCTGGCTCTCGCGGGCTTCATGGTGGGCGGCGTGCTGGTAGCTCGTTCCCCCGAACTGACGGAATACATGACCGCAAGGCGCTTTGCGCTCGACGCGGCGCACTTCTGGATTGGGATGGGCGTGCTCCTCGTGGGGTTGGTGCTGGCCTTGCAGCGTCCCGTCAACGGCAAGGCGGTGTCCACGCCGGCCGTTCTCGGCAAGGCGTTGTGGATGCTGTTGGTGTTGACTGGGATTTGTGGAGCGCTGGTGCTCCTCAGACTTGGTTGGTTGGCGGCTTTGACGCGCTGGGCTTACACCGGGTTTGACCTTGGCCTCACTCTGCTCGCGCTGGTGTCCGTCATCACGCTGGTCCGGCGGTTCGGCAAA
Source organism: uncultured Verrucomicrobiota bacterium (assembly GCA_964432995.1). Taxonomy (GTDB): domain Bacteria; phylum Verrucomicrobiota; class Verrucomicrobiia; order Limisphaerales; family JAHDYP01; genus CAYSPU01. The sequence goes on from CAYSPU010000066.1 coordinate 4,097, forward strand.
CCAGCTGCCCCGGAGGCGGAACCGGGACAAACGCAAGCGGTGGCGGGGTGAATGCGCGCAGCGAAGCTCTCCGGGCGGGCAAGAGCAACCGGACGGCACCAACCAGGACGGTATGCCGCCGGTCTCGGACAACCGCTGCTTTATGGAACAACTCTTGACCAACCTGAGTCGTGCCGTCGAAGGTGCGCCCCTGGCTGCGTTGGCGGCCTCGGTCGTGTGGGGCATTCTGAGCATTGTGCTGAGCCCATGCCACCTGGCCAGTATCCCCCTGATCGTCGGTTTCATCAGCGAGCAAGGGCAGGTGACGGCCAAGCGTGCGTTCTGGACGTCCACCCTGTTCTCGGTGGGCATCCTCATCACCATTGCGGCCATAGGGGCGATCACGGCGGCGGCCGGGCGCATGATGGGGGACGTCGGCCGTTACGGGAATTACTTCGTGGCGCTCATCTTCTTTCTGGTGGGACTGCATCTGATCGGGGTGATTCCGATGCCGTGGTCGGGCCCCGGGCAGGTCAACATGAAACGCAAGGGATTGCTCGCGGCGTTCCTGTTGGGCCTGATCTTCGGAATCGCGCTGGGTCCCTGCACGTTTGCGTATATGGCGCCGATGCTGGCAGTGACGTTCAAGCTGGCGGAATCAAGTCCGGTCCACGGGGCATCGCTCCTTCTGGCCTACGGCGTGGGGCACTGTGCGGTGATCGTGCTGGCCGGGACGTTCACCGAGGTGGTGCAGCGGTTCCTGAATTGGAACGAACAGTCCAAGGGGGTGACAGTGGTCAAGACCGTCTGCGGCGCGTTGGTGCTCCTGGGCGGGGTTTGGCTGATCTACATCGCTCCGTGACCTTGCGCGACTACCGAGTTATGCCGACGCCAATGTCGAAGTTGAGAGTCTTGTTCCTCTGCACGGGCAATTCGTGTCGCAGCCAGATGGCGGAGGGCTGGGCGCGCCATCTGAAGGGGGACCTCATCGAGCCGTATTCGGCCGGGATCGAGAAGCACGGACTGAATCCGCACGCCGTCCAGGTCATGGCCGAAGCGGGGGTGGACATCTCGAGACAGCGTTCGAAGACGGTCACGGAACTGGGATCGGCACGGTTCGATTGCGTGGTGACGGTGTGCGGCCACGCCCACGAGCACTGTCCGGTCTTTCCCGGTCAGACCACAGTGGTGCATGTCGGATTTGAAGATCCACCAACCCTGACCCGGCACTTGCCCGACGGCGAGGAGAAGCTCGCCGTCTATCGGCGGGTGCGAGACGAGATCCGGCGGTGGGTGGAGACGTTACCCGACGCGTCGACCACGCCGAGAGAAACTAAAGACGCTATGAGCAATTCCACCAAGTCCGTTGACTCCGAACTGCTACGCCAGAAGGTTCGCGAAGGCTACGGGAAGATCGCCGGCAGCGGCGGTTCCTGCTGCGGCACGGCGCCGACCTGCTGTGGTTCGACGCCGGCGACATCGGAGGACCTGGCCAAACACATCGGCTACTCGGCCGAGGAGCTGGCCGCGCTGCCGGAGGGGGCCAACATGGGCCTTTCCTGCGGCAATCCCAATGCGCTGGCCGCACTCCAGCCTGGCGAAGTGGTGCTGGACCTGGGCGCCGGGGGCGGTTTTGACATCTTCATCGCCGGCAAGAAGGTTGGTCCCACCGGTCGCGCCATCGGCGTGGATATGACCCCGGAGATGCTGGCCAAGGCGCGACGGAACATCGCCACCTATCGGGAACGCACCGGTCTCGACAACGTCGAGTTTCGCCTCGGCGAAATCGAGCATCTTCCAGCGGCGGACGCGAGCGTGGACGTGGTCATCTCGAATTGCGTCATCAATCTGTCGCCGGACAAACCGCAGGTGTGGCGGGAGATCGCGCGGGTGTTGAAGCCGGGCGGTCGCGTGGCCGTGTCCGACCTGGCACTGCTCAAGCCCTTGCCGCCAGCCGTGGCCGAGAGTGTTGAGGCGCTGGTTGGCTGTGTGGCGGGGGCGGTGCTGGTCTCGGAGACGCAACGCATGGCCAAGGAAGCGGGTCTGGTGGACGTCGTGACCGAAACCAAGTCTTCCTACATCGACGGCATGGCGGACTGGCAAGATCCGCTCTATCAGAAGATTCTGGCCCATCTGCCTCCCGGCACGAGGCCCAGTGACTACGTGACGAGCCTCGAGATCACCGCGCGCAAAGGTTCGTCTTGTTGTGGCACGAGTATCTCGCCGAGATCTGGTGGTTGCTGCGGCTGACGCCAAGCTCCGGACTGGAGATAGCCATGAGCGATCATGCGGTTGCGGCGAGGTCGGTGCCGGTGGTGGAGAAGAAGCGGCTGGCCTTCTTCGAGCGCTATCTGACGGTCTGGGTTTTGGTGTGCATGGGGGTGGGCCTGACCTTCGGGAAGCTCCTGCCGGACCTCACGGCCAGCCTGAGCCGACTTGAGTTCGGGAAGGGCTCCCAAGTCAACGTGCCGATTGGCGTGCTGCTGTGGCTGATGATCTACCCGATGATGCTCAAGGTGGACTTCGGTGCAATCGGGGGGGTGGCGCGGCGCCCCAAAGGCCTGGCCGTGACGCTCTTTGTGAACTGGCTGGTGAAGCCCTTCAGCATGGCGCTGCTGGCCTGGCTTTTCATGCAACACGTCTTTGCCCCGTGGATCAGCCCCGACATGGCCAAGGAATACACCGCCGGGCTGATCATCCTGGCCGCTGCTCCCTGCACGGCGATGGTGTTCGTGTGGTCCTATCTCACCGAGGGTGACCCGGCGTACACCCTGATTCAGGTGGCTGTGAACGACCTCATCATGCTGGTCGCCTTCGCGCCCATCGTGATCTTCCTGTGCGGCGTGGCGGATGTAGTGGTGCCGGCGAAAGTGCTGGTCACCTCGGTGGTGGTGTTCATCGTTATTCCCCTGGCGGCGGGCTGGCTCACGCGCACCGCGTTGCTGCGCACGCATGGCCAGGAGTGGTTCGAGAAGAAGTTCCTGCCGAAGTTCCATCCGGTGATGGTCTTGGCGTTGCTGCTGACGCTCGTGCTGATCTTCGCCTTTCAGGCGGAGAACCTGACACGGCGATGGCTGGCCGTGCTGTTGATCGCGGTGCCGATACTGATCCAGGTCTATTTCAACTCGGGTCTGACCTACCTGCTGATGAAGTGGTTTCAAGTCCCGCACAACGTCGCGGCGCCGGGCGCGCTTATCGGCGCCAGTAATTTCTTCGAACTCGCTGTTGCCGTGGCGATCACCCTCTTCGGGGCGGGGTCCGGGGCTGCGTTGGCAACGGTCGTCGGCGTGCTCGTGGAGGTTCCCGTCATGCTGTCGGTGTGTCGGGTCTGCAACCGCACCAGAGAGTGGTATCAGCGGCCAGGAACGCGTCACGCGGCAAGGTGAGACGCATGCCGTGGACCGCTTATGGACTGCGGACACGGAGCAACTGTCGGCGCTGCTATCGCGGGGGCCGTCCCCGCACGATGTGCAGTTTCTCCTGCATCCGGCGGACTCGTACCGGCTCGCGCGCGGCTAGGTTCCTGGTTTCCCCTGGGTCGCTCTCGAGGTCATACAGTTGCGGCTCGGCGGCAATGCCGGATTCGATGTCCGTTTGGGCAAAGCGTGCGGGGCCCTTGCCCGGAGGAATGTACTTCCACGGCCCCTGGCGCAGGGCCAAGCCGCTGGCAGCATGGACGAATTCCGTTCGACCGGAGCGGCCTTCGCCCAACAACGCGGCCAGGACGTTCCGGCTGTCCGGTGCCGTTTCGGCTGGAACCGGCACGTTGACCAAGGCCGCCAGAGTCGACACGAA
>CAYSPU010000066.1:7880-10197 GCA_964432995.1 uncultured Verrucomicrobiota bacterium
CGCCGGGACGTACGCGGGCGGGCCAGCGGACCACAAACGGCACGCGCGTGCCGGCCTCGAACAGGCTGTATTTCCCGCCACGAAAGGGGCCGCCTGGTTGATGGCCATTGCGGTCCGCTACGGCGCCGTCGGCGTAGCCGTCGTCCAGCACGGGGCCGTTGTCACTGGTCAAGATGACCAACGTGTTCCGGGCGAGGGTCAGGCGGTCCAGGGCCGCCACGATTTCGCCCACGGAGGCATCGAACTGGTGGACGGCGTCGCCGCGCCGCCCGCAATCGCTGCTACCGCGAAACCGCGGGTGCGGCACTCGCGGAACGTGAATGTCGTGCGTGGCAAAGTAGAGGAAGAAGGGTCGCATCCGGTTCTCCTCGATGAACCGTACCGCGCGACGCGTGATCACGTCGGCCATGTCCTCGTCCACCCAGCGGGCGGCGCGCCCCCCGGACATGAAGCCGATTCGGCTGATGCCGTTAACGATTGTCTGGTCGTGGCCGTGGGTAAGTCCCATTGTGAGAAGCTCAGGATGATCCCGGGCCGTGGGATCGTCTCCGACCTTCGCGCTGAAGCTGACCTGGAGCGGGTCTGCGGGATCGAGGCCGACCACGCTTCCGTTTTCCACGTAGACGCAGGGCGTGCGATCTCCGGTGGCGGGGATGATGAACGACTCGTCGAAGCCCACCTCGCGAGGGCCCGGGGCGATTTCGTCATTCCAATCGGTTGTCCCGTGGCCGCGGCCCAAACCGAGATGCCATTTGCCTACTACGGCGGTTCGGTATCCAGCCTGTCGCAGCAAAGCGGGCAGGGTTGCCCGCCCCGGTTCGATGATCAGTGCAGCGTCCCCGGTGAGGACGCCCGTTCCCTTCTTCCGCCAGGCATACTCCCCGGTCAACAGCGCGTACCGACTCGGCGTGCAGGTCGCTGAAGCCGCGTGTCCGTCAGTGAAACGCAGTCCTTCGGTCGCCAACCGATCCACATGCGGCGTTCGCACCTTCGTCGCGCCGTAGCAGCCGACGTCGCCGTAGCCGATGTCGTCGGCGAGGATCAGGACGATATTCGGCCGCGGAGCCGATTCCGTGCGAAGCCCCGAGGTCGGGATGAGGATCGCTACGAGCAGGAGGCGGAGGTTGAACATTCGAAAATGGGGTTACCTATCACCAGCGGGCGCGGAAGTAGCCGGAGGCCCTTGGTGGGGTCAGATTGTTGGTCCAGGCGCGTGGGGTGTCGCTCAGCGTTCCCCCGGCCAAGTCGGTCCAGGCGAGGAGATCGGTGGAAGACTCGATGGTGAAGGCCGCCCCCGGCGGTCCGTGAAGCCGAAACACGAAGCCGTTCTCGGTGGTGTAGCCAACCGCTTCCAAACCTGGCCGGACCAGACGCACGCGGCGGACGGCAATCCCCGTCGCCCCGGTGTCCAACCGGAAGTCCGCTCCACCGTTCTGCGAGTTGCGCAGGCGCGCCGCCGGCAGGGAAAGGACCGCCGTCCGCCACGTGCCACTGCCGCTGAGGGCGAAGACTTGCGGGCTGCTCGTGTAGGCTCCCTGGAAGGGTGCGCTCGTGTCGCTGCCGTCGTACTGGAGCCGCAGTTGACCGGGCGCACCGTCCCAGACGTCGATCACCGCTTGGAGGTCCATGGTGTCGGCCCACTTGAAGGAGTTGTCGGCCCGCAGGTAGAGGTAACGGCCCGCATGTGTCGTCACCGCCAGCAACCGGCAGTCGGCGCCGCCGAGGTTCGTCGCGATCGTCGTCCCGTCGGCCCACTCGAGTTGGATCAGGCCGGCTTCTCGGTTCGTGGGCCCCAGCTCGATGCCGAGTTGACGTGCTTCGCGATACGGACCGGGGATGCTCGTTCCCGACTTGAACAGGTTCACATACTCCCGGTTCAACGCCAGGTATTCGCGGCCGTATTCCAGAGAGTCGGCGATTTCCGTGCCTTCGTGGAACTCGTTCCAGGTCTCGATCATGACAAGCCGGCAGGGGCGGATGAGGAACGCTTCCCAGTTCCTCCGGAAGAACGCGCCGTTCTCGCGCGGCACCACCAGCGGAGTGCGGCCGAGGACGGCGCTGTCGTCGTACCCCGGGCCGAGCGAGGCCGCTCCGGGGCACTTCAAGCCGAGAGCGCCGCCCCACGCATATACCTGCTCGCTCCGGACCTTCCAGGAGACCTCGCGGACCACGTAAGGGATGCGTCCGCCGAAGTCGCGCGCGAAGCAGGTGCGGAGGTAATCGATGCAGGTCTGATCGTGGTTGGCCGCAAAGGCGGCGCTGTAGAGGAAGATCACCGGCTGGTCATCGATCATGGCCCAGTGCCGCGGCGGGATCA
>CAYSPU010000066.1:10207-24535 GCA_964432995.1 uncultured Verrucomicrobiota bacterium
GCGGCACATCCTTGCGGTCGAGGATCCAACCACGCCGCGGCGGGATCAGCGAGAAGAAGTCGCGAACGCTTTCATAGAACCACTGCTGACCGTGGGGCGTTGTCAAATCGATCCGCTCGCCGGCGGCATTCCACTGGAGGGTCGACGTATCGTAGAACATCCCGATGCGCGGCGGCGACCAGCCCGCGGTCACGAGGTCGTCACGAGCCTCGACGAGCGGCGGGAGCCCGGCGTAGCTCCACGGTTGGGCGCTGACGGGCTGGTTCGTCAGGCGCTGCGAGGGCTCGCCCCAGTAGACCGGCAGCAGCACGTCGATCCCCGTCTCCATCATGTCGAGCAATTGCTGGCGATGCCACGCGCTCGAACGATACGAAAACCCCGTCAACGTGGGCGGATGATCCGTCAGAGCATCGGAACCGTCGGCGTCCTTGATGTGCGCGCCGGAGTAGATGTCGTACCAGTAGAAGTACGGTGTGAGCACAACGCGATCCTCGGGCGTGAAACTGGTGGCGTTGGCGAAGTCAGCCGGCTGCAGGTGGACATAGGGGCCGAGGGGAGGGTGGATCTCCGTGTGGCCGTTTGTATCTTGCGACCAGGCCACGGGGCCGTGGACCAGCGCCAGGCCGAGGAGGAGGACTGCGCAAAAAGCGGCGCGCGGAGTGGAGCGTCGGTTCGGCCCAAACCTGCGCCCGCGCCGACCGGACGATCCTTGAAGCCCAGGAGTTGTCATGTTGGTTCGAATTCGTCGCGCCGGTGCATCGCGAGCATCGCGGTGCCGGCGTGCGAGGATAGCGACACGGGACGTTCTCTACCACACCCACCCGCCCGCTGGCGAGGCGGATGCAAAGCGGCGCGGCAGCGCACGCACTCCACGACGCTGGCGCGATTTCGGATGCGCCCCCGACAACGCTGGGTTTACCGCTCAGGGTCAGGCGTTAAGCGCTTTAAGAATGTCGCTCTCCGGCGGGCCTTAGGGGCGGCGACGGAGCCTAACTTAAGTCTGTTAACGCCTGACCCTGAGGGAAGTCGACCGGACGATCCTTGAAGCCCAGGAGTTGTCATGTTGGTTCGGATTCGTCGCGCCGCGCCTGGCACCAGACGCGCGCCGGTGCATCGCGAGCATCGCGGTGCCGGCGTGCGAGGATAGCGACACGGGACGTTCTCTACCACACCCACCCGCCCGCTGGCGAGGCGGATGCAAAGCGGCGCGGCAGCGCACGCACTCCACGACGCTGGCGCGATTTCGGATGCGCCCCCGACAACGCTGGGTTTACCGCTCAGGGTCAGGCGTTAAGCGCTTTAAGAATGTCGCTCTCCGGCGGGCCTTAGGGGCGGCGACGGAGCCTAACTTAAGTCTGTTAACGCCTGACCCTGAGGGAAGTCCACAGACTCCACGACGCTGGCGCGGTTTCGAATGCGCCCCCTTACAACGCTGGCCGTCTTGGAGTGCGCCCGTCTCGGGCGCAGGGAGCATCGCAGCGGAGCAGCGCCACGATTTCAGAGGCCGCCCTCGACTGGTCGAGCGTTTCTGCGGCCGAGACGGCCGCAGTCCGGCCGCCGCAGCGCTTTGCGGGGCGGGCACAGGGGAGCGCCGGCGAGCTTGACGGATCACGTCGCGGGAACGACAGTCGCAATGGATTTCCGGGGTACTACTGTGGCGGAGAGGCGTTGCGGACGCGCAGTCAAACACTCAAGCGGAGGAAGAAACGATGAACGCGAACTTGCGGTGGTTGGGAGCATTGGGGAGCGCACTCCTGGGAACCGGTTTGCTGGCCCAGACCGGTCCGTTCGACCCGGAGTCCTGGCCGGCGACCGTCGACCCCAACAAGATCGTCCACTTTGTGGTGACCGACGGAACCCTGGCGCCGCCGGAAGGCAGTTGGACCTGGTACGAGGGCGCGCTGCAGATCCTGACCGGAGGCGATCAAGTGACGCAGAACACCACCATTGGCGGCCACGACGCGAAGAAAGTGACCGGCAACTACCTCAATATTGCCGACACCGAGTACGCGGAGTGGGCGGACGACGAGTTCATCGACATTCTGGTGCAGGTCTATGGGGACGCCGCGCTGTTCACCAGCCAAGGGCAACCACGGGACTTCGTCTTCCTGACGGGGGTTCTGCCGGATCTCGAATGGCCCGTCGGCGGGCAGATCCCCGTCGAGGCGCGCAACCAGCGCTGGAACTGGGTGCTGTTCCGGATCCCGAACGACCTGCGGCCTTCGGGCGATTCGCGCTATGTCGGTTCCATCCCCGCGAATGCGCAAGGCGGGTACACGTACGGCGGGGTGAATGGCGGCACGATCCGGTTCGAGACGGTGCCCAATCTCATCGTGCGCGTCGTGGCGTTCGGGGAACAAGGCGCCTTTGGCGCGCCGGAAGACATCAACAAGTTCCTGCCGCCGGAGACCTGCGATCCGGAGCCGGAGACGAACCTGGTGGGGATCGACCTGGACGCGGAGACGGCCGACCATCTGGTCGTACTGAACGATGGCGACCAGACGGTGACGTTTCAGACCAACGTTGGTCCCGCGACCGACCAACGCCGCGCGGTCTGCCCCGATGGCCAGTACCTGAACTTCGGCATCACGGACAACTACCTGGGCAAACCGTGCAATGACGCCCAAGCGATCAAGGTCTGCGTGGATTTCTACGATGACCCGATGTTTGCAGGGGCGGGTGTTCAGTTCGGTCCCGAGGCCTATGCAACGGACGCGCTGGGTGCGACCGCCACGTATCCCGCGGAGCAGCGGCAGGTGTTGGTTGGCACCGGTCAATGGATCCGGCGCTCGTGGATCGTCCCCGCGGTCAATCTCAAGGGAGTCAACACCGGTTCCCTGACCGGCGGTCCCCGCCTCATCTCCGAGAACGGGGCGGTCTGCGTTTCCCGTTGCGAAATGGCCGTCCTGCGCACCGGGAGCCACCCGCTGGCTGGGATCGATCCCCTCGAGGACTGTGTTTCCGATCCGGCGATTTGCACCGACGCTTACGGCAACTATGCGGAGCTGGATCTGGCGAACGGCGTGAGCAACGGCCTGGGCTTGGGCAGCAGCGGAGGGGATCAGATGATGATCGAGGAGGAAGCCGGCCCCGCCGCCGACCGCCGCCGGGCCATACGCCCTGCTCACGATGACGGGACGCCCGGCTTCGAACACCAGTATCTGAACTTCGCCATTCTGGACGAGGCCCTGGGACCCAACTCCCAACCGCCGGCGCACTTGGCCATCTGTGTCACCTATTACGACGACCCGTTGCTGGCAGGCGCGGGCTTCAAGCCCGATGTCTACATCACCGAACGGTTTGGGAATTCCACCTTCGGTTTCACCCCGGACACGTATTTCGTGACCCTGACGGGCAGCGACCAGTGGCTGGACGCCTACTGGGAGATTCCCGACGTGAAATTCAACGGCGTCAACCAGGGCCCTCAGGCCGCCGCCCGATTCTCGGTGAATGACAAGATCTGCGTCACGCGCGTCCGCTATGGCGTCATCCGGCCGTGCGGCCCGAATGCGGGTGTGAATCCGCTGCAGGCCTGCAAGCCGTCCGTGCCGCTGCAGTTGGGCGTCACCGACGACGGCCAGGGGCCGACCCTGCGACTCCAGTGGCCGGTCGCGGCCGCCGGATTTGTCCTCCAGACGACGGGCGACCTGGCCCAGCCGCAGTGGCAAACCGTGGGCAACGCTCCGGTCATCGAAGGCGGCAACTACGTCTTCACGGCGCCGCCCGAAGCCGGGCCTGCCTTCTACCGGCTGTACCAAGGTTACTGAGCAACCCGATCCGCGCCTCAACCCGGCACGGCGGCTCCGGCGTGTGCCCCTCGAGGCTTGCCTGCAGAGCGGCCAGAGGGATCGGGTGCGGATGCGGCTTGATCCCGCGGCGTGCGGGCTTCACTCCGGCAGCGGGGTTGTTTCCAGCACGACGACTTCGAACGGTTCGAGGGCGATCGCGAGGGGCTGCCCCGCCGCGGCGCGGAGTGCGGGCCGAGCGGCGTCCTCGCCCCAAGGGCTCCGAAGCACGTAGACGGTGGGGGCGCCGCGGGGCAGTTCCAAGGCCGCCCCGATATCCAGGGTGTACGAACGCGGTTGGTCGTCCGGGTTGCGAAGCATGACGATGCCCTGGCGGGGCGCCCAGGAGGCGTAGCCGTAGACTTCGAGCTTCGAGGGGTCGCCCCCGATCCAGTGAGTGTCCACCAGCACATCCGCGTTGGCGCGCGACCATTTCGCGGCTTCGGCCAGGACCCGCCAGTCCTCGGGAGTCAGCCGACCGGGTTGGATGTACAACTCCTGCAAGCCCGTGCCGCTCCCGAAGAATGCGCGCACGTCGTCCCGGAAGCCGGTGGAGTTGAACGTGGGATCGCCCGCCATCCCCTGGCGTGAGTAGGCGACTCCCTGGGTCATCAGCGAGTTGAGCGGGTAGAGGGGACTCTTGCGGACGATGTTCCGGTAGACCTCCTGGTCGCGATAGGTCAGCCACTGTTGCTGCGTTGGGCCTTTGCCGGCGCGCCCCATGTCGCCTCCTTGACGCCATACCGAGTCGGCATACCGCAACCAGAAGGGGGAGGGCCAGGAGCCGGTCGTCAGGTTGATGTACAGGTCCCGGTCTTCCGCGCGCAATTCGAGCATGAGGCGGCGCATGGCTTCGGTGTCGAGCACGTACTGGGCGCCGCCGCTCGCGTACATGCCCGTGGCGATGCCGTCGAACTTGAAGTGATTGACGCCGTAGTCGCGGATCATCCCCACGCAAGCCGCTTGGAAGGCCGCGTAGTACTTCGGGCCGGCAAGTGAGAAACCGGTGTTGTTGGTTTCGTATCCCTGCGCCGCCCCCATCCGCAGCCGCTGGGCCTTGGGGTCGCCGTAGCCGCCAAATGGGGAAAGCCATACCCCCAACCGGGAGCGGTAGTGGCGGGCCAGTCCCGCCAGGGGCGCGAAGCCGCGAGGGAACCCGCCATGAAACTGCCACAAGGTCTTCGGATCATCCCAGCCATCGTCGAACACCAGGCCGTCCATGGTGACTTGATAAGGCAGGATGAAACGCTCGCCCAGGAGGCGAATCGCCTCGAGGCAATTGGTCTCGTTTAGAGCGAAGGGTTCCCAGGCCGTGTCATACCACGAGTTGTAATGAAGGTACGGTCGATACGGATGCGCGCGCTCGCGTTCCAGGTAGCGGAGAAAGGCGCGGCGCATCTGGCCGGCGGGCGCAACGCCCAGAACAAAACCCTGGGTCAGGCTTTCCCCACGCCGCAGCACAGCATTCCTGGGGATGCGGCAGACCACTGCCGGCGAGGGGTCGGCCTCCTGGCTCGGCGGTCGCGTCTGGTTCAGCGCGTGCGGGTCTTCGCCACCCAGAAAGAAGGTCCCGGCTACGACTGGAGAACCGTCCACTTGCCCCGCGACCTGCGCGCCGGGCATCGCCTGGTTCAGCCAGAGGATCTCCTGGATCGGACAGTCACGGCCAACCGCCGTGACTTCGACTTCCTGCCGAAGGTAGTTCGCGCCGTCGTGCAGCAGCGCCCGCCAAATCACGCGCAGCATGCCGTCGGCGGAACGCAGCGGGACCTCCACCTGCCGGCCGGGAATGCGCGCGGCCAACCGGGCGGCCTTGGGGTTCGGCCGCAACCGGCGCAGACGGGCCGGCCCGGCGGTTGAAAGTGCGGAGGCCGCGTGGCGCTGCCCGTTGGTGAGAACGATCTCGAAGGCCTCGCCAACGAACTCGATCTGTTTCTCGGCGACCACATCGCGGGCGCAGCGCGGTCGCAACCCGGAGTTGCCGAGCGCCCAGCAGACCGCGAGCACCCCGTTGCTGGCGACGATCTCGTTGTTCCGGCAACGGACCATGGCGAGACCGGGGTCACCCAACAGGTCGCCCGGCGGGGCGGCCGGGACTGCGGACGAAGCCGTCAGGAAGAGGACGAGGGTTCGGAGGACGTGCCGCGAGCGCGTTACCTGGAGTGTGTGCATGTGGCGTGGCTCTTTGGCCCGGTCGGACGCGTGCCGATCCCACCGGAGATCGCCGTGGGGCGGGGGGAGCGACCGCCCAACCGGGCGGGTGGCTCGCACAGAGCGTTGCGGCGGGCTCGCGTTTACTTGGCGCCCTGACTCGGTTTCGCTCCGCTTCCTCGTTTCCTGCCGCCCCCGGCAATGACAATCGTTGCAGTGAGAAAGCCGACCGCGAAGAAGGCGAAATACATGATGGCCGCCTTCTGGGTGAAGTTCGGGATGAGTGGGGGCAGGTGGAACGTCACGGTCTCTTTGTTGTGCAACCCCATCAGCACGAGGAGGAGGAGCACCGCGAGCGAGAAGATCGCTTGGAACAGGAGCTTGGCATTCATACTCAAGGCTGCCGGAGCGTAGGCCGAGGCCATCCCAGGGTCAAGCGGGCCCGGATCCTCGCCTCAGCGACGCTGAGGATTCAGTCGTCCCCGGTCAACACGTGGTTTTCGCCCCTGCGGACGGGCGCTCTGCCGGCTCCGGGCTGACAACAATCGGCCGGCGCCTCGAACGCGGGAATCCCAGAGCGACTCTGCGGGTTCGCGCGAGATCTGATCGTTCAGCGACCGGAGTGCGGCAGGCCGGCGGCGGCGCGGCGAAACCGGTAGTCGCCCGAGCCGACCTCGTAGACGACCGCGCCCGGCACTGAGCGCGACGGATCGAGGGGCGGTGTGCTCTGCACCAAGTCGGCCGAGCTCGCGGGCACATGGATGGTCGCCTCGCAGTTGGCGGGAATCGCGACGTTCAGTTCGAGGGCACCCTCCCGTTTCGTCCAGTCCACGGCGACCGGGCCTCGAATGGTCTGCACCCTCGACCGCACCCACGACACCGATTCCGGAACGAATGGGCGGATCACGATGTGCTCGAAACCCGGACGGGCCTCATCCGGCTGAATCCCGGCGAGTGCCCGATAGAACCAGGCGTCGATGCTGCCCATCATGACGTGATTGTGAGAACCGTGCAGATCCCAGAACTCGGAGAGTGTGGTTCGGCCGCCCTCGAGCATGTGCGCCCAGCTCGGGTAGCCGGTCTGCGTGGCCAGTTGGTAGGCCACGTCGGCCCGTCCGTGCATCGTCAGGGCGTCGATGAGGTACTTAGCACCCAGCACCCCCACGTCGAAATGCCCATTGCGGCGCGTCAGATCGCGCAGGATGTTGTCCAACACGGCCTTCTGTTCTGCAGGATCAACCAGGCCAAGGTAGAGCGGGAAGGCGTTGCTGAACTGCGTGCCCTTTTCGTACTGCTGTCTTTGGGCGTCGTAGTACGTCCGGTTGAAGGCGGTCCTGATCCGCTGCGCCAGAGCATCGTAAACCTCCGCCTCGGTCGACCTGCCCAGGACCGCGGCGGCACGGGACAGAATCCGGACGTCTTCGTAGTAGAATGCCGTTGTCACCAGCACCGGTTCGCCCTCCTGCCAGCCCTCGACGATTGTTCCCCAGTCGCCGATCCAGTATTTGGGGAGAATGTGGTTGGTGGCCTGGGTGCCGAGGTAATCCACGTAGCGTTTCATCGACTCGAAGTGTTCGGCGAGGAAACGTCGGTCGCCCGTGTGCACGTAGTATTGCCACACCATCACCAGATAGGCGCTGCTCCAGGTCGGATCCGGTTCGTCGACCAGGTACGGACGCGGGGAGACGATCGAAATGTCGCCGTTGGTTGGGTTCTGGTTGAAGCGGACGCCCTCGAGCCATGCCCGATAGAAGGAGGGCGTGTCGAAGTTGAACAGGGCCTCCTCCATCGAGACCAGGGCGTCGCCGAACCACCCGAGGCGCTCGTCCCGCTGCGGGCAGTCCATGGGATATCCCATGAGGTTGCTGCGCTGGGCCCAGCAGGTGGCCCGATGAATGCGGTTGATCAGCTCCTGGTCGCAGGCGAACTCGCCGGTGGCGGCGCAGGCGGTGTGCACGACGCAGCCGACCAGATCGCCGCGTTGGGCCGGGGCGGGGAGGCCGGTCACTTGCACATGGCGGAATCCATGAAACGTGAACCGCGGCTCGTAGACCTCACGGCCCTCTCCCTTCATCACATAGACGTCCGTCGCCTGAGCCCGTTCGTTGCTCGTGACGTCGATCGTCCCGTCCGGATGAAGGTCCTCCGCATAGCGGAGCGTCAGGCGGGTGCCGCGCGGGCCGGCGGCCGTCAGCCGCACCCAGCCGGCGAAGTTCTGTCCCAGATCGAACACCTGCGCGCCCGGCTTCGGGCTGGTCACGGAGAGTGGAACGAGATGCTCGACCACCTTGATGGGCGGCATGATTGGGCAGACGAGAACCCCGCCGGGTGGCTCCACCTCGTGCGTGCGTTCCCAGCCGCTATCGTCGAAACCAGGCCGGTTCCATCCGGGCAGCTCCTGGGTGGCATCGTACACTTCACCGTCGTAGACACAGGAGGAGAGCACGGGCCCCGGCGCGGTAGTCCAGGAACTGTCGGAGACCACCACCTCGGAGCTGCCGTCCGCATACTCCAGATGCAACTGGACGAGAGCGCGGGGAGAACCGAACCATTGCATCCGGTATGGCTGCCACCATTTCGGGTAAGGATTGAACCAGCCGTTCCCAAGCATCACCCCGAGGACGTTCGTGCCCGGCTGCAGGTGGGCCGTCAGATCGTGGATGTCGTAGTAGACCCACTGGCGATAGTTGCTTTTGGCGGGCGCCAAGACCTGGTGGCCCACGCGCTGGCCGTTGCACGAGAGTTCGTAGTATCCCAGCCCCGTCACGAAGACTTGCGCCCGGCCGATCGGTTTCTCGACGACCACAACCCGCCGAAGGAGCGGGGACCGTCCATCCACCCGGACCGGGTCGCGAAGGCCAACGAGTTCGTTGGTGCCCTTGAAGAAGCCCGCCGCCGGGCGAGGTTCGCGAACTGGCCCGCGCCCGATCCACTTCGCCTTCCAGTCGGCGGGCTGCAGCAAGCCCATCTGCCAGGATGCTACGGGACTCCACTCGGACGTCCGGCCGGCGGCGTCCCCAACGCGCACCTTCCAGTAGCAGCGCTGCCGCGAGGCCAAAGCCGCGCCCTCGTAAGGAACATGCACCGACTGCCCGGACTGCACTTGGCCGGAATCCCACAGGTCGCCTTGGCCCGCCTGCAAAAGAGCCGGGGTCCGCGCCACGAGAATCCGATAGCTACTCTGCTTCCGGTTTCGCTGAGGCGACTCGAGTTCCCAGCTCAGGCGCGGTCGGAGGAGACCGACGCCGATCGGATCCACGGCGTCCTCGCAGCGGAGATGCGCCGGTTGCAGGTCCGCCATGATTGCCTGCGGCGGCGAGGCGGGCCGATCGAGTTCACTCCCGGCGTGGGGCGCGGCAAGAGACGCCGGTGGGGCGGGCGGGTCCGCGTCCACCTCGGTCGCAGCGGAGGACGCACTCCAGATCAGGATCAAGGCCAGCCACCAGGGTGAAGGCAATGGAGAACTGGCGGACGCGCGAGGCCGAGCGTCCCTACCTGCTGCTGACGGTTCACGGACAGCGCCGTCCTCCCTGGGCGTCGAACTGCACCTCGGCGACTGGGGTTCGGCTTCGCGCGCCATGAGTCGAACCTGACGGGCCGGGCGGGACTGTCAAGGTTGGGAATCGGCCTCCAGTTGAAGAAGACGGCCGAGGATCCCCGCGACCTGCCGCCCGCACCGTCCGCTGTGCCCCGGCCGCTGCAACCGGTGCGCTGAGCCCCGTGCGCAGATCACGCGAACGAGGCGGGCGCCGGCCGCCGGGTCGCATCGATCCAACTGGCTTCCGGTGCTGCGGGCGGGGAATCAGGCGCGGGGGACTGCGGGCAGCCGACGTTGGCGGCCAGCGTGCGCAAGTACGCCTGATTCGCTTTCTGCCACTCCCGGTTGATTCTCCGGGCATAGAACGAGAGGCCGGCGGCGACCCAGCGTCCGGTAACGAGTCTCTTCAGACCCGCCGGCAGGCGGTAGATTTGGGCGTGCCCGTAAACCTGAGCACATTGAAGTTCGAACGGAGTGAAACCACGCGGGCGGAAGACGACGTGGTGCGCGTCGTACAAATCCCAGTCGCGCGAGGTGATGCGTTCCTCGGCCACCAGGCAACGGTAGAGTTCGGAGCCGGGCAGCGGGGTGAGCAGCAGGAGTTGCACGCTGGTGAGCTTCGTCTCGCGAATGAACCGGACGGTGGCCTCGACCGTCTCCCAATTGTCGTTCTCGAAGCCGAACACGAACATGCCGTGGATGTGGATACGGGCCCGCTGGAGAACGCGGATGGCGCTGCGGATCTCCTCGAGGTCCTGCCCTTTCTTCATCTCCCGCAGGCTTGTGGAATTCACGGACTCGAAGCCGATGAACACGGTGTGACACCCGGCCCGTTTCATGAGCCGGACGAGGTCCGGATCCCGGGCGACGTCCGCCCGGACCTGCGTGGACCATGGGCAGCGGAAACCCTCGGCGACCATCGCCTCCAGCAACTCCCGCGCGTGCCGCTTGTTCGCCGTGAAGTTGTCATCGCAAATGAAAACGAAATGATCGCGCGTGTTGTAGGGACGCAATTCCCGCAGCGTTCCCTCGACAGACCGATGCCGGAACTTCCGGCCGAACATGCCCGTTACCGAGCAGAACGAGCAATCGAACGGGCACCCGCGCGAGGTCTGCACCATCATCGTCTTCTTGCCGCCAACGACGCAATCGGCGGTTCCATCGGCCAGCGTGAAGTCCGGCACGGGCAGGGAGTCCAGGTCGGAGATCCAGGGGGCAGGGTCGTTGTGGCGCACCGCCCCGGACGCGTCCTTCCAGGAGAGATTCGGCACCTTCGCATAACGCGAGTCCGTCGATGCCACGTACCCGTCGCTCCAGAGATCCAGGAGGGCATCCATGGCCGTCTCGCCTTCGCCGCGGACGACGAGGTCGGCATGGCCCAGCGCCTCATCCGGGAGGAACGTGACATGCGGCCCACCGAGCACGACGGGGATGCCGCGCTTCCGGCACGCGTCGGCCAGGGCGTAACCCCGCGGTGCCGTCGTCGTGATCGTCGAGATGCCCACCACGTCGGGACGACCGTTGCGGGCGATCCAGGCGTCCAGATCCAGGAGTTGTTTTCCCTCGATGAACACCCGGGCGCTCCAGGAGGCGCGCCGGTTCGCCAATCCGGCCAGGAGGAAGTTCCCCAGGCGGGGCAGGGTGAACTGGCTGAAGATGTTCACCTGGGCCGAGGTAGGCTCGACGAAGAGCAGGCGGCGTTTCATGGCACCTTTCCTTCTCCAGACCCATCAAAACCAGAGGGACCCCGCACGCGCAAACTTACGAACAAAACGCTTGCCTTGGCAATGGCGCTGTGCGGCTCTGGTGAGGTATGAACACCGCCCGCATTCTCCTTGGCGTGATCGCTGCCGGTTGGACAGGGCTGATCTCTGCGGCGGTGCCAACGGACGTCATTCTCGAAAATGCTCGAGTCCGGTACGTCATTTCTTCCGATGGTCGGAACGCGAGCTTTGTCGACCCTGTCACGGGAACCGATTACCTGAAGCCCGGAGCTTCCACTCCCTGCGCGCTCCTCCAATGGCAAGGGGAGGAGCACGCGGCCACTTCGGCCACCCTGCGTGACGGACTCCTGCGGTTGCGCTTCGAGGGAACGGAGGCGGAGGTCGCGCTTCGGGTCGAGCCGCGCCCCAGTTTCATCCGGCTCACGGTTCAGGCGGTGCAGCCGGCCGACATCGAGTCGCTGGTCTTCCTGAACGTGCCGCTCGCCCTGTCGGCCAGGCCGGAGGACCCCTTCGGCGCCTGCGCCTTGTCGCTCAATCTCATGACGCGCGTGGATCAACTGCCCGCCCTGCACACGGAGTTGCGCGCCTCCTGCTATCGGAAGTTCGGAGTGGTTGGCGCCCAGGTCGCCATCGTCGCGGCCCCCATCAGCGAGATGCTCTCCGCTCTCAAACAGACCCTGTTGGAAGCGGACGAAATGCCTCGATGCGAAGTCGCCGGACCCTGGGCGCGCGAGATCCCGTTCAACCACGGGTCGTATCTGTTCAACTTCGGTTCCCTGACGGAAGCCACCACGGACGACTGGATCGCCATGGCGCGGAGCCTGGGGGCCACGCAGATCGACAACCATGGGGGGAGCTCCGGTTTCTTCCGCTTTGGCGATTTCGCCCTGAACCGCGACAAGTGGCCTCAGGAATGGGAAACCTACGCGCGCATCATCGCCCGGCTGCATGCGGCGGGCATCGGCTCCATCTTCCACACGTACGCCTTCTTCATCGACAAGCAGTCCAAGTACGTGACGCCCGTGCCGGACCCGCGGCTGGACGCCTTCCGCACCTTCACCCTGGCCGAAGCGGTCAGCCCCGACGCCACCGAAATCCGGGTGAACGAATCCACCGCGGGGATGAACACGATCACCGGTTTCTTCGAACACAACAGTGTGCTGCTTCACCTCGGTGACGAGTTGGTCACCTTCGGCGCGGTGAGCCAGGAACCGCCCTGGCGCTTCTCCGGCCTCCAGCGCGGGGCTCACGGCACGCGTCCCGCCGCCCATGCCGCCGCCGCCAAGGCCCGCCACCTCAAGGAGTGCTTCGGCTTGCTCGTCCCCGACGTCGATTCCTCGCTTTTCACGGAGATCGCCGCCAACCACGCCGCAATCGTCAATCGTTGCGGCTTTGATGGGATCTACCTCGATGCGATTGACGGCAGCTCCATCCTCCGGGGCGGCGACGAGTGCTGGTATTGGGGCGACAAGTTCGTGATCGAGATTCAGAAGCGACTGCAGCGTCCCGTGGGAATGGAAATGAGCGCCATGTGGCATCACTGCTGGCAGTACCGAACCCGCTGGCAAGCCTGGGACTACCCGCAACGCGGGCACAAGCGGTTCGTCGATCTCCATGCCGCAGCCGTGAACGGCGGCTTGCTGCTGCCGCTCCACTTGGGCTGGTGGAATTTCCAGTCATTCAACCCGCCCCAGATCGAGCCCACCTATCCCGACGTCGCCGAATACCTGGGTGCCAAGCTCATCGGCTGGGACGCCGGCATTTCCCTCACGGGGGCGGTCGACCGGGACAGCCTCCGCACCGTGCCTCTGTTCCGCGAGGCCGTGGACATCCTGCGCGCCTGCGAGGAGTTGCGCACTTCCGGCGAATTTGATGACCGGACCAAGGCGCTCCTCCGTGAGCCCGGCCGGGAGTTTACACTCTGCACCAACTCCGCCGGCCGGCGGCGCTTCCGGCGTCTGCACTCGGATCCGCACACCGCCAGCCCCGCCGAACCCTGGACGCTCTCCTGGACCGGCCGGAATGCCTTCGCCCAACAACCGGTGCGGCTCCGCCTCGAAGCGCTGATGTCGGCCGCGCCTTACGAGGACCCGCAAGCCCGGGTGCTGGCCGATTTCTCCGCCGCCACCACCAACGACTGGAACCTCAGTGCGGCCCCGGGAGTGACGCTCACGTTCGGCACAGCCCCAACCGCTGACGGTGGTCGCGTCGGGATCCTCACGGCCACGAATGCCGGCCCGACGCCCGCCAACGCGGCCTGGGCACGTGTCGTGCGCAAACTCGATGCCCCCTGGAATCTCAAGGAACATCGCGCGCTCGGGTTCTGGGTCGAAGGCGACGGCTTGGGCGAACTCCTCGCCGTGCGGCTGGAGAGCCCGCGACACATCTCCTTCGGCGCCGTGGCCGATCGTTACCTGGACGTGAACTTCACCGGCCGGCGCTCCGTCACCCTGCTGGAGACCGAATCCGCTCGCTGGAGTGACTATGCCTGGAATGACGGCAAGTCCCTCTACAACATCTACCGCGAAACCATCGACTTCGGCGCGGTCGAGACCGTTACCGTCGGCTTGCAGAACCTGGCACCGGGGAAAGAGACGCGGTGCCGCCTCGGTCCCGTGAACGCGCTGCCCCTGGCAACGTGCGTGGTGAAGAACCCAACCGTCGCCGTCAATGGGGTGACCATCAACTTCCCCGTGGAGATGCGGTCGGGCTGCTGGCTGGAATGCCGCAGCCTGGACGACTGCGTCCTGCGCGGTCCGAAAGGCGAACTGCTTCAGCAAGTGCCCGTACGCGGTCCGCTGCCGACCCTCGAGCCCGGCGACAACGCGGTGCGCTTCGCCTGCGATCCGGTCCCGGGACCGGCTCCTCGAGTGAAAGTGACGATCTTCAGCCTGGGCGAAGAACTGTGAGGGAGGTGCTTCAGGGTCAGGCGTTAAGGATTAAGTTCGTGCAGACTGCCAGAGGCCCCGGCGAGGGACCCTCACCTGAGGTCGGCGTTTGCGCCACCGCGAACCGTGCCTGTGGCCTTGCGCGGCGGTAGCGGCTGGGAACGAGGGCACCCGCCATCGCTCATTGCTTAACGCCTGACCCTGACGGGACCCAAGCTCCCTTGGCCGGCCGAACACGCAGA
>CAYSPU010000067.1:0-4923 GCA_964432995.1 uncultured Verrucomicrobiota bacterium
GCTGGGCTTGATCACAATGCTGCTCTGGACGTGGCACACGGCCGGGTCGCTGTTGCTGTCGGTCCGGACAGTGAACGAGGTCGCTTTCCCGCGTAGTCTGTGATGGGAAACAGATGATAGGAAACAGATGCTGCATCCGGGTAGCGTTGCCGGTGAACTAGGGAAGTGTTCGCGCAAGCTGAACTCCGCCACAGGAGTCCCCCGACAGCGGTCGAAATGGCCAGTCACGAATCGAGAAATCGAAGTAGCGGACGAACCGTTCCAACTGGCCGCCGCAGAGACCATGCCCGCGGCCGTAGTTCTGGAACTCCCAGAGGTGGATGGCGCCGGCGAGCACCGCCGGGTGGATGCAACCGGCCATGGCCGCCACCCGGAACACCAGGTTGCAGGCGGAACGCTGGCAATGCGCTGGAGGAATCCGCGGCAGAGTGAATTGTCCAGCCGCCAATACGGGGCGAGCGAGTTCTGCTCCTTGGCGAGCCGCTCCTCGGCGGTCAGGAAGGGTCTTCGATTCCACCGCCGGGACGCGATGGACTGCTTCGGGGACTTGCTGGCCGCGTTCATGGTTGGCCTCCTTCCACCGAGCCAAGCCACATCGCCACGGCACCCCGGTAATGATCACCGAGCCGTTCGTAGAAGCTTGATTCTGCCTCCAGGAAGTCGGCCCAGCCGGAGGCGGGCTGGCCGGACGCCCGGCGTTGGTGCTCCAGCAGGGCGACCCCCAGCGGCGATCCGGTTTCGTGGCGGGCGGACTCAATCAGCCCCACGAGCTCGCCCAGTGTGAGCGGACGCCGGCTTGTTGCTGGACGGACCGCGTAGCGGCTCTCGTATTCGTCCACCACGCGGTAGCGGAACGGGCCTGCCAGCCTGGTAAAGCGGGCCAGGACGCTGATGACATCCCCCTGGACGGTGCGGAGTAGCAAGCGGGCAATCTCAACCCGGTCCTTCGACCGGAGCCACCGTGCCGCCGGCACCCACCGGGGTCGGTTGGCTGGGCCTCCGCTACGGGCAGGCCCTGTCCTGATGCTGTCCAACTACTACCACCCGGGGCGCTGCAATTCAAGCACCGGGTAAGATCCCGCTCGTTCGGCAAAGCAGGGCAACGTCGGCCACAGCCTGAGAACTCGGAGACACCCATGAAGCCAACGGCGGGTCATTCTGCAAGCGGGGAAAGTGTAGCAAAAGACGGATTGGAGCTTGTCGCTAGTGCCGTTCTGGGTAAAGTGAGGTTTCAGCTTCAGCGGTTAGCGGCGAGACCATGAGCCTGTGCAGCACACAAGACACTCTTCTTGCCGAACCTCAAAGACCTGTGGGCAACAAGGCGATGAGCGTCATGGGGAGGGCATCCTCGTTGACTGAATCCAACACGCATCCGGGCACACCATGAACGTCTTCAACCTGCGCGATCAACTCGTCACCGACTATTCGGAATACGTTCGCAGCTATCACATCATCAGCACCAGCAAACTCGGCGAGCAGGCCCTGCTGGCGGAGGACTGCCATGTCGCGGCCTTCAGCGGATTGCCCAAGAGCGCAACCTGGCTGCCGCAGGCCGAAGCCGAGGCCCTGCTCCAGATCACACCCGACACGAACGTCGCGCCGGACATCGCCAAACAACAGCTCCGTTCGATCATCACCGACATCGGGAACCTCCAGGGCCAACTCAATCAGTTGGCGGAACAGCGAGGCGCGGAACTGCTCGACGCCCACAAGCGAGTCCGTCTGCATCGCGGCGTCAGCCATCGCCTCGAAACCAAGCGGCCGCCCGACATCCTGGGCCTCTACCTCTATCTCCCGTAGCCATGCACTCTTTCCGCAGCCAGCGCCTTTCCAAGATCGCCCTGCCGCAGAGCACGGTCTGGCTCCTGGCGGACATCTCCGAGTTCAAGGGCAAGCAACAGCTTTACACCCGGCAGTCGCCGCAGTTGATGAAAGCCCTCCGCGAGATGGCGATGGTGCAGAGTGTCGAATCCTCCAACCGCATCGAGGGTGTCACCGTGGAGGCCGACCGGCTGCGTCCGCTCGTGCTCGGCAAGGCCCGGCCCAAAGACCGGCCCGAACACGAAATCCTGGGCTATCGTCGGGCGCTTAACGAAGTCCACACCCAGGCCGAGAAGCTCGTCGTCAGCGCGGACATCCTGCGCCGGTTCCACAAGCTCTGCCAGGAAGGCAGCGGCGATGCCGGGCAGTTCAAGAAGGTGGACAACGAGATCGTGGAGCTGCGACCGGACGGCCCGCCTGTGATCCGGTTCAAGTGCGTCAAAGCCAAGGACACCCCCGCCGCCGTGGATGAGCTGTGTCTGCTCTATCGCCACGCGCTCGACCAGGAGAACGTCCCGCCCCTGGTTGCGCTCTGTGCCCTCGTGTTCGATTTCCTCTGCGTCCATCCGTTCCGCGACGGCAACGGGCGTGTCTCCCGTCTCTTGACCCTGCTGGCGCTTTACCAGCACGGCTACGAAGTAGGCCGCTACATCAGCATCGAGCGCCTGATCGAGGAGGCCAAGGAGGACTACTACCGCGTGCTCCAGCAGAGTTCCCAGGGCTGGCACGAGGCGAAGCACGACCTGGTGCCCTGGCTGAACTACTCCCTGGCGATCATCCGCCGCGCCTACAACGAGTTCGCGGATCGCGCCGGGCGCATTGAACGACAACGAGGAGCGAAGACGGCCCTGGTCGAATCCGCCATCGACTCCTTTGCCGGTCAGTTCACGTTGACCGACCTCGAACGCGCCTGCCCCGGTGTCAGCCGTGACATGATCCGCCGCCTGCTCTGGCAGATGCGGAAGGCCAGACGGGTCGAATGCCTGGGACGCGGCCCCGGCGCGGCCTGGAGAAAGAAGATGTAACGACCTCAATAAAGCGTGTAAGAAAGCGTGTAATACCCAGGATGCCGAGCAAGCACCCATTTCCTGACTGTCTGTGTGGGCAGCGACTTGCACCGGAAGCCTTCAGGCGTTGGCTCCACCGGATAGCGACCGCGCATGTTCGCCGTGACAGAGGGCGCGGGTATTCGGGTGTGACGGTTGCCGCCTACAAGCATTCGATCTTGCAGGCCGTCCTTGATGCCAAGGGGGCCGACTACTTCACCGGCGCAGCATTGGACTGGCATCGCATCAGTCAGTGGAAAGAGGCGAAGCTGAAGGCCGCGCTCCGGCGGGAAACCGCCTGCGCTCTCTTCGCGTTTTCGCTCGGTCTGCACGATGTTCGAAGCCCAAATATGCCTGAGGGCCTTGGACAACCGTTGTCCTAGCCGACGGTTCACACTCCCGCCATGAGACACCCTAGGGATGACCTGGCAAAGGCGAACGAAGGCCAAGTGATCGGCATCTTCGGCGAAGCCCGATTGATCCGGCATCTGGACGGTCGGCTGGACCTGGTGGGTGGCTCGGCGGCCGACCGCGAAGAAGCGAAAGCCTGGACAGCGAGATTCCTGCCTCAACCGGGCGCGCTGCTATGGGAACGGCGGCGTCACCGCTGATGTGAGAGGGTTCGGGGAAGCACTTCCAGGCGTTTCCGGACAGACTTTTGCCTTCGCTGGTGTTCTACGGCAGGGTGGCCCCCGTGAATCTACTGGAGCCAACCGACCGTCACGGTTCCCCAGGGCAGGCACAGGCTTCTGGCGGTGGGAACCGGCATTGGCGCGCGGAGTTACTTGGTCATTTTCGGAACCGCGAGGCGGAATTGGATGGGTCGCCGACGATAGGCGGGCGGCGAAGGTGGCGATGTTGGACCGACTTGGACATCCTTGGCGGACCTTGGATGTGTTGCAACGAATCGGTGTAACTCGACACCGTCACAACGCTAACTCCTTGCTGCTGAGGTTGGTGGAGCCGAGGGGATTCGAACCCCTGACCCCCACAATGCCATTGTGGTGCTCTACCAACTGAGCTACGACCCCAACCAAAAGCAAAGCGGGTGGCAATCTAAGTCCGC
Source organism: uncultured Verrucomicrobiota bacterium (assembly GCA_964432995.1). GTDB lineage: Bacteria > Verrucomicrobiota > Verrucomicrobiia > Limisphaerales > JAHDYP01 > CAYSPU01. The sequence goes on from CAYSPU010000067.1 coordinate 3,934, forward strand.
AGTTGGCATTGTCAAAACCGAAATCGCACTTTGCGCCCCCGCCTGGCTCCGCTTAAATCGCGGCATGACGACTTCGGCCTGGGCTTCGGCCCTGCGGGCATGCGCCGATCCCGCGCGGGCCCGGCAATCCGCCGTCCTTCTGGAGTCGGCCGGAGCGGTGTCCTCACTGGACACGCTGTCGGCCGACCAGGGGCGGTTGCTGGCCGCGCTGCTGAGCGGGTCGCGCGCGCTGACCGAGCTGGTGCAAGCCCACCCGGACTGGCTGGCTCCCTGCCTGGACGTCGAGGGGATGAGCCACGGGCATCGGTGGCGCGGCATGCAGCGCGAGTTGGACTCGTGGCTGCAACCGCTCCTGAAGCGGCAAGACTGGCCGGCCGCCTGGAGCCGGCTGCGGGACTTCAGACAGCAGGAGATGCTCCGCATCGCCGTGCGCGACCTCGGGCGGCTGGCGCCCACGCCCGAGATCACCCGGGAAATCTCGGACGTCGCGGACGTCTGTCTGCGCTCCGGCTACCGGATCTGCCGGCGGCAGTTCCAGGAGCGGTTCGGCGATCCTTACCACCAGGACATGGACGGCAACTGGCAGCCGACGGAATTCTGTTTGTTTGGCATGGGCAAACTCGGCGGGCAGGAACTCAACTACAGTTCGGACGTGGATCTGATGTTCCTGTATGCGGAGGAGGGAAGCGTCTTTCGGGAGCCGCCGCGGAAGGGCACGCCCGTCGGCGGGGCGCTGAGCGCGCACCAGTATTTTCAGCGGTTGCTCGAGGCGCTGGTGGCCGAGCTCACGCGCATGACGGCCCAGGGCAGTCTGTATCGGGTGGACCTGCGGCTGCGTCCGGAGGGCGACGCCGGTCCCCTGGCGCGCTCCCTCGCCAGCTACGAGATTTACTACACCCAATGGGGACAGACCTGGGAACGGATGATGCTCATTAAGGCCCGCTGCGTGGCCGGCGACCCGTCGTTGGCGGCCGAGTTCCTCGAGATGGT
>CAYSPU010000067.1:4933-9252 GCA_964432995.1 uncultured Verrucomicrobiota bacterium
ACCCGCGGTTCCTGCCCGACCGGATTCTGCGCGAGGTGGCCGACATGAAGCGTCGCATCGAGACGGAGGTGGTGAAACTCGGGGAGATGGACCGCAACGTGAAGCTGGGTCGGGGCGGTATCCGGGAGATCGAGTTCATCGTGCAGTCCCTCCAACTCCTCCACGCCGGCCGGCTTCCCTTCCTCCAAGGGGCGCAGACCTTGCCCGCCCTCGAGCAGATGGTCCGCTACAAGCTGCTTTCCCCGGACGACGCCAAGGCGTTGACGGCTGCTTACTGTTTCCTGCGCGATGTCGAACACCGCCTCCAGATGGAGAACAACCGGCAGATCCACACGCTGCCGACGGAACGGGAGGCGCGGCGACGCCTGGCGGCACTCATGGGATTCGCCACCACCCGGGCCTTCGACGCCGTCCTCCGCCAGCACACCCGCCGGGTGCGCGCCTGCTACGAAACGCTGGTCCACGTCGAAACCAAGGTCCCGTCCGTCCCGCTCCCCGATGATTTCGCCGAGGACGCCGACCAGTGGAAGCAGTTGCTGGCCGACCACGCGTTCCGGAGAATCGACGATTCCCTGAGCGTCCTGAAAACGTTCGTCCAGGGCCCGGGATACGTCCACGTCTCCCCCCGCACGGTCGACCTGGCGCGCCAGTTGGTCCTGCGGTTCCTGTCCCTCTGCCCGCGTCGCCGGGACGACGGGACATTCCAGTTCCCGGAGCGCGCCCTCTCGGACCCCGACCGGGTCGTGGCCCGGCTCGACACGTATGTGTCCGCCTACGGCTCGCGGGCGATGCTCTACGAAACCTGGACGAGCAACCCGTCGCTCTTCGAGTTGCTCGTCCTGCTCTTCGACCGCTCCGAGTTCCTGGCCGAAACCGCCATTCGCACCCCGGACCTTGTTGAAGACCTCGTCCTCAGCGGCCATTTGCGTCGGCGAAAGACCGCCGTTCACATCCTCGAGGAACTCCAGCACGGCACTGAGGACGCGGACCAGCGTCTGTGGCTGCGGCGCTATCACCAGGCGGAGTTCATGCGGTTGGGGCTGCGCGATATCCTCGGGCTGGCGGACTTCGAGCAGAACCTGGTGGAACTGACCGGGTTGGCCGAGGCCTGCCTGCAATACGCCCTCGAAGCCGTGTCCCGGAAACACCGCCTGCCGCGGCCGCCGCTCGCCATCTTTGGGCTCGGCAAACTCGGCGGCTGCGAACTGACCTACGGTTCCGACCTCGACATCACCTTCGTGGCAGATCCCCGGATTCGGAACCTGGCTCCCCTCCAGCGCCTGGCCGCCGAAGTCATGGAGATGCTCTCGAGCCAAACCGAGTTCGGCGTCGCCTTTCTCACCGACGCGCGCCTGCGTCCGGACGGCGAAAAGGGATTGCTCGTCAACACTCTGGCCGCCTGCGAGAACTACTATCGGCGCCGCGCCATGCTCTGGGAAATCCAAGCCATCTCGCGCGTCCGGTTCCTCGCCGGCGACGAGAAGGTCGGGCGCCGGTTCGAAGCGTTGGCGGCGGCCCTCTCGGATTTCCGCCAGCCGCGACCCCACGTAGCCGCCTGGCGTTCGGACTGGAAACAGGAAATCGCTCGCATGCGCGCCCGGATCGAGAAGGAGCGCACGCCTCCGGGGAAGAACGAACTCGCTTTCAAGACGGGCACCGGGGGGTTGATCGACGCCGAGTTCGTCGCCCAAGCGCTTTGTCTCGCTCACGGCTGGCGTGAGCCCAACACCCTGCAGGCCCTCCAACGCGCGCGGTCGGAAAACGTGCTGGCGCCCACCGACGCCGATTCGCTCATCGAGCACTACCGCAAGCTGCGACGGATCGAGGGCATTCTCCGGCGCTGGAGCTACGCGGGCGAAGCGGTCCTGCCCGACGATCCCGCCCCGCTCTACCGGGTCGCCGTGCGTTGTGGATTCACCGACGCCAAGGCATTCCTGCAAGCGGTCGGTGAACACCGCGCCGCCCTGCGCGCGGGCTATCAGAAGGTGTTTGGCTCTCCGGGTTGACCCCGGATCCTCACGTAAGTGGCGCGGTGGCTTCGGGCGTCCCCGGTCGGCGCGCGGTTTTCGCCCATGCGGCCGTGCCGCGGGCAAGCCTCGAGGGCACTCGCGGGAGCCGCAATGCCGGGCTTAGGTGCGGCGCGGATTTGGGCTGACTCACAACCGTTGCACTGGGCGCTGGCATTGTGTATTTTCCGCGTTCTTACAGTGGAACGTCGTATGAGTTCGAACCAAGACCCAAGAGCGGCTGCAGCCGCTGAGACCGAACCGCTGGCGCCGGCCGGCGGCATCAAGCCACCTCCGGACGCCGCCGCCGCGGGCATTTCGGAACCGTCTTCTGCCCAGCCCGTTACGGAATCTGCCCGAGAAGCGCTTTCGATTACCCCCGAGCAAATCGAGGCGCTGATGGAGAAAGCGGCGAAAGCGGAAGACAACTGGAACCATTACCTCCGGGCGCGCGCGGATCTGGACAACTACCGGAAGCGGGCCCAGAGGGAGCGCCAGGAGGCTGTGCGCTATGCCAATCTCACTCTGGCCGAGAAGCTGATCCCCGTGCTGGATAGTTTCGATGCGGCGCTGGCGGCGGCCGGAAGCGCCACTCCGGGAGGGGCCGATTCGCTGCTCACCGGGATTCAGTTGGTGCACAACCAGTTGCGCCAGGCTCTCACGGAGGCTGGCCTGCAGGAGATCGACGCCACCGGGCAACCTTTCGACCCCAATTTCCACGAAGCCGTTTCGCAGCAGGAAACCACTGATGCACCTGCGGGACAGGTCGTTCAGCAGTTGCGGAAGGGCTACCGGTTGCACGAACGCCTCATCCGCCCGGCCTCGGTGATTGTCGCCAAGTCCCCGGCCGCCTGAACCGGCCGACCGAACCCCCTCCACGAGAACATTTGATGGCTAAGCGCGACTACTACGAGGTCCTCGGCACGACGAAGGACGCCAGCGAGGAAGAGGTCAAGAAGGCGTACCGGAAGCTGGCCGTGAAATACCACCCGGACAAGAACCCGGGCGATAAAACCGCCGAAGAGAAGTTCAAGGAGCTGGGCGAGGCCTACGAGGTTCTGTGCGACCCGCAGAAGCGCGCCGCCTACGATCGGTATGGGCACACGGCGTTCGACCCGCGGACGCGGGCCGGGGCTGGCGGCGGCGGGTTTCATGACCCGTTCGAGATCTTCCGGGAGGTGTTCGGCAGCGGCAGCATCTTCGACGACCTGTTCGGGTCGGAACGGAGCGATCCGACCGGCCCTCAGCGCGGCGCCGATCTGCGTTACGACCTGGAGATCAGTTTCGAGGAAGCGGTGCTCGGCTGTGAACGGGAGATTCCGCTCAAGAAACTTGATACCTGCGAAACCTGTCGCGGCAGCGGCGCCGAAACCGGTTCGACGACCAAGGTCTGTGCGACCTGCGGCGGGCGCGGGCAAGTCGTCATGTCCCGCGGGATCTTCAGCATCGCCCAGACCTGTCCGCGCTGCGAAGGTGCCGGCCGCGTGATCGAGAAGCCCTGCCGCGCCTGCCACGGCAGCGGGCGGCGCGAGAAATCCTCCAAGATTCTCATCCGCATCCCCCCGGGAGTGGACACCGGAGCCCGGCTCCGCTCGGCGGGCAACGGGGAAAGCGGCTTGAGGGGTGGCCCCCCGGGGAACTTGTACGTCATCCTTCACGTTCGACCCCACGACATCTTCGAGCGCGAGGGCGACGACCTGATTTGCGAGGTGCCCATCAGCTTCGTCCAGGCGGCGCTCGGTTCCGAAATCGAAGTCCCTACCCTGGCGGGCAGGGCGTTCATCCGCATCCCGCCGGGCACCCAAACCGGAACCGTCTTTCGCCTCAAGGGCAAGGGCGTCCATAATGTCCAGGGCTATGGCGTGGGCGACCTCCACGTGCGGGTGCAGGTCGAAGTACCCACCCGCCTGAATCCCGCGCAGCGCGCCAAGCTCCAGGAGTTCGCCGATGTCTGCGATCCCAGCGTGAATCCCCAGTCGAAGAGCTGGTTCGAGAAGGCCAAAGACCTTTTCCGTTCTGAATCCTAGCCCGGCACACTCGAACCCAGGCCACCTGTTCATGCACCGATTCTTCATCCCCCCCGACGCCAGCGGCGGACCGTCCCTGGCCTTGCCGGAGCCCGAAGCCCACCACGCCCTCCATGTCCTCCGGCTGCGCGAGCACGACCGCGTGGTCGTGCTCAACGGCGCCGGCGAGGAATGCCTCTGCGAAGTCACCTCGACCGAACACCACTCGGTTCAGCTCCGGGTGGTTCACCGGAACGTCCATCCGCCGCTCCCGTACGAGCTGGTCCTGCTCCAGGCGGTGCCGAAG
>CAYSPU010000067.1:9262-24004 GCA_964432995.1 uncultured Verrucomicrobiota bacterium
AGCAAAGCCATGGACCTCATCGTGCAAAAGGCCACCGAACTCGGCGCCAGCCGCATCGTCCCCCTGCTCTCCGAACGCACGGTGGCCCATTGGGAAGGCAACGGCGCCGCCCACAAGGTCGCCAAATGGCGGGCCATCTGCATCGAAGCCGCCAAACAGTGCGGCACACCCTGGCTCCCGCGGATCGACCTGCCCCTGACCGTTCCCGCCTTCCTCCAGCGCGCCGAGCGCTTCGATCTCACCCTGATCGCCTCCCTGCAACCGGAAGCGCAGCATCCGCGGGATCACCTCCGCAGCTTCATCACCGAGAAACAGCATCTGCCCCAATCCGTGGCGGTCTGGGTCGGGCCGGAAGGCGACTTCACCCCCGCCGAAATCAACGCCGCCCGCGCCGCCAGCGCCGTTCCCATCACCCTCGGACCGCTGGTTCTTCGCAGCGAAACCGCCGCCCTGTACTGCCTCTCCTTCCTGACCTACGAACTCCAGGTCGGCCTCCGTCCCTCGACACGCTAGTCCTTCGGCACACAAGTTCGCGAACAAACTTCTGGCTCAGGACTAGTGCTGAGCGAGCCACGGTTTGGTAGTTGTTGTTTCATTCCTTGCGAGTCGAAGCACTAGCCCGGGAATCTCACGATGGATGAGTGCATGAGATTTCCAGGCTCAGCGCGGCTTCGCGCATTGATTCGCGCATTGATTTGACACGTCGGGGCTGCCGACGTGAAATGGGAACGACTTCAGGAGCCGGTGGGCACGACCGGGGCAGTGCGGCGTGGACGCGAATGCCCAGCGGCTCAAGGTCCAGCAGCGGATGGATGCCATTATCAAGATCGATCAGTTGCGCGTGGAATATCGTGCCCGGGCCCTCGGGCAGACGCCGAGGCGCGCCCTGAACGGTCTGAGTCTCGAGGTGCGCCGGGGCGAGGTGTTCGGGTTCCTCGGGCCCAACGGAGCGGGGAAGACGACCACGCTTCAGGTCCTCCTCGGTTTCACGCCACCCACGAGCGGTTCCGCGGCTCTCTTCGGAGTCGACGTGCGGAAACCGATCGCGCGGCAGCGCATCGGCTATTTGCCGGAGCTGACGTATTACTACAAATTCCTGACGGCGGAAGAGCTGCTGCGGTTCTACGCGCGGGTCTTTGGCATTCCCGCGGGCGAGGCGGACCGGCGCATCGAGCAACTGCTGCGTCTGGTCGAGCTGGAAGAAGCCCGCAAGCGCCCCATCCGCCAGTATTCGAAGGGCATGCAGCAGCGCATCGGGCTGGCCCAGGCCCTGATCAACGACCCGGAGCTGCTCCTGCTGGACGAGCCGACCAGCGGGCTCGATCCGGTCGGTCGGATGAAAGTCCGCGAGATCATCCAACGCCTCCGAAGCGAAGGCCGAACGGTCTTCTTCTCGTCCCACGAGCTGGGCGAGGTCGAAACCGTGTGTGACCGTGTCGCCATCCTCCAAGCCGGTGAGATCAAGGCCGAGGGGCGGGTCGCCGACCTGGTGAAGGACCATCACGGCAACCTCGAGCAGGCCTTCTTGCGGATCATCGGGTGCGCCGCTTCCGCCTCCCCATGAACAAAACCCTCGCCGTGGCCGTCGTCGCCATCCGGGAACTCTACCGGCGGAAGGACTTCTATGTTCTGTTCATTCTGACGGGGTTGATCACCCTGATCCTGGGCAGCATCAACCTGTTCAACGAAGAACACGTGGTCCGCTACCTGAAGGAAATCTGCCTGGTCCTCATTTGGATTTCCACCATGGTCATCGCGGTGGTGACGGCCGCCCGCCAGATCCCGGCCGAGATCGAAAGTCGCACCATCTTCCCGTTGCTCGCCAAGCCGATCTCGCGGTCGGAGGTCATCCTGGGCAAGTTCACCGGCTGCTGGCTCGCCTGCGGCCTGGCCCTGATCGTCTTCTACCTGTTCTTCGGCCTGATCAGCGCCTCGCGCGAGCATACGCTCCCCCTGCTTGGCTATCTCCAGGCGCTCTGGATGCACTGGGTGATGCTCGCCATCCTGATCGCCTTCTCCCTCCTGGGCTCCATCATCTTCGCCGCCCCCTCTTCCAATGCCACCATCACTCTCGTCGCCGCCGTCGGCATCCTCCTGGTGGGTCAGCACCTCAACCGTGTCGCCGCGCAACTCCCCGTGCCCTCCGGTCCGATCCTGTCGACGATCTACTTCGCGATTCCGCACCTCGAGTTCTACGACCTGCGTTCCGTGGTGGTTCACAACTGGCCGGCCAGCGACTGGCTCATGGTGTTCCTGGCCAGTCTCTACGGCGCCGCCTACACCATCGCCTTGCTTGCCGCGACCTGCCTCCTCTTCCGCCGCAAGGTGCTGAACCCGTGAGATCCTCCACCATTGCGCTCCTGGGATGCTTCGGCGGGATGGCCAGCTTCTGCCTGGCCATGAGCCTCGATCCGTGGTCCACCTCCCACGCCGCCGCACGCAACCGGTCCGGGAGCATCCTCCAGATCGTCCTGGGCGACGGGCGCCGCCTCTTCGCCAACCACTTCTTCCTCAAGGCCGACGCCTACTTCCACCGCGGAATCTACCCCGGCATCTTTGACACGGCCGCACGACTCGAGGAAACCCACATGGTAACGGAGGGCAGCCACGACGCTGACGACCACGATCACGAGCACGATCATGATCACGAACAGGCGTCCGAAGAAGGCCCTCAGGATTGGATCGCCCGGATCAACAACCGCCTGTCACCCATGGCACATGTTCATCTCGAAGGCACCGAAGCCCGCGAGATGCTCCCCTGGTTGAAGCTCGCCGCGGAGCTGAACCCTGAGCAGGTTCTGGTTTACACTACAGCGGCCTTCTGGCTTCGGTCCAACCTGGGGCGCGTTGACGAGGCGGAGGCCTTCCTTCGCCAGGGACTGAAGCACAACCCCAACCACCCGCAGCTTTTGTTCGAACTCGGCCAACTCTACGAGCAGAACCGCCGGGACGACGTCCGCGCCCGACGCATCTGGGAGCTGGCGCTCGAACACGGGCGCCAGCGTTTCCAAAGCACCACCGACCCCGTGGAACGGCGCGACGGCGAGTACCTCCTCGAACAGATCCTGGGCCGACTCGCCCGGGTGGAAGAACGCCACGGCAACCTGGCCGGCGCGCTGCACTATCTCGAAGGTCTGCGCCTCTTCACACCTCGCCCCGAGATCATCGACCAGCAGATCGCGGAACTGCGCGCCCGCCTGCCACAGACCAACGCCGTTCCCCGGCAGTAGAGCTCTTTCCCGCGCCCTATCGGAGCAGTTCCTCGGCGATCTGCACCGCGTTCAGGGCGGCGCCTTTCAGCAACTGATCGCCGCTCACCCAGAAACAGAGCCCGTTCTCGAAGGCGCAGTCCAAACGCAAACGGCCCACCGCGCAGTTGTCCTTCTCGGCAAGATGCAGCGGCATGGGGTATTCACACCGCGCCGGATTGTCGATCACGTCCAGGCCCGGGGCCTTGTGCAGCACCTCGAGGGCGGCCTCGACGCTGACCGGCTTCTCGAACTCGGCGCTGACGGCAATCGAGTGGGCGCGATACACCGGCACCCGCACACAAGTCACGCTCGCCCGGAACGTCGGATGATGCATGATCTTCCGGCCTTCGTTCTCCATCTTCATCTCTTCCTTCGTGTAGCCGTTGTCGAGGAAGCTGTCGATGTGCGGCAACACATTGAACGCGATCTGATGCGGATAGACTTCCCGCGTCACCGGCTGGCCGTCGACCACCTGGGCCACCTGACGGCGCAATTCCTCGATCGCCTTCGCCCCCGTCCCGGACACGGCCTGGTAGCTCGACGCAAAGATGCGCTTGCAGAAAAACGCCTGGTGCAACGGATTCAGCGCCATCAACGTCACCGCGGTCGTGCAGTTCGGATTGGCAATGATCCCCCGATGCTGCTTCACATCGGCGGCATTGATCTCCGGAACCACCAGCGGAACCTCCGGGTCCATCCGAAACGCGCTCGAGTTGTCCACCACCACACACCCCGCCTTGGCCGCCGCCGGAGCGAATTCCCGGGAAATGCCGCTGCCCGCACTGAACAGGGCAATGTCGATCCCCGCAAAGGAATCCTGCTTGAGTTCCTGCACCGCAATCGCCTGCCCCCGGTAGTCCAGCTTCTTGCCCACCGACCGCGCCGACGCCAACAACGTCAGCTTCGACGTGGGGAAACGCCGACGTTCCAGGGTCCGGATCATTTCGATGCCGACGGCGCCCGTCGCACCGACCACGGCCACATGTGGATTCGGATTCATAAGCGGGGCCGGACTATACCGGGACGGAAGAGCCTGTCAAATGCCGGCATACGCCGCAGCGCGGCAGGAAACGAACAACGCCGGAGCGACGGCATGTCGGAACGACGGCTGACTCGCCGGAGCTCCGATGTGCCGATGTGCCCGCGCCCGGCGCCCTCGGAGAGGGCATCCCTTGAGGGTTACCCACAAGACAGCCCATGGAAAGGACCATGCAAAGGGAAAGCGCTGCGGCGGCAGCGCACTCGAAGACGCAGGCGCAGTCCAGCGGCGCGTTCGAGCGCGCGGAAGAGTCCTGGAGTGCGGCGCGGCGGCGCCGCTGTAGGCCCGAAAGGAACGAAGCGACCGCTTTCATGCAAGGTGGTATCCCAGAATGGGTAAGGGGATTCATGGGAAGGTCGGACCTCCAAAGTTCGGAAGCGCGCTGGGTTCATGAACCGAGAGTCCGCACGAATTCGGGACGGAACCCGAATGGTCTCCTGTCCAAGGCGTACAACCAACAGGGCGCCGTCTGGCCCGGAGGTGCTACCCCGGTCACAGACGACGCCCAGCATGAGCAACGCCGCGCCCGGGGCCGGTCGCGACCCGCGGACGCGGTAACTACGGTCTGGGCTCGACTAGATTTCCCAGCCCGGACGCGCGTTGCGCTTCACGAATTGCGCGGCTTCCGGGCAGTTGGGCGACTTCATGTTCGGGCCGTCCCAGTCCATGCGTTTGCCGACGCCGACGCGCATGGCGATGCAGCCGAGCAGGATGATCTCGGTAAGGTAGGCGGCGATGTCGAAGTTCGAGTAGGCCGGCGTGCCGTCCTTCATCATGTTGAACCACTCCTGGTTGTGGCCCGGCGACCGCGGGATGGACTGCGGCACGTCTTTCGCCACCGGGTGATTGCTGCCGGAGAGATACTCCTTCTCGTCCTTGAGCATGATGTAGAATTGGGAGCCGTAGTCATCCGGTGAAAACAGCTTGCCTTTGTCGCCCACGAGCAGGCAGCCGCTGACCGGCATGCCGCCGCGCATCTCCGCGATTTCCTTGGTCAGTTCGGTCGGAGGGCGCAGCGGCTTGATTTGCTTGTCCGAGGGGTTGCCGTCGTACCACCAGAACTTGAGCGGCACCATCCCCTCGCGCGCGGGGAATTCGAAGCGAATCCTTGAGGTCTTGGGATAGGTCTCCTTGAACAACTGAGAGGTTTCCTCGCACTGAACGACGTTGGGATACCCGAGCTTGAGGGCGCGGAACGGCATGTTGACGGTGTGACAGGCCATGTCTCCGAGCGCGCCGGTGCCGAAGTCGTACCAGCCGCGCCAGTTGAAGCTGTGGTAGACACCCTTCTTGAAAGGCCGCATGGCGGCCGGGCCGATCCAAAGGTCCCAATCCAGCTCGGGGGGAACCGGGTCTTCGCCGGCCGGCCGGTCGAGCCCCTGCGGCCACACCGGACGGTTCGACCAGACATGCAGCTCGCGGACGTCGCCAATCGCTCCCGCCTGGATCACTTCGACCGCCCGTCGCAGCCCCGAACCGGCGCTGCCCTGGTTGCCCATCTGAGTGGCCACCTTCTTGTCCTTGGCCAACTGCCGTAACACCCGCGCTTCGTAGACGGTCTGCGTCAGCGGTTTCTGGCAATAGACATGTTTGCCCATCTTCATGGCCATGTTGCACGCCACTCCGTGAACATGATCCGGCATGGACACCGTCACGGCGTCGATCGACTTCTCCAACTCCTGCAGCATCTTGCGGAAGTCCTTGTACTTCTTGGCCTGCGGGTACTTGCCAGCCTTCTTGGCCAACGTGTTGGCGTCCACGTCGCACAAACCGACAATGTTCCCCCCGCAACGGGCGGAGTCGTCGGTGTCGCTGTCGCCTTTGCCGCCGACGCCAATGCAGGCGACGCCGATCTTGTCGTTGGCGCCGAGGACGTTACCGACGTAGGGGAATCCCATGGTGGCGACGGCGGCAGCCGCGCTGGAGCGCAGGAACTGCCGGCGCGATCGCGGGAGCCAAAGGCCGGAGGAACTGGTGTACCGAATGGTGGTGGTTGGCTTCATGACGTTCTGATAGTTCTGCTGCAATCCGTCGTCAGGGTGATTCTGGGGCTCCTTGAGCGGAAACGCCCCCCGCACCCTGTCGATGGCTTAGACGCACTGACCGTAGCGGGATCTTCAACGGCGCGCAAGAACCTCTGTGAAACCCGGATCCTCGCCGGAGTGGCGTGGTGGGCTCGGTCGTCCCCGGTCAGCGCGCGGTTTTCGCCCCTGCGGAGGGGCGCTCGGTCGGCTCCGGGAAGGTCCCGCCTCGGCGGCGGGATTCGATACAACCGGTGGAGAAGGAGCCCGCGGAGCGGGATCCAGCCAACTCCGCGCCGGGCTCCTGTCTCCAGGGTGCGGGCAAGCCTCGAGGGGCACGCGGCGGAATCGTGATGCCGGCGGTCGGCGCGGATTTGGGTGCGATGACTCGATCACGCCTCCGGCGATCGGTGCTGCTGCCCGCCGGGACGGCGGGCGCTCCGGCGGGCGGACGTGCCCGCGAGATGGTCCGGGGCGTCCGACGTCTGTTCCTCGGCCGTGAGGACGGGTGGACCTTTAATGGGGCGGCCCCCGTAGGAGGCGATCTTGCGGGGCCACTTCTCGCCGGTGACCCACAGGATCTGGTCCATCCAGTGGATCCCCCAATCGCCCAGCGTGCCGTTGGCGCAATCGAGGTAGCTGCGAACACCGCGCGGGTGAATGCCGCCGCCGTCGCGGTCGCCCGGATCGCCGTTGAAGGGACGCAAGGGCGCCGGACCGCACCAGAGATCCCAGTTGAGGCCGGCTGGGGGTTCGACGTTGCGGGACGACGGCGGAACGGCTTCGGACCTGATTCGCAAAAGTCTGTTGATATGGCCAGCCAGCGGTGAGAGTATGGGTCGCCATATTATGAAGACAACCATCGAAATCGCCGACGACCTTTTCGAGCGGACACAGCGTCTGGCCCGGAAACAGAAGACGTCGTTCCGCGCGTTGACGGAAGCGGGCCTTCGCCTGGTGATTGCCGGCAAGCATCTCCACCAGCCCAAAGGACTCCCGCCGCTGGTCACGTTCGGTGGCGGCGGGCCGACGGACGAATTCAAGGATTGGAACTGGGATCATCTCCGCGATGAGATTTACCGGGGGCGCGGCGCATGATTGCGGTGGACACCATTCTCCTGGTCTATTCGCATCGTTCGGACAGCCCCTTTCACCTAGCGGCGAAGCAATTGATCGAATCATTGCGCACCCAGCCTGCGCCGTGGGCCATTCCCTGGCCCTGCATCCACGAGTTCGTCGGCATCGTGACGCATCCGAGGGTATTCAGAGTGCCCACCCCGCTGGCGACGAGTTTTGCGTGCGTGGACGCGTGGCTCGCGGGCGGCAACCTGCAACTGATCGGCGAAGGCGACGGTTATCTTGCGAAGCTGCGCGAAATTGCGACGGCGGCGCAGTTGCAGGGCCCGCGCATCCACGACGCCCGCATCGTCGCGCTCTGCTTGCATCACGGCGTCAGCGAACTGTGGTCGGCGGATCGCGACTTCTCCACCTTCCCGCAACTGAAAGTGCGCAACCCGTTGGTGAAAAAATGAGGCCCGCCGACCTGCTCGAGGGCGAAAGCGCCCCTTGCTCCATCCGGCAGAGGGCTCAGAAACGCGCAGCCACGGCTATCGCTGATCCGGATCCAGCCCGTGGAGTCTCGCCTCGAGTTGCGCGATGCTGCGTACGGCCACATCGCACACGGACAAGCCGGTTCCACCACACCGTCAGGAACCGTGGTTTCGCGATGCCACCAACCGCTCCGCCGCCGTGCCGGCTGCCGCCGCCTTGGACAGCAGCAAATCCAGTTTCTCCAGACAAAAGCGGGACCAGGATTCGTAAGCGGCCGTGTCCCTCGCCGCTACGTCAAAGGGAACGAACTCAGGACCCCGGATGCCACTCCGCCGGCCGGCGACGTTTTCGTTGGCCACGTGCATAATGTGGACCACGCCGAAATGCACGTAGCCAACCTCGGTACTGTCGTCATTGATCAACGCAACGGCTGACTCGCTGATTTCCTCCACGGAGACCTCCTCCTTGACTTCACGTCGCATGCCCTCCCGGTAGCCACGGTCCGCCATCGAAAAAAGACCGTGATCCTCCTCCGAGATGTGCCCTCCAATACCCACGGAATACAGTCCGCGCAGGCGAGCCTCCTGCCCCCCCTGCCCTCGGCAGTAGCGGAGGATCTTCCCCTGGCAGATCAGGAGGACGTATGGAATGAGCTGCTTGTAACGCCGATCTTGTTCAGCCTCAGTCCGCTTCAAGTACACCAGCCGTGCCGAGGAGGTAATGACGGGCAGGTACTTCTCCACGTCCAGGCTGAGGCCCTGAAACACGCCTAGCTCTTCCAGCAGTCGTCGTTCAAAAGAAAGGACTCTCTCTTCCGTTGCCATTTGTCGTCTCGTCTTTCGTGTGTTGCGGGCAATTGTGCCCCCTGCAGCGGCTTTCGCCAGAAAAACCTGTTGGGCGATCTGTTCACCGATTGTTCCACAGCTTATTCACAGAGGAGCGCTTTCCCGTCGCTGCCGGTGCGGTTGGGGCACAGCGGCTGGTTCACCGCCGGCCGGGTGGAGACGTCGCCGCGGAACGCGCCGGTGGTCTCGGCCAAGGCGGGCGGCAAGTGCGGGCCGTTCCTGCACGAGTCCGTAGGCGGTAACCGCGAACCACGCGAAATACGCGAATGGCTCGGCCAGGTTTCCCCCACGGTCAGCCGACGGCGTCCCACCACGAACTCCGTCGGCCGGAGGATGCGGTCCATCCCGTATCGCGGTTTTGACTTTGGGGCGGCGATCTGGCTTACTGCCGTAGCTTGCCCAGCGCGCCGGGTGCGACTGGCTGTCGCCGGTGCAAAGAGAGCGCGGAAACGACCCACGGCCAAGCGGAGGACCCTATGAACCCAGATTCCCGGTTGATCACTCCCCACTTCGCATCCCCGCCCCGGGCGCTTGCCTCGGGGACCGTGTCTGGATCGCGAAACGCGTTGCCGCGCCCCAGGCGCCTGCCGGGCGCCGCTGTCGGCCTGCTCGGCGGCTTGCTCTGGACCGCGAGCCCGTGCCTGCAGGCGTCGGATCTCGTGTTCCCTGTCTGGTCGTATGTCCTACCGAGCGGGTATGGGAGCGATTCCATTCGCGGGTTGGCGTTGGACAGCGACGGGGTGTTGTCGGCGGCGGGCGTGTTGCGGAACAGCGCGGACAAGGCGGACGGGGCGTGGCTGGGGCGATTTGGGACCCCGGCATGGACGAACCTGGTGGATTTGGGACCGGTGGTGGCCGGAGTCCGGGATGAAGTCAACGACCGATTCAATGACGTGGCGGTGGACAGCCAGAACAACGTCATCGTGACCGGCACGAAGAGCGGGGCCTACGGGGGCGGGGACGGCTACCACTGCGCGGCGTTGGTACAGAAGTTCTCCCCGGCAGGGGCGTTGCTCTGGGAGCGGATTCAGTCGTACGGCCCGTGGAGCAGCAGCTACGGCGTGTGCGCCGATGCGACGGACAATGTGTACGTGGCGGGGGCGGTGTTCGGGAACTGGGGAGACCAGGAGGGGCAATGGGCGGTGTGGAAGTACGACTCGGCAGGGACGCTGCAGGCCGGCTTCCCGTTGTACTACGACTATGCCACGGGTTCGGGGGCCTACGAGTACCAGGACATCGCGTTTGACATTGCGGTCGATACGGCCGGTGGATTCCTGGTGGTGGGCCGGCGCGGGGTGGCGAAGGGAAACCTCGACTGGCACGTGCGCAGGTACGACGCCAGCCGGACATTGGTCTGGCAGGACACCCACTCCGGGGCGGCCGCGGCGGTCGATGACGCTTACCGGGCGGTGGCGGACAGCGAAGGCAACTTCGTGGTGGCAGGCTACACGGCCAAGGCGTCGGGCGATTACGACTGG
The DNA here is from genome assembly GCA_964432995.1 of uncultured Verrucomicrobiota bacterium. Taxonomy (GTDB): domain Bacteria; phylum Verrucomicrobiota; class Verrucomicrobiia; order Limisphaerales; family JAHDYP01; genus CAYSPU01. The sequence goes on from CAYSPU010000067.1 coordinate 19,448, forward strand.
CTGGTCATCAAGTACCAGGGAAGCGACGGGCAACGGCTGTGGACGCGGACGTTCGAGAGCGCGGCGGGACGGAGCGAGGCCTGTTACGGGGTCGATGTGGACGGTTTGGGGAACGCGTTGGTGGGAGGTTCCGAGCTGGGGGAGGACGGGAAGGCGCATTGGCGGCTGGAGCACCTGGCCAAGACGGACGGGCAACTGCTGGCCGCCCAGGTTTGGGCTTCGGCCCAGTCGGAAACACTGTACGCGGTGGCGTACCGTGACGGGCAGATCGCGCTGGCCGGTTGTCAGTTCAACGGGACGGACACCGACCAGTATATCGTGACAGGGTTGCTGGGAGTGGATCTGACCATCAACCCGTCGACCGTGGACTTCGGGTCGGTCACCACGGGTGCGGCAGGCGAGCGGCAGGTGGCCATCACGAACACCAGTCGCCAAGCGGTGACTCTCGGGGCCATCGCCATCAGCGATCCGCTGGCCACGCCTTTTGTGATCGTCGCGGACGGTTGTTCGGGCCGAACGCTGGCGCCCGGGGCGGGCGGCACGATCACGGTGGCGTTCCGGCCGGCGGCCGCCGGCGCATTTAGCGACACCTTCGACATACCGCAGACGGCGCCGACGGCCCGCAGCTTCTCCGTGTCCGTGAGCGGGGTGGCGGTGGAACCGGCCACACTGGCTGGCGAGATCTTCAGCCGCGTCCATGACGGCGGTTTCGGACATGATTCGGCGCGCGGAGTGGCCTTGGACAGCCAGGGGACGCTTGTGGCGGCCGGAATCCTGCGGAGCACCAATGCGCCGGACTACCTCGACGCGGGTTGCCTGCTGCACTTTGGCGCGTCGGGATGGACCAACGTGCTTGATCTGGGGCCGGTGCAGCCCGGATATCGGGATGAGGCCAACGATCGGTATGCGGACGTGGCCATCGACCGTCAGGACAACGTGGTGGTGGTGGGAAACAAGAGCGGGGCCTACTACGGAGGGGACGGTTATCACGTGGCGGCACTGGTGCGGAAGTACACGCCGGCGGGAGCATTGCTCTGGGAACGGATCCAGTCGTATGGCGCGTGGAGCAGCGCGTCCGGTGTCTGCCTCGACGGCAGCGACGCGGTCTATGTTTCAGGGGCGGTATTTGGGGATTGGGGACTCCAGGAGGGGCAATGGGCGGTGTGGAAGTATGACTCGGCGGGGACGCTGCAGCCGGGCTATCCGGTCTATTACAACTATGCGACGGGCTCGGGGGCCTATGAGTACCAGGATCTGGCGTTTGACGTTGCCGTGGATGGAGCGGGAGGGTTCCTGGTGGTCGGCCGGCGAGGGGTGGCGAAGGGGAATCTCGACTGGCACGTCAGGAGGTACGATGCCAACCGGACCCTGCAGTGGGAGGACACCTATTCCGGTGCCTACGGCAGCGTGGACGACGCCTACCGCGTGGCCGCCGACGCCGAAGGGAACTTCGTGGTGGCAGGTTACACCACCAAAGCGGCCAGCGATTATGACTGGATGGTGATCAAATACCGGGGGAGTGACGGGCACCGGCTCTGGACGCGGACCTACGAGAGCGCGGCCGGGCGGAGCGAGGCCTGCTACAGCGTGGCCGTGGACGGTCTGGGCAATGCCTTGGTGGGCGGCTTCGAGCGCGGAGACGACGGGAAGGCCCACTGGCGGCTGGAGCATCTGGCCACGACCGACGGACATCTGCTGGCGACACAGGTCTGGCCCTCCACGCAGGACGCCGTGATCTACGCGGTGGCCTATCGGGATCGGCGCCTGGCGCTGGGTGGCTATCTCTCCAACGGCTCGAACAACGACCTGCGCGTTGCCGTCGCTGTGCCTCCGCCTGCGACCATCACCGCGTGTTCCTGGGCCCTGCCGAACTCGGTGGCGCTCCAATGGAAAGGCGCGATGGAGCCGGTGACGGTGTTGAGCAGTCCCAATCTGTCCGCCCCGGACTGGCAGACGGTCGCCGGCCCCTTGGTGGACGGGGCGTGGTCGGGCGCGGTGCCAACCCCCGCGGCAGGCTACCTGCGTCTGCGGGAGTGAGGGGAGTGAGGGCACATCCCCAACCGATCGACGATCGGGGATGTGTCGTTGGGGATCTGACCCGGGGTGGAGGCGGGGGCGGAAGGCGCGGGTGGCTCAGGCCGGCGGGGGGGACGGATCTGCCTCCTCGGTGTCTTCGCGTTCTTCGCTGATGACCGGGGCGATCGCCTGGAGTCGGTCGTTGGGATCCAGATCGATGAGCTTCACGCCCATGGTGTTTCGACCGGCTTCGCGGATATCGCGGACGAAAGTCCGGACCATCTGACCGCCGGCCGTGATGAGCATGATTTCGTCCTGGTCCTGGACGGTGAGGGCGCCGACCACGGCCCCGGTTTTTTCACCGGTTTTCATGGTAATGACGCCTTTGCCGCCACGGGACTGGAGACGGTATTCGTCGAAGGGCGTCCGTTTGCCGATACCATTCTCACCAGCCACGAGGAGGGTAGCATCGGTCACGACGATCGAGAGCGCCACCACGGCGTCGTCCTTCTCGAGTTCGATGCCCTTGACGCCGGCGGCGGGTCGGCCCATGGCGCGGACCTGCTCCTCGTGGAACCGGATGCTCATGCCCTCGTGCGTGATGAGGACCATCTCGTTGTCGCCGGTGGTGAGTTTGACCTCGATGAGGGAATCGTCTTCCTCGATGGTGATGGCGATGATGCCCCCGGCACGCACGTTGCGGAATTCCGCGAGGGCGGTCTTCTTCACGGTGCCCCGGCGGGTCGCGAAAAAGACGAACCCCGGCTGTTCCCAGGTGATGTCCTCGCGGTCCGGCCCCAGCTTGGAGACGACGCGGATGAGGGCGGCGACTTTCTCTTCGGGTTTCAATTCGAGGATGTTGGCGATGCTGCGCCCCTTGGCGGCGCGCCCCATGTCGGGGACTTCGTGGACGCGCTCGACGTAGACGCGTCCGGTGTTCGTGAAGAACATCAGGTAGTCGTGGGTGCTCGCGGTGAAGAGGTGCTCGATGAAGTCGGGCGCTTCGCCTTCGACGGCGGAGGACTCGCGGGTGGCCATGCCGATGACGCCTTTGCCGCCGCGGCGCTGGGCGCGGTAGGAGCTGATGTTGGTGCGTTTGAGGAGGCCGTTGTGGGTGATGGTGATGATGACGCCTTCGTTGGCGATGAGGTCTTCGATGGCGATCTCCCCCTCATCGGGGACGAGGTCGGTGAGGCGGGGGGTGGCGAATTTGGCGCGGATGGCCTGGAGTTCGGCCTTGATGATGGCCAGGACGCGGGCTTCGCGGGCGAGGATGTCGCGGAGGTCGAGGATGCGTTCGAGGAGCTGGCGGTATTCGGCGTCGATCTTGGCGATTTCGAGCCCGGTGAGTTGGTAGAGGCGGAGGTTGAGGACTTCGTCCACCTGCCGTTCGGTGAGCGCATAGCGACCGGAGATCAGACGGCCCTCGTCGCGCACGCGCACGCCCCATTGCTCGACCTGGGCGCGACTCCACTCGAACGCCAGCAGCTTCACGCGGGCCTCTTCGCGGGTGCGGCTCGAGCGGATGATCTGGATGAAGCTGTCGAGGTTTCCCAGGGCAATGAGGTAACCTTCGAGAACCTCGGCCCGTTCTTCGGCCTTGCGCAGTTCGAAGCGGGTCCTTCGCACGACCACCTCGCGGCGGTGCTCGAGGTAGCAACTGATGAGTTCCTTGAGGCCGAGGGTCTTCGGCCGGCCACGGTCGATGGCCAGCGTGTTGACGGCGAAGGTCGTTTCGAGCTGGGTGAACTTGAAGAGGTTGTTGATGACGACCTTGGGCACCGCATCGCGCTTGAGTTCGATCACGACGCGCGTGTGTTCGTCCGACTCGTCGCGCACGGCGGTGATATCCGTCAGGCCGGCGGTCTTCTCGTTCACGAGGTCGGCAATGCGTTCGACCATGAGGGCGCGGTTGACGCCGTAGGGGATCTCGGTGACGACGATCTGCTGCTTGCCGCCCTTGAGTTCCTCGACGCCGACCCGGCCACGGACCTTGAGGCTGCCCCGTCCGCTGCGGAAGTAGTCCTGGATGCCCTCGAGACCGCAAATCGAGCAGCCTGTCGGAAAATCGGGTCCCTTGATGTGGCGCATCAGTTCCGGAAGCGTGATCGCCGGGTTGTCGATCTGGGCGCAGATGCCGTCAATGATCTCGCCCAGGTTGTGCGGTGGGATGTTGGTCGCCATGCCCACCGCGATGCCCGTTCCGCCGTTCACCAGGAGGTTCGGGAAGGCGGCCGGGAAGACCGTGGGCTCCTGCCGGGTCTCGTCGTAGTTCGGGACGAAATCGACGGTGTCCTTGTCCATGTCCTCCATGAGGACGGCGCCGAGGGCGGCGAGGCGGGCTTCGGTGTACCGCATGGAGGCGGGGGGATCGCCTTCGACGGAGCCGAAGTTGCCCTGGCCGTCGATGAGGCGTTCGCGCATGGCCCACGGCTGGGCCATGTGAACCAGGGTGGGGTAGATGGCCTGGTCGCCATGGGGATGGTAGTTGCCCATGGTCTCGCCGACGATCTTGGCGCACTTGATGTGTTTGCGGTTGGG
>CAYSPU010000068.1:0-23770 GCA_964432995.1 uncultured Verrucomicrobiota bacterium
CCTCGACGTACTGAGCGACCAACTTGCGCCCGGCGAAACCGCCCTTTCCCGTCATCCAGATGCGCCCGGTGTCCTCGTGCGTTCCTCCCGCGCGGGGGAACAGCCATTTGACCGCCTCACCAAGCGGGATGGGTGACCCCCGGCTGTCACGTCCCCAGGCGGCGTCCAGCCATGTTTCGATATCCAGCGGACGGGCAAATAGAGCCAGCGCCTCCAACACGGAGCTTTTGCCGGAGTTGTTGGAACCAACAAAGAGGTTCATCGCACCGAACTCCTGGAGTTGGAGGCCGCTCAGGCCGCGGTACTCCGCTATGGCAAGTGAGTTAAGTGGTAGCTCTGCCATACTTCATTCCGCGTCACGGTCCAGTAGCTTCACACCCCGCTTCCTATCACAGGCGGGAGGGTGTTGAAAGGCTTTGTTCGGTCCCGTCGCCCGCGAACCGTGCATCTCCAGGTTGTCGGTGAATCTCCTCTTCTGGTGGGCGGGCAACACCGTTGCCCGCGAGTCAGGCCGGAACGCGGCCAGACGGTGCTGGCCGCCCACCATTCTTCCTGGATGCCAGCAGTCGTGGGGGCCGCGTCGAGAAGCCCTCGCCGGCGAGGTCTTCCTTGCGAGCTTGCCTCCGCCCCGCATTGTGGCACGATCCGCTGCCATGCCTCTTCTCCGCGTGCAGCGTCTCGCCAAGGCTTTCGGTTCCGTGCGGGCCGTCGATGGTGTCAGCTTCGAAGTGCGGAGCGGCGAGATCTACGGCCTGCTCGGTCCGAACGGCGCGGGCAAGACGACGACGCTGTCGCTGGTGTGCGGTTTGCTGAAGCCGGACGCCGGCGAGGTGTTGGTCGACGGCGTCAGCCTCTGGAGCGACCCGAACCGCGCGCGCCGGCTCATGGGGGTCGTGCCCCAGGAAGTTGCGCTCTACGAGGAATTGTCGGGCCGGGAGAATCTTGAGTTCTGGGGGCGGCTGGCCGGGTTGGGGGCGGCGGAAGCGCGCTCGCGGGCCGGGGAGATGCTGGAAGCGCTGAGCCTGGTCGACCGGGGGAGCGCCCCGGTCAAAACCTACTCGGGCGGGATGAAGCGCCGAATCAACCTCGGAGCAGCGTTGCTCCATCGGCCCCGGCTGTTGCTGCTGGACGAGCCGACGGTGGGGATCGACCCCCAGGCGCGGGCGAACCTGCTCGAGTTCATCCGGAAGCTGGGTGAAGGCGGCACGTCCATTCTCTACACGACGCATTACCTGGATGAAGCGGAGATGTTCTGCCAGCGGATCGGGATCATCGACGCCGGCCGCTTGCATGCCGAGGGAACTTTGGCCGAGCTGCAGGAGCGGGTGGGGGGTGCCGACCGGTTGTTTGTGCTCGAAGGCGCCTTTGGAACGACGGAGCCGGACGGCTGGCCCGGCTTCCGCGAGCGCTTTCGCGTGCTGCAGAAACAGGACCGCCAACTCACCGTCGCCGCCGTATCCCCGCGGGATCCGGCGGATTGCCTGCGCGACCTTCTGGCGCTGCCGGTGAGCATCGAGAACGTCACGCTGAAACGGCCGAGCCTGAACGACGTCTTCCTGCGGCTCACGGGCCGCGAGCTGCGCGAATGAACCTGCTCGGCATCCTGCTGGCCAAGGACCTGCGTCGGGCGCGACGCAATCCGCTGCCGTATCTGGTTCATTTGGCGGTGCCGCTCGTCATCACGGGGTTGATCGGCCTGGTGTTCGGAACCGGGTCCGAAACGGGCCTCGGGCGGATCCGTTTTGCGATCGTCGACGAGGACGACACGCCGGTCAGCGGTTTTCTGCGTGGCGCCACGCAGCAGCGGGAAGGTGCCCGCTACCTGGAACCGGTGTTCCTGCCGCGCGACGAGGCCCTGCGCGAGGTGACGAACAACCGGCTCAGCGCCGCGGTGATCATCCCTCCTGGATTCACGCGCGACTACCTCAGCGCGACGGCGCCCGTAACGCTGCACTTGGTGAAGAACCCGGCGCAGTCGTTCCACCCGGCAATCCTCGAGGAATTGCTCGACACCCTGGTCACCGGCCTCAATGCCGTCTCGCGCAACTTCGGTTCCGATCTCGCCGCCTGGAACCGCCTCCTCCGGAATGCGGAACGGCCGGATTACCCTGGCATCGCCGACCAGGTGGTGCTCACGGGCCAGAGGATCGAGGCCATGCGCCGTCAGTTGTTCCCGCCGCTCGTCAGCTACACCAAGGAAACCCGGGAGGACGAATCGGACGCGACCAAGCGACCGGCGCAGAGCATCTTCGCCTTCCTGCTGCCCGGCCTCGCCGGGATGTTCCTCCTCTTTCTGGCGGACACCGCGATCCGGGATCTCTATCGCGAGATCCGGTTCCGCACGTTCGAGCGTTTCTGCACGCTGCCGCAGCGGCTGTTCGCGTTCATCTCCGCAAAGGTGGTGTTCACCCTCGCCATCCTCGCCCTGGCGGGCGTGATCCTCTTCGTCGGCGGCTCCGCGATTTTCCGCATCCAGTGGCCGCATCCCGGGGCGCTGACGGTATTGGTCGCGAGCTACGGGCTGTTCGCCGCGGGATTCATGGCCTTGCTCGCCGCGGTCACCGGCGGCGAGCGCGTCGCCGATGTCGTCAACACGCTCGTCGCCATGGCCATGGGCCTGGCGGGCGGCTGCATGTTCGCTCCGGAGCAACTCCCGAGCTTCGTCCGGGTCTACCTGGCGCCGGTGCTGCCCACCTCCTGGTTTGTGGCGTCGGCGCGCGGGCTCTCCTCCGCGGGCGGACCGGCCGACTGGCTGGTGCCCGCTCTGGCGTTGGCCGCGGTGGGCGTGACCTGCGTGGCGGCGGCGGCCTGGATCTTCAACCGGCGGCTGCGCCAGGGGGTGCGGCCGTGAAGCTCCTCCTGTTCATCGGCGGGAACGACCTGCGGATCTTCCTGCGCAACCGCATGTCCTGGGTCTGGCTCATCCTCATGCCCATGGCTTTTGTCTACTTCATGGGCTTCGCGGTTCGGGGCCCGGGGGATCCCTCCAATCCGCGGCCAACGGTCCGCGTGGAGAACCTGGACCGCGGCTTCCTGGGCGGCGCGTTCGTCGACCACCTTGGGGCCCAGGGAATGGACGTGTTGCCGCCGACCAATCGCAGCGCGGCGCCGCGGGGCATCCGGGTGCCAGTCGATTTCACCGAACGCGTGCTACGGGGAGAACAGGGCCTCGTCGAGTTGTCTTCGCGGGCGGATGCCAACGCGGACGCGGGGGCGATGGTCGAGCTGCGGCTGGTGCGGGCCTTGGTCGCCATCAACTCCGATCTGATCGAGCACGCCGCGCGTGCCGGAGCCGCGACCGCGCCCACCGCGGAGGCACTGCGGGAGTTGCGGATGCGGACGAATCCCCCGGTGCGGCTCGAAGCCACGTTTGCGGGGCGCCGGCCGATGCCGGCGGGGTTCAACCTCTCGCTGCCCGGCAACCTGGTGATGTACATGATGATGAACCTGCTGATCTTCGGCGGCGCCAGTCTCGCGGCCGAGCGTCGCGGAGGGCTGCTCCGGCGGCTGAGCGTGCACCCCATTCGGCCGGCGGATCTCGTGATGGGCAAGCTCTGTGGGCTCATGTTGCTGGCCCTCGTGCAAATCGTCGTGTTCCTCGTCGTCGGACAATTGGCACTCAAGGTCCCGATCGCGCCGCACCTCGGCGCGATTCTGCTCACGCTGGTCGTCTACGCCTGGGTCGTGGCCTCCCTCGGCCTGCTGATCGGGGCTGTGTGCAGCTCCGAGGACAAGGTGGTGGGGCTGGCGCTGCTCTGCACGCTGGTCATGGCGGCGCTGGGCGGTTGCTGGTGGCCGCTCGAGCTGGCACCGCCGCTCTTCAAAACCATCGCCCACCTGATCCCCACGGGATGGGCGATGGACATCCTGCACCAGTTGATCTCGTTCGGCAGCGGCTTCGCGGAAACCAAGGGGTCCATCGGCGTCCTGGCGCTCTTCGGTCTCGGGGCCAACATCGCCGCAGCGCGGTTCTTCCGGGTGTGAGAGCGCCTGAGCCGCAGGGTAGGGCGACCTCTCCGAGGGCGCCGCGAAGCACAGTCATCGAAGCACGTGTTTGCGGCGCGCCCGGAGACCTGCTCGTGAGGTTGCGAGCCCGTGCATCCTGAGGTTGACGGTGAGTCTCTACCTGAGGTGGGCGGGCAACACCGTTGCCCGCGAGACGGGCCGGAGCGCGACCCGTCTCGGGTCGCAGCAGCCACAGTATGGGCGGGGGCATCGGAGGTTCCAGAGCGCGTCTGGCATGTGGTGCTGCTGCCCGCCGGGACGTCGGGCAGTCCGGAGCCTCGCAGCGCAGAGAGGTCCGGTTTCCCACGGATCTCGGAGTCTTCCGTTGACTCCACGCTGATTGGGTTTAGGTTCTCCCCGCAACCCCGGAGATCTATTGGGGCAGATACTCACTGTGTGAACGCCGTCAGGACTTCGCGACTATGAACCGACCCTCTCTCTCTCTCTCTCTCTCTCTCTCTCTCTGCTGAGCACGCTTGCGCTCGTTGACGCGCAAACACAAGGGATGTCAGACTCGGAGGTTCTCGAGCGCGGACCTCATCATCGGGTAGTCACCTTCACCCGGCCTGTTACCGACGCTGCCGGTCAGGTGAGGATTCACCACGGACAATACACGGAACTCCAGATGGGGCTCCACTACCTCGCGAACGGCGAGTGGGTGGAATCGCAGGAGGTTGTCGAGCCGACACCTTCGGGTGCCGTGGCGCCGTATCTATTGTATGCCCCGTACTGAGAGATGCTCCGGCGTCGGGAGTTCGTTCCCGGTCATGGACTTCTGGAGCCACACTGGGCCGGGGCGATGGGCTCCGCACCTGCTGGCCTCCGTCGCAGGAGCGCTCCTCGTTGGAGGGGCGGCGCTCGCCAGTCAGAACCCGATCTCGCCGGAAGACATTGCTCGTGGTTATGCGACTCGCCATGTGCTCGTGAGGTTCCGGGAGGAGCCACGCACGGGGTTGGCGACGGGGTCGGACCTCCGGACAGAGCGCCAACTGGCCGCCCTTGCGGGGCTCCCTCCTGGGGCACGACTGGAGGAGCCCGTCGTCTGTTCTCTCACCCGGCGGAGCAGGAACGCGCGGCTTGGCACAGGAGAGGCGCTCCAAGGGGCGACGCACTTCTACTACCTGCACCTGCCTGCGGGGATGGAGCCGAAGGAGTGTCTCGCTTCCCTGCGCATGAATCCGCACGTCGAGTATTGCGAGCTGGACCATGTGGGGCAGGCCTTCAGGACCATTCCCAACGACCGCGGTTTTAGCAGCCAATGGCACCATTCGAACCAGATATCGGCCTCCTCACGTGCGGTCCTGTATTCGCCCGAGGCCTGGGACATCACGCAAGGTTCGACGAACGTGCTTGTGGCGATACTGGATTCGGGAATCGACGACCGACTGCGGGAGCTTCAGGGGAGAGTCCTCGCCGGTTACAACTTCGTTTCAAACTCATTCGATACGATGGACGTTACCGGACACGGGACGGTCGTCGCCGGGATCCTGGCCGCCAACGCGAACAACTATGAAGCCGGTGTGGGGATCGATTGGAACTGCCGCTTGCTGCCGGTCAAGGTGATCGATGACCTCAACCACGTCCGCGAGTCGTGGGTGGCTCAAGGTGTGGACTACGCTGTGGCTCAGGGCGCCAAGGTGATCAACTTCTCCGGAGGGACCGATGACGAGGGTGGGATCACGCTCGGGCGCGCGATCAGCAACGCGGTGGCGCAGGGCGTCATCTTCGTGTGCGCTAGCGGCAACTCGGGCGCGGGCATTCTGCCTTTCCCCGCGAGCTGCAGTCCCGCCATTGCCGTGGGGGCTTCGGATGAATCGGATCGCCGGGTCAGTTTCAGCAACTACGGCCCACAGCTCGACTTGATCGCTCCCGGCATCTACATCAACACGATCCATCCGAGTTCCGATTACCCAGAGGATGGGTTCTTCGCATCCAGCTCTGGCACCTCGTACGCCGCGCCGATGGTTTCGGGGGTCTGCTCGTTGCTGGCTTCCGTGAGACCGGATCTGAACCAGGAGCAAGCACTCACGCTGCTGGCGGCCGGGGCTGGAGACCAGTTGGGAGACGCTCCCGGCAGGAGCAGTGGCGACGGCACCGACACGCCCGGGTGGGATCAGTACCACGGCTGGGGGCGGCTCAACGCCTACTTCTCCCTGCTCCTAGCCACGACTTCGATCGACCAGGTGAACCCCCTCCCGGATGGACGGCTCGAATTGTCGTGGACGAGCCCGATCAACGCGTCGACCAACCAACCGTATCGGGTCGAGTTGGCCACGCCCCTCGACGGCACGTGGACCCGAGTAACCAACGGCACGTTCCGTTACGAAGGCGATCGCACCTGGTGGACCGAGCCGGAACCTCCGCCCACCGCGAGTACGGACCGTTTCTACCGCGTCCGGATCGCGTTGGAGTAGGTGGCAAGGCGAATCCCCCTACCCATGCTGGGATTCCACTTCGCATGAAAGGTAGGGCGACCTCTCCGAGGGCGCCGCAAGATGCAGTCGTCATACCAGGTGTCTTCGGCGCGATGCGGAGATCGCGCCCTACCAGTTTTCGGGGTAACCGCTGGGTGCAACGCTCAACGTTCAACCTTGCTCCGTTGGATGTTGAACGTTGGAAGTTGAGCGTTGAGCGTTCGGTGGTCCATGGTCCCAACGCGCCTCCAGACTTCGGAGGTCCAGCCTTCCCGCGAACGCCGGGACCGACGGCGGCGCTGCTGTCGACCTCGTCCAGCGCTCACCTCGGCTTCTGCCCCTGGCCATGGACCGATTTCGCCGAAAGAAACGAGCAAATCTACTCGAAGCCCTTGGGGCTACCCAGAACCACAGAAGCCACGATCGCCTGGCGGGCAGAGCGCGGGTTACCGAGCAACCCCACCGCTGAGGCGATCTCCGGCGGCCGAGAGCGATGCTGCACCGCGGCGGCGGCAGTGCGGTGAAGAACGGTCTGTTGCTCGACGCGGCGGAGGCGTTCGGCCGCGGCCTCGTGCAGTTGGCTGGCACGCCCGTAGGCCTGGGCGGACTGTTGCAGGGACGCCAGCCGAGGAGCCGCAGTCTCCATGGCCGCCATCGACGGCGCTTCGGTCCGCGGAACCGGGACGCTGACCGGGCGTGGCGCCGCTACCGGCGCGGGCGCGGGCTGCCGAACGACCGGTCGGGGAGTGGCCGGCGGCCGGGGAGCGGGCGGCTGCGGGGCCGTAGGCAGACGCGGAGGTGCCTGGGGTGTGGTACGCGGGGGCGGCGGAGGCGGAGAGACTTCACCCATCTCGCCTTCGAGCAGCCGCCGCAGTTCCTCTTCCCAACGGCTGGTGGCCGGCCGTGGCGACGATGGCGTCGGCGTCGGTTGACCGGGCTGCGGCGGGCGTGGCCGCGGCCCCGGAGGGAAGTCCTGGGTCGGCTGGGACTCTTCTTCGGCGATCTGGCGACGCTTCTGGAGCCAGCTCGAGAGGCCCGAGACCACGACGAGAATGATGATGACCCAGATTGAATCCATCAGTGCGCGTAGTTCAGACGCAGCGACCCTTTCGGGCTAAGCGGATTTGCCGGTGCCAGGGCCGGTCCCGCCGCCGATGCTCTCGCGCATGCCGGTGTCCGCCTGGATGTTCTTCATCCGGAAATAGTCCATCACCCCAAGGTTGCCGCTGCGGAATGCCTCCGCCATCGCCAATGGGACCTGCGCCTCCGCTTCCACCACCCGGGCGCGCATCTCCGCCACCCGCGCGGTCATTTCCTGTTCCAAAGCCACCGCCGCCGCGCGACGGACTTCCGCCTGAGCCTGGGCGATCAGCTTGTTCGCCTCGGCCTGCTCGGCCTGCAGTTTGGCCCCGACGTTCTCGCCCACGTCCACGTCGGCGATGTCGATCGAGAGGATTTCGAAAGCCGTATTGCTGTCGAGCGCCTTGTCCAAGACGTTCTTCGAGATGCGGTCCGGGTTCTCGAGCACGTCCTTGTAGCTGTCCGCAGAACCGATGGTGGTGACGATGCCTTCGCCGACACGGGCGATGATGGTTTCCTCGGTGGCGCCGCCCACGAACCGGTCGAGATTGGTGCGCACGGTGACGCGCGCTTTGGCCTTGATAACGATGCCATCTTTGGCGACGGCGTCGATGGTGTTCTTGCCCTGGGTCGGGTTGGGGCAATCGATGACCTTGGGGTTGACGGAGGTTTTGACGGCTTCGAGGACGGTCTTGCCGGTGCCTTTGGTGGCCAGGTCGATGGCGCAGGCGCGGTCGAAGTTGAGATGAATGCCGGCCTTCTGGGCGGCAATCAACGCCTGCACCACCATCTCGATGCTCCCGCCCGCCAGATAATGCGTCGACAGATCATCGATGGTCAGGTTCAGCCCCGACTTGACCCCGGTGATGCGCGTGTCCACCACCAGGCCCACGGGGACGTTCCGGAGCCGCAGGGCGATCAGCTCGGTGAACGTGACCTTGGCCCCCGAAAACAACGCGCGGATCCAAATGAAACCAAAGTTCAGCACCACGATCGACACCACCAGCAGGAGGACAATCCCCAAGCCGTAGAGCGCCATCTGGAACGTGCGGCCGTCAAGGGCGGCCAGGATCGACGTCGGATTCATCAGTGTATTCATAGTCTTGGTTCGAGCCCGTGTGATCTAACCTCAGGCGGTCTCGCCGGACAGAGGGCGAACCACCACGCGCATGCCTTCGATCGAAACAACCTGGACCGGCTCACCCCGCTCGATCATTTGACCTTCCGTCACCACGTCGATGCGCCGGTTGTTGATGACCGCCATCCCGCTCGGACGCAGCGGCGTCAGCGCCGTGCCCTTCTGGTGGAGCAACTCCTGCTTCTCCACCCCCAGTTCGCCGACCGTTCCCTGCGATATGAACCGTCGCGCCAGGCGGCTGTCCGGCAGATACTTGATCCAGCAGAGCGTGCCGAGGACCAATCCCCCCACCACCACCCCCAGCACGATGTTCCCCGTGCGCGCCCCGTACTCCGTGTAGGCCATCACCACCCCGCCGATCAGACAACCGAGCCCCACCAAGCCCGCCACCAGCCCCGGCAGAATCGTCTCCAGCGCGAGCAACACCGCCCCCGCAATGAGCAGGACAATGATCACCGACATGCGGCCATAGTAGACCGCCTTCGCGACACCGCAAGCTCAGAGGGCTCCAAATCCGCACCCAAACCCAGCACGGCGGCCCCTGGAAACTCCACTTCCCCCACCAGGCGAATTGCCTTCGCGGGCAACCCGGCGGACGCGACGGCCGCCCCGTCGCGTACGAGAATGTCCGGATCGGGCTGGAACTCTACAACCTCGAAAGCGATCCCGGCGAAACCAACAACCTCGTCGAGCGTGAACCGGACCCCAGCCTGCTAAGCCTTCGCTGAGCACGTCGTCTTCTCGTGAGCCTCAATTTCGCTCGCGAATCGCTCAGAGAATTCCGCCGCGCGGTCTTCGCGAACCACTTCGCTCTCCACCGGCAGCTTGTGCAGAATGCTGACCGCCCTCTCGAAGGCCGGGCGCAGCGGCTCGTGCTGAGGCTCGCCGAGCAGCAGATAGACTTTGAAGCGCTCCGACGCGTCTTTCACGCTCATGATCTGCCCCAGCCAACGGTGCGCTTTCTCGCGGATGCTGTCCGCCGAACTCAAGTCGAAGGACACGGGTTCCAGGCAATGCCAGACCCCGTTGCGCCAGGCGTAGCGAAACTCGAGCTCATCGTCCTGAACGATGATCTTCTTAGGCTGAAGATGTTTCAGGACGTGACGGTTCTCGAGGTTCCGCCGGTACTTGCGCCAGACCTCCTCGTCGCTGCGACGTTCGTACTGCGGACGCTCGTCGTAGCGGGTCACCAATCGGTCGAACAGCGCCTCCAGCGTCAGGGAAAGATCCTCTGCCAGCCCGCCTCCAGGCGGCGACCATTGCAGGGAGCTGTCGTCCGGAGGCAGCACGGTATGGACCAGGTCCATCACCGTGGCGGGCAGGCCGTCCAACGGAAGCTCATTCCGGAGCCCGTCACCCAATTCCTCCAACCGCGATTGGACGTAGCGCATGACGCCCTTAAACGCCTCTCCATCCATACCGGGAAAAGCTTTGGACAGCCGACCGTAAGTGGTACGGCAGAGTGCGCTGGCGTAACGCGCCTCGCGCGAGTAAAGCGCCACGCCTACGTTGACGAATTCGCCACTCGTCGTGTCGTGCACGTAACGCAACACCGTGTAAGAGTAGGCTGTTTTCATCGCAGAGCCTCAGTCAGTTGTTCGATGGCGAGGTCAAGATTCTGTTTCAACGTCGCAAGGTAACCCAGAATCCCCTCAACCGCACGGCCGTCACCCGTCCATTGGACAGGCAGTGCGGCTTGATACTCCCTCAAACGCTCGGCCGAAACCACATCAAACGCGCCCACGAAGCGGCGGAAATCCAGACCCGCTCCCCGCAATTCCTCCACGAAGACGTGACGGGTCTTGGGCGACCGCCCTTTGGGGAATTGGACTGCACCGGGTTCCCAAGGCGGCTTCCAGCCGAGGATGCCGTCCATGAAGAACGCCAGCTCGTGATCGTAGATCGCCAGTTCGCGACCGTTCGTTAAGCAGTTGGGATTCGCCACGGTTCGGTCGGGATTTGCCGTGAACGTGTCGAAGGCCAGGATCTCCCCCGCGAGCGGAACGAGCGACTGGGGCAACGGCCGGTCGATCGGGAGTGCTCCAAATCCGGGCGGCAGTTTCCTGGAACCGAAGTTCCATCCCAAGCTGGCCTGTGCCCGTTGCCTGATTTCCGGATCCGGGATCGTGGCCACGAAATCGGCCTCTGCGTTCACGAGAAAAGGCTCCGGCACCGGCAGATCCAGGTCAGCCGCCAGCAGGGCAGCGAGCACCTCGGCCACGAGCGACCGCTGCTTCATCTCGCAGCCCGCCGCAAACTTGGCCACCAGTTCAACCTCTGTGCCGTCGTCCCTGACGCACGTCAAGATGGCCGGCTTGGTCTTGCCCGAGCCGACCGCCTTATCGAAACGGATCGCGGTTACGGTGGCGAGCATCAGAGTTCTCCTTTGAATGCTCTGGCCAGCAGCATGGGCGTGAAGGGCGTCGGCTCCACCTTCGCCTCCATCTGCGCCAGCACCAAGGACAAAGAGGGCCATATCAGAGTCCTCCTCTGAAGGCTTTGGTCAGCAGCGCAGGCGTGAACGACGCCAACTCCGCCTCGGTCTCCCGCTGCAATCGCTGCAATTCGTCCGGCTTCGCGCGGAGGATGCCCTCACGGAAGGTCAGGCCGGTGATCTGCTGGTTGCTGCAAACGTCCGCGACGGGGAGGCTCCCGCCGGAGCGACGGGCCTGAACCCGATCGGCCCAAATGCGCGACACCATCAACATGACCGCGGGTGTTTCCATGGGGACGTCAAACCCGAGGGTATTCCACTGAGCGCGGGTGGAAAAGGCAAAACGCTGCGTGGGGAACGGGCGCCATGGCAGTCCGGCACCGATCTCAGCGCCGATCTGCATTTCCGGCTTCCCACCGGACGCGTTCTCGAACCATCGGCGCACGACCGCCCGGTGCTGACGAGCGCTATGGATTTCCCCTAACCAGGTTGGTATAGTGCGTCCACAGCCCAGGCAGGGGACCGGCCGCCGGGGTGAGGCGCGCCCAGCCGATGGCGTCGGAAGTCGGCGGGTATGAAGAAGGGCAGAATTGTCGCGCCGGTCAGCGGGGCGCTGTTCATGAAGGCTACTCTCAGATTCGGGGTGCTGGCGGGGATGGCAGTCGGTGCGGTCGCGGTGGGCGCGGCGGTAGCGGGGGGATGGTGGTGGTGTGCCGTGGCGGGCGGCGCCCTGATTGGGGTGGTCGGGGTGGCAGGGGAGCGGCCGACGGTGAAGGCCGGGAAGCTGACCGATGGCGAGGGACGGCCGCGGGTCTTCACGCTGACGCTCGGGGGGGAGACGATCACGTTGGATCCGGGCAAGGCGTGGGTGAAGACGGATCTCTACAAGTGGGTGACCCGCGGATTGATGGAGGAACCGCAGTCCTACCATGTCCATCCCAACGGGATGGTGGAGGTCAACGGCGAGAAGATCACGGTGGAGGAAGGGGAGGGGACGTCGCGGCTCGAGCACGAGATGAACAAGCGGTATGCGCTGGCGGCGGAGGCGCGCAAGGCGCCCGTGGTGCCCCAGCACGCGGCAGCCGCGGTCCGGTCGCGGTGGCCGGCCGACCGGGTCCATTTCCACGTGAAGCTGGATCACATGGGGCATTTGATGGTGGAATGCCAGCGGGGCGAGGAGAAATCGGAGACGGGTTTGCGCGGCCTCCCGAATCTGATCCAGAACGGTTTGATGCTGCCGCCGGAACAGTTGCACGTCGACCCGCTGCAGCGCGCCGTCGAGGTCGACGGCCAGCGGTTCGAATGCGATGAGGCCGGGGCGCGAGGTTTGGAGGAACTGCTCAACAGCCGATACGCGGCGAAACTGAAACGTTCCGGGGATCACCTGATCGAGATCAAGGAGAACCCGGCATCGGCGACGGGGTTCGACATTCACTTCGCGACGTTCCACGCCGGCGCGCGCCTCGAGGTCAAAGGGCATCTGACCCAGGAACGGCTGGACTTCCTGCAGGACGGGTCCAAGTGCGATCTTCTGGAGCACGGCATCCTGCTCCGGCTGTCCCCGCCCAACCTGCTGATCCGGCGGCGACGTCCGGATGGCGGCGAGGAGCGGGTGCCGGAGGTGCCGGACATCCCGTATCGGCGGGTGACGGCGGCGCAGTTGCAGCAGGTGTTCAACAATCCCCGGATCCGACGGGCCGGCAGCCTGGATGCCGAGACGGTGGCCGCCTCGATTCCGGAGCACTCCCACGAGTTGCGCGAGATTCGTGTGCTCCGCAGCCCGCAGTACCCGGTCGGGCTCTGGCTGGAGTGCGTTTCCGCCCGGAGCGGCAAGGTCGAAGGGATGGCCCTCACGCATCACAACATCGCCGAGTTGCTGCTGCGCGGGGTCTTTCACCCAAGACTGGACGTGACGCTGTCCCTCGACAACCGGGTCCTGACGATCCTTCACGAGGAGACGCACGAGGAACAGAAGTTCGAGGTGGGAACCGAGAGCTCGGAAGAGAACCTGGCCCGCGCGACCCGGGCGCTGACGACCGCGCTGAAGCCGGTGTCCGCGCCTCCGCCTCCGCCACCGGCCGCCGCCGAAGTGAAGCGCCCGACCGACCAAGGCCCGGAAGCAGAACGATCGCTGGAACCGGTTGATTTGGGGTGGGTCAAGAAGGCAACGCGGCCCGCGCCGGCGCCCGCCAACCCGGTCTCCGCGCCCGTTCCCGTGCCCGCTCCCCCGCGCGCGTCGCCGTCGCCGGTGACGGTGCCGACCCGGTCGGGGCCGGCGATCACTCGAGTGTCGACAGTGACGGAGCGCGCGGCGCCGCCGGCTGCGGCGCCGTGGCCTTACCCGACGGAGCCGAACCAGGTGAATCTGGACGTCTTCTGGCGTCTGGTGCGACGTGTGAATCTCGAGGTGCAGGAAGTGCACCTCAGTCTGCCGCGGGTGTTCGAGGACCGGCGGTTTGACATCCTGAGCTTCGGCGACCAGGCGATCGAGAACCTGGCGGAATTGCGGTCGCCGGAGTTTTACGGGTTCTACTTGTCGCACGTGGACGATCGGCACGTGATCCTGGTCTACGCCTGCCAGGGGCGGCACGTTGAGTGGGGATCCCTGAAGTGCGTGGTCCAGCCTGCGGTCACCGCCGAAGCCGAGGAGCATGCGGGCGGGGCATTGCGCGGGCTGGCCCAGGATGCGAACGGCAGTTTCGTCTTTGTCGTGACCCCCGAGTACCGCAGTTGGATCCAGTCACGGGAGCGCGAGTATCAAGCCGCCTGCGCGCGGTTTCTGAGCATGGCCGAGTTCCTGGCGGGGAGGGGAGAACTGAGTCCCGTTTGGCCGGAGGTGTAGGGGGCGCTGTCAGAACTCCAGCGGGATGCGAATGACGATGGCGCCCATGACCTCGTTGGTTCGGAAGTCGCTTCGGGGGCTGGACGCGTGGCGGTTGTGGCAATCCACGCACGAGGGCGAGGTCGCGCGGTCGGCGTAGATCGCGGTGAAGTAGCTGCGGCCGCCGAGCAATTCCTCGCGGTAGAAGTTGGTGCCGGGAGTGCGGGCGACGGCTTCGAGGCCTTCGCGTTCGATTTCCGTTTGCGGCCCCTGGCTGGGGTTGATGGGCCAGAGAGACCTCAAGGTGTAGGAGAACTCAGCTCCCTTCTGCTGAATACCGCGGGCGGCCAGGCGCAGCATCTGGGCATGCACCGGAAGGCAGTCCGCGGCCTGGTAGTCTTCTCCGACGGCCATCTTCGATTTCTCGAGGGCCAGACGTTCCACGATGACGCGGGAGTAGACCGCCCGGTCGGCGGCGATGACGGCGTGCAGGCAATCCGCCATCTTCCGCAGGCTGACGGACTGGAGCTTGTGCGATTTGTCGGTGGACGGCGCGACGCCGGCGGCGACCGCGGCGCCGAGCGCGACAGCGAGCAGCGCGAGGGAAGCAGGAGGTTTCATGGGCGGGCGGTGGCTGGAGGCGGAGCCGGTGCTGGTCCGTCTTGGGGTTCCACGACTGTCAGGAAGCGATCGATACCGGTGTCGCGGACGGTCTGGCGGGTGCCGCTGGGCCAACGGATTTCGAGTTCCTCGACCGTCGATTCGGAGCCGAGGCCGAAGTGGATGCGGGGGTCGCCTTGGGAAAGGAAGCCGGTGGGACAGAGGGCTTCCTTGCGGAGGATGCGGTTTCCGGTCTTCAGAGCGAGGAGGGCGCCGTAGCCGCTGCGGGTGCTGCGGGTGCCACGGAGGCTGACGGTGAGCCAGTGATTGCGGGCGGGGTGCCGATTCTTCAGGAGCGCCGGCCGGTCTCCGAGGATCGTGACCAGAAGATCCATGCGCCCGTCGTTGTCGAAATCCAGCGGGGCGCTGCCGCGACCTTGGATTCGCTGGGCGAAGAACGTTCCGCCGGCAGTGGAAGCGTCGCGGAAGCGGGCTTCCCCCTGGTTTTCCAGCAAGAGGCTGACGGATCCCGGGAAAGTGAAGGCGTCGCCGTTGGCAACGAAGAGATCCAGGTCGGCGTCGTTGTCGAAGTCCAGGAAACACCCGCCCCAGCCGACGTAGCGTTGGGTGAGAAGACCAAGGCCGGAGGCCCACATGCGGTCTTCGTAGAACCCCTTGGGGCTGCGGATGTAGATCGAGCCGTAACCCAGACGGGTGACGAACAGATCGGGGAGGCCGTCCCCGTTGGCATCGCCGATGGCGGCGTTCATCGAGCCGCAGGCCTCGCCGATCGAGTTGTAGGCGACACCGGCGGTCTCGCCGACGTCGCGGAAGCGCCCGTGGCCGTCGTTGATCCAGAGCATGTTCGGGGTGTCGTCGTTGGACACATAGATGTCGGTGTCGCCATCACAGTCGGCATCGAAGGCGGAGACGGACATGGCGCGGTGGCCGGGGACGTGGATGCCGGAGGAGACGCTGACGTCTTCGAAGGTGCCGTCGCCCCGGTTGCGGTAGAGGACGTTCGGTTCGCCGGCGTAGGCCAGTGGCCCGGGATAGGCGCCGGGGTTCTGTTCGGATTCGGCCGCGGGGATGTAGCGCAGGTAGTTGGCGACGAAGAGATCGAGCCAGCCGTCGCGGTCGATGTCGAGGAAGACAGCGGAGATGCCGGTGCCGGGGTCGCCCACGCCGGCCGAGGCGGATACATCCTCGAAGGTGCCGTTGCCGCGGTTCCGATAGAGGACGTTCCGGCCGACGTTCACCACATAGAGGTCGGTGTGACCGTCGTTGTCGAAGTCGCCCGCCGTCACGGCGCTTCCGAAACCGGCGCCCTCGAGGCCCGCCACCCGGGTGCGGTCTTCGAAAGTGCCGTTGCCGCGGTTGCGATAGAGGCGGTTGGGATGGCGCACCATGCCGTGGGACGGCGCCGTCACGTTCTCGAGCGGACCCCAGTTGACGAAGAAGAGGTCCATCCAGCCGTCGTTGTCATAATCCAGAACAGCGGCCCCGGAGCCGTTCGAAAGCAGGATGTTGGCGATGCGGTCGTGGCAGAACTGGTGGACGAAGTCGATCCCCGCCGTACGGGTGACATCGGCGAACCAGTCTCCCTCGCCGGCCGGAACGGGTGGCAGCGGACGGCGCACCGGTGGAGGAGCGGCCGCGCAGCAGAGAACGGCCGCCAATCCGGCAGCCAGAAGACCCGCCGCGGATCTTCCGCGGCCCGTTCCGTGGCGCAGAATGCGAATCGGATTCATGGTCACTTCCGGCGGCGCATTCTGCCGATCCGAAGGCGCCGGGCAAGCCTCGAGGGGCACCGCAACAGCCTGAGGGACACCCGCTGGGCCGCGATGCCGGACTTCGGGCCGCGGACTACGGCGCGAGTTGGTGCCTGGCCCAGACGTGGCTGCGATTGAGCCGCACTGCCTGCTCAAACTCGGCGCGCGCCCGCTGGCGGTCGCCCTGCCCCAGGTAGCCCAGGCCCAGGGTGTAGTGAGCGGCCGCCGCTCGTGTTTGCCGCGTCTCCTGCTCGCCGAACTTGGCGAAGAAATCGGACGACTCGCCGTGGGCCAGATCCCGGGTTCCCCTCTCAACCAGTTGGGCGAAGAACTTCGCGGCTTGCTCGGTTTCGCCGAGCCTCTGGTGGCAGAGGGCCTGGTAGAATCGCGTTTCCGCCCAGCCCTCCGTCCCGGATTGCGCTGCGGCTGCCGCGAAGGATTGGCGGGCGGCCTCGGTCTGTCCCAGAGCCTCGTGGGCGAGCCCGACATGGTAACCAACCTGCGCTGCCCGCCGGTCATTCTTCGGGCGGCCCACCGAGAGGTTCTCGGGATACTCGGACGCCTTCTGGAAGTGATGGAGCGCAGTAGCGGCGTCCTTCGCCCGCAAGCGCTCGATCCCCCGAAGCAGATGGGCGTCCACATAGACATCGTGGATTTCGCCACCGCCTTCGCGGACGGCGAAGAAATTGGTGGTGAGGTGGCCGATGGCGGCTCCGGAGTGACCGCAGAGCACCTGGAGGGCGATGAGGCGGGTGAAGCTCTCCATGCGCCGGCGAGCGACGGACTGGTGTTGTTCGAGCAGGGCGAGCCGGCGTTGCGGGTCGGTGTTCGCCAACTCGTAGAGTTGGTCGAGCTCAAGGAACCAGCGCGGGTCGCGGGCTTGGCGGGCGATGGCGGTTTCGTAGCAGGTGACGGCGTTGGTGAGGTCGTTTCTGGCCCGGTAGTAACCCCACCCCAGATTCCGGTGCGCGGCGGCGAGGGAATCGTCCAGCGCCCGGGCGCGCGTCCAGCAGTCCATGGCCAACTCCGGTTGCAGGTCGTAGTAGAGATTGCCCAGATAGTACTGGGCGCGAGCGTCGTTGGGTTGCATCCGGAGCGCCGCCTGCAGCACGTCGGCGGTCTCGAGGCGGAAGGGAAAGCAGTAGTCCACAGGGCACTCTGCCCCCTGGGCGTAGTGGGCGGCAGCTCGGGGGGGTGCGCCTTTCTGTTCCTCGAGGTATCCGAGGTAGTAGTGCACCAACGGGTAGCTGGAGGCAAAGGGCAGGCGCGCCTCGACTGGGCGGCGCAAGACATCCATCGCCTCGTCCCATAGTCCCCACTGCAGATAGTCCGTCGCCAACTCGAGGTAGGATTCCACCTCGTCCCGCATGCGCACCTCGAGGCTGCGGCGGTCGGAACGGCTGGACGCGCGCCGCGCCGGACGGGTCCGGGCGAGGTCGCGCTCGTTGGCGGCCAGGAAGTCGAGCGGGTCGATCTCGAGCGCGCGGGCGGCAACGACCGCCGCTTCTTTGGTGCGTCCCAGTCTCCGCAGCAGGGCGGCCTCGAGCCCGAGGGCCTTGGTGTTCCAGGCGCCGGTCCGCAGCGCATCCCGCACCTGTTCGAGAGCCAGGGCGAACTCGCCGCGCCGACACGAGATGCCCGCCACCTGGAGGATCGCCGCCGTGTGGAACGCCGCGTCCCACGACGCCCGGTAGAACTGGTCGTAGGCCTCGTCGAACCGATGTTGCCCCGCCAGCGCAAGCCCCAGGTAGTAGTGCGCGGCAGCGTCCTCGGGGCGCGTGTATTCGGCCGTCACTCGAGTCAGCGCGGTCCGGCCGCGCTGCTCGGCCTCGGCGTACCGACCGCGCCGCAGGGCGTGTATCGCCAACTGCGTGTTCGCCCGGGAATCGCCGGGATCGCGGCGCACGACCTCTTCATAGTAGGGCGCGGGGTCAACGGAGGGATTGTGGATCTGTTCGATGCGCAGGCCGGTCAGGTAAAGCTCGTCCGTCGAGGGGATATCCTTGGGCAGCGGCGGCGGGGTCACGCGCGGCGGCAACGACTCGACCGGCTGGCGGTCGATCGGCTGGTAGGCGATGATCTCGCGGCCATCGGCGTCCACCAGTGACGCGTGCAACTCGGTCGCGCGCGTGCCCGCGGGAACAGGGATCTCTCGGCAGAACGGTTTCGCCGGCGCGAGGTTCGCCGTCTCGTCCAGAAGCGTGCGCTTGCCGCTGCGGAGGAGGACCCGGGCCTGCCGCATCGCAGCGGTGGGATGGAAGCCGACCCAGGCCATGCCGTTCGTGCGCAGCTCGAGGTTCACGGCGGCGTCGCGGTTGGCGTTCTTGAATCCGCCGATGTCGCGCACCGGATACCAGAGCTGCTGGAAGCTCTTCACCTCGCCCGGCTGGATCCAACTGTAGTCCGGTTGATTGTCCGAGAAGGCGCCGACCATCAGCTCCGCGTAGGGGCCGTCGTCGTCGGTGAGGACCTTGTCCCAGGCGCGGCCTTCGGGGCCGGTCCCCCATTCCCAGAGTTTGGCCCCGCCGACGATCTGATGTCGGCCCACGTGAACGACCCCCGCCTGCCGGCCGTGGTCATAGCCGCCCATGAAATCCTCGGCGAGGTCCCAGGCAAAAAAGGAGACCGGATTGACGTGATTCCGCCACCAGCTCAGGTCCACGCCGTGGTAGTCCACCCCGCGGTAGCGCGTCTGCGAGATGGGCCACTGAGTGAAGTCGATCTTCGAGTGATACGTCGCCACCTGAACGCTGGGAGGGAAGAGGATCTGGTAATCGTCGTTCACATGGACGGCGACGTTGGCCCAGTAGAGGATCGAGTGCGGGAGCGGCGTCCGGTTGAAGAACTTGCCGTTCACCTCAAGGTAGGAACGGTCGGGATGAAGCGTGATCCCAATCAACCAGCGCATGCGGTGCCGGCGCTCGGTCTCGCCGATCCAGATGGTCTTGCTGCCGTCCGGGCTCTCGGTGATGGTGTGGTCGACGGTCATGAAGGTGGTGTTGCGGTGGTGGTGGAAGGCGCACCACTCGATGCCGCCCGAAATCCAGGCGCCCAGCATGCCAATCAGCGCCGGTTTGATGACGTGCTGCCGATAGAAGAACGGATAGCCGTTGCTCTTGTCCGTGCCTTCGAACAAGCGCCCGCCGATCTCCGGGAGCACGACGATGCGGAGGTAGTCGTTCTCGAGCCGCAGCGATTGGTAGGTCCGGTTGGTCTTCACGTGCAGCAGATGATCCTGCAGCGCGTAGGGATAGACCCGGCGCTGCGCCCCCTGATACGACTCCTGCGTGTAGAAGATCGGGTTCGGATCCGGCGCGCCCATTTCGTAGGTGGGCAGAACCAACGGTTCGGCGACGGCCTCGACGCGTCCCGCCCGGGCGGAGAACGCGGAAAGCAAGGTGGCAGAAAGCAAAAACACCCACGCGCCCCGCAACCCCCGGCCGTCGCGGTTGGTGGATGGTGGATGGTGTCGGGAGATCACGGGGCGTTCCTACACTCGGCTTGGCGGACGGTCGAGCCCGGATTGGCATCCATGGGCCGCAAGAACGGACGGTCACCGAAGTCCTGCACGGGGGGGGATTAGCCGCAAAAAAGCGCAGAAGACACAAAAAGGGAATCTCGGGAGCTGCTGACTGTGCACGCCGAGCTTCCGGCCCGGGGGTTATCGGGGCGGTTGGTCTTTCCGCTTCTCAGACCTGTGCCCGGGTCGTAGTCTGCTGGTGCATGCTCGCCGGATCCCGATCGACTCTCGCCATCGCGGCGATGTGTCTCCTGCATCCCGCGAGTGGCAACGCCGCACCCTCGAGTCGGCCGCCCGATCCAACCGTCCTCCGCATCGAATGCCTGCGCGATGAGGCGAGCCCTGTGCGCGTGCATGAAGGGCTCGAGTTCCGTCTGCCGACGAGCCGCGAGTTCGTCCGGCCGGAGAACCGGCACGAAGCCCGGCTCTGGCTCGAGATCACTGGTCCCTCAGGCCAGACGATTCGTCTGCCGGCCTTCCGCTACCAACCGCACGAATTCGCACGTCGGCCGTCCGGCGGACGCGACCGGGAATGGGTCTATCCGACTGGTCCGGCCGAGTGGCGCGCCCGATTCGCCCCCCGCGAACCCGGCCGGCACCGCGATGTTCTGGTGGTGGGAGAAGTTCGATCAGATGGACGCTTACCGACACTACCGGCCGCTGGCCAGGTTTGTTGGCGAAATCCCGTTTCTTGCCAGACAACTGCAACCCATCACCACCACCACGCAGCCCCAGCGGTGTCGAGTCCTTGCCTGGCAATCACCAGACACGGTGGACGGCTGGATCATCCATCCCGACGCGGCTTGGTATCGGCAGGTGGTCGAGGCGCAGCCGCCGCCGCGCGTCACCGGCGAGCGCTTGACGCTGACCGGGCTCGCGGCGGGCCCGCACGAGATCCGGTGGTTCGACCCGTGGTCCGGCGAGTTCACGGGGCAACCCACGACCATCGCCACCGCCGGTGACCGCCTGGAAGTCGCGATTCCCTCCTGCACTCGGGATATCGCCTTCCGCATTCGGTGCCAGCCGTAGGCAGCGGCGCTCCGATCGCGGCTCGTCTCCCGCCCGCCATAGTCCCGCGGCGGCGGGACGGAGGCGGCTTACGCAGCCGAAGGTGTCAGGCGTGTTCGGCGCGCGCCCGGAGGTCGCGCCCTACCATCGGCGTCTGCGGTAGACGGTAGGGCGACCTCTCCGAGGGCGCCGCCGGAGTGTGGAATCCGGGTACCCTTTGCGGCTCTTCGCGTCCTGCTTCTGTTCAACCCAACCGGCACCGTGATGCTCGACGAAGGTGGCGACAAGGGCTATGCGAAAAGCTGAACCGATCCGGCGTAGGTGTGGATTCTACACTTCGAGAACGACAGGTCCCGAGACCAGACCCGCCGAACCAGGATCGGTGGATACCGCTTGTCGAATGACCCGAAAGTTGGCAGCGGGCGGACGCCCCCGGTATGGGGAAAAGTACGTGTTTTGCGGAGGGCGGCGGCGATCCCCGTCAGCCTGCCTCCCGGCTACTCTTCCAGAGTCCCTTCAGGCCGACTTGCGTGGATTCGGCCGCGGGGCGAGCTGGACCGCCGGATACCTGGTCTTGGGCTTCCGACTCCGTCGCCCCCCGCGCGACTGCTCCAACGCCTGGGCGATGAACTCGTTCTGGCTGTCGCAGGCCACCACTCCCGGCGCGCGCCGCGGGATGTGGTAACGACCGTCTGCCGCCATCTGACGGGCCTTGACGTTGTCGGCCAGTTGCAGGTCCAACAGCTCGCGCCGAATCCGGTCGCGCAGGATCCCGTCTTCGATGGGGAACACGACTTCGATCCGGCGGAAGAAGTTGCGCGGCATCCAGTCGGCGCTGCCGATGAAGATCTCGGGCTGGCAGCCGTTCTCGAAGTAGAAGATGCGGCTATGCTCGAGGAACCGGCCGACAATGCTGCGCACCCGGATCCGCTCGCTGACGCCGGGAACGCCGGCCCGGAGGCAGCAGATGCCGCGCACGATGAGGTCGATTTCGACCCCCGCCTCGCTGGCGTCGTAGAGCGCCTCGATAATGTCGCGGTCGACCAGCGAGTTCATCTTGGCGATGATGCGGGCCGGGACTCCGCGACGGGCATTGGCGGTTTCCCGTTGGATCCTATCGAGCATGCGGCGGTGCAGGTCGAAGGGAGCGACCAGCAGCTTGCGGGTCCCCTGGAACTGGCAGATGCCCGTCAGCAGGTTGAACAGGTTGGTGGCGTCCTCCCCGAGATCCGGGCGGCAGGTGAGCAGGCCGAGGTCGGTGTAGATGCGCGCCGTGGAGGGGTTGTAGTTGCCGGTCCCCAGGTGCAGGTAGCGCCGGATGCCGTCCCGATCCCGGCGCACCACGAGCGTCACCTTGCTGTGAATCTTGTAACCCACCAGGCCGTAGACCACGTGGACCCCGTTGGCCTCGAGCTTGCGCGACCATTCGATGTTGTTGGCCTCGTCGAACCGCGCCCGGAGTTCCACCACGGCGGTGACCTGTTTCCCGTTCTCCACCGCCTTCATGAGGGCGCCGACGATCCGCGTGTCGCCGCCGGTGCGGTACAGGGTCTGTTTGATGGCGAGCACGTTCGGGTCGTTGGCCGCCTGCTCGAGCAGGTCGATCACGCTGGTAAAACTGTCGTACGGATGGTGCAGGAGGATGTCCCGCTCCCGGATGGCGGCAAAGAGATCCGCCTGCTCGCGCAACGCCTCGGCCACCGGCGCCACGAACGGCGGATCCCGCAGCTCCGGCGAATGATCCCCCTCGTAGATCGTCATCAGCCGGTTCGGGTTGAGCGGGCCATCCAATTCATACAGGTCGTCTTCCTCGAGTCGCAGCGTGCGGAGCAGCGCGTGGACGATCTCCCGCGGGCAACCCCGCTCGACTTCGAGGCGGACGGCGTCCCCCTTGCGCCGGTTGTGCAGCTCGCGTTCCACCGCCTTGAGCAGGTTGGCAATCTCCTCCTCGTCGATATACAGCTCGCTGTTGCGGGTCACCCGGAACAGCCAGCAGCCCAGAATCCGCGTGCCGGGAAACAGGTCCGCCAGATAGTGTCCGATCAGCTTCCCCAGGAACATGTAGTCGCGGCGGGAATCCTCGCGCGGCAACCGCACCAGCCGCGGCAGCACGCGCGGCACCTGGACCACGGCCAGATGCCGGAGCCGTTCCTTGCCTTTCTGGAGTTCGATCTGGACGATCATGTTCAGCGACTTGTTCAGCAACTGGGGGAAGGGGTGGGCCGGGTCGATGGCCAGGGGGGTGAGCACCGGCCGAACCTCCGACCGATAATACCGCTCCAGCCACCGGTGGTCTTCCTTCGACATCTGGCCCAGGTCGAGAAACCGGATCCCGTTCTCCGCCAACGCCGGCACCAGCTCGTCCCGCCAGCACGCATACTGCCGCCCCACCATCGCCCGCACCCGCTTCACCACCGCCCGATACGTCTCCGTCGCCGTCAGACCGTCCACACTCCGCTCCACCACGTCGCTCTCGATCTGCTGCTTCAGGCCCGCCACCCGCACCTCGAAGAACTCGTCCAGGTTCGAGCTGACAATGCAGAAGAACTTCACCCGCTCGAGCAGGGGTGTCTCCGGATTCAGCGCCTCTTCCAGGACACGCTGGTTGAACTCCAACCAGCTCAGCTCCCGGTTCAGGAAGTGCCCCGGCTCGAACGCTGTCGTCGCATGCTTCATATCGTTCTGAAAGGAGCGGCACTATACCAGCCGCCCAACGAAAGGCCAGGGGCAAACGGGGAACCCGCACCCTCGCGCAACCGGCAGTGAGGGGTTGGTCGTCCCCGGTCAACGCGCGTTTTCGTCCCGGCGGACGGGCGCCCTGTCGGCTCCGGGAAGATCCCGCCTCGGCAGCGGGATTCCATACCACCGCCGGAGGAGGAGCCCGCGGAGCGGGGTCCAACCAAATCCGCGCCCAAGCCCTGCAGCCTTGCCGCGAGCGGACTTCGAGAACGCGTGCTGGAGCCACAATGCTATGTTCA
>CAYSPU010000069.1:0-2300 GCA_964432995.1 uncultured Verrucomicrobiota bacterium
CCCCGCTGGCTGGCCCATCCACGCACCGGTCAGCGGGGTGACACAACGCGGAGCCGGGCCCCCGAGTTGGTCCCCCCGCCAACCCCGGGATCATCGGGGGCTGGGCTTGCACAGAAACCAACGAAGGGAACGGAGACGGGAAACAACGGATGCATCGCTGGATGCTACCAAAGGCGACCCCAGAAGCGAAGCGAAAAGCCGGTCTCAAACAGAAGGCAACGAAGGGAACGAAGACGGGGCCCTCTTCTTCGTTATCTTCGTTTCCTTCTGTGGAAACTCGGGGCGGACAGCGAGGTCAGTTCACCGCGGTGCTGTGGCCATCGGCCGAGGCGGAGTGCGGTGCCATTGTCGCGTCCGTCGAAAAATGGTCTGGACCATTTTACGATGAGAGAGATATTTGTCTCATGACCGAACACCCACGCCTCTACACCGCTCTCCTCCGGGACCACCTCGAACGACATCGGCAGATGGCCTTGGTCTCGGGGCCGCGCCAAGTCGGGAAGACCACCGTTTGCCGGTCCCTCGGTGAGGCCTATCTCGACTGGGACAACACCGACGATCGACGGCAGTTCCTGCGGGGGCCAGCCGCGCTGGCGCGGGTCTTGGCGTTGGACCGGTTGCGGGCTCGGCCGCCGATCGCCGTGTTTGACGAACTCCACAAGCATAGCAAGTGGAAAACACTGCTGAAGGGCTTTTTCGACACGTACGGCAGCCGCGTGCGGGTGCTGGTGACGGGCAGCTCCCGCCTGGATGTTTTCCGTCGCGGCGGCGACAGCTTAATGGGGCGCTACCTGCTTTACCGCATGCATCCGTGGAGTGTGGGGGAATGCACGAGGACGGACCTGCCCGCGCAGGAGATCCAGCCATCGGCTGAGTTAGGCGCCGCGGATTGGGATGCGCTGTGGGAGCATGGCGGATTCCCGGAGCCATTCCTGCGACGGGACAGCCGCTTCACACGCCGCTGGCGTTCGTTGCGGCAGGAGCAACTCTCCCGGGAGGATCTGCGTGATGTGGCCCACATCACCGATCTTGGGACGATGGAAATCCTCATGCAGCTCCTCGCCGAGCGCAGCGGCCAGCAACTGGTGTATTCCAACCTCGCCCAAGAAATCCAGGTCTCCGTCGATACGGTCAAACGCTGGATCGATCTTCTCAACCGGATGCACTATGGGTTCCTGGTCCGCCCGTGGTTTGCCAACGTCGCCAAGGCGCTGCGCAAGGAGCCCAAGTGGTTCCTGCGCGATTGGTGCGGCGTGGCCGACGACGGGGCACGGGCCGAGACCTTGATCGCCTGCCACTTGCTCAAGTCGGTCGAAGGCTGGACGGACCTGGGATTTGGCGATTTCGAGCTGCGCTATTTGCGGGACAAGCAGAAGCGCGAAGTTGACTTCCTGGTCGTGCGGGACCGCAAACCCTGGTTCTTAGTGGAGGCCAAGCTCGCCGACGCCGCGCTTTCACCGGCGCTGGCCCACTTCCAGATGCAGACCAAGGCGAGTCACGCGTTTCAAGTAGTCATGAAACTTGCCTACGAGGGGGCCGACTGCTTTGGCGTCCAGAAACCCGTGGTGGTTCCGGCCAGGACGTTCCTGAGCCAACTGTTATGAACGCTCGGAGTCAAACCGTTCTGGCGGCCATCCTTGGCTGTCTTATGGGCGTCCCTGGCCAGGCCGCCGAGCCCGCCAACAGCGGCCTCGCCCTGGCTTACCCGCTCGAGGGAATCCAGATCGACGGTGACCTCTCGGATTGGCCCGCGGAGCTGTCGCGTTACCCGATCGCCGTTCCGATAGCGGGCCGCCCGCGGAATGCGCAGGATTGCTCCGCCGAGTTCCGCGTCGGTTACCATGAGAAAGACAACGCACTGTATGTGGCGGTGGAAGTGCGGGACGCGGACGTTCCCGAACCCGACGATGGCTCGTTCATGGGATTCACCAATGAGCTGGCCATCGTCGTGGCAGCCATTCCAGGGGCGGGCCCGGACCCGTTGATCGTGGGTTTCCTGCGGGGCACCCATCTCGCCCGCACGGTCACGCTCTACGGCATGGGAAACTGGCACTACGAGGAACCCGTCGCTTTTGACGCGGAAACGCGCAGGAGCGGGGACATGCGGGCGTATGAATTCCGGATCGACTTTGCGGAGGTCGGCCAGCGCCGGTTCCAACTCCAACCGGGTGAGAGATTCGAGCTCAGTGTGGTCGTTCACGATCTGGACTCGGTCGAGGGAAGTCCAGGGCGTGAACAGAGCACCGTACTCGGTTGGGTCTGCGGCAATCCCGGCGCACGCCGCGCGGGTCGCGGGCAGG
>CAYSPU010000069.1:2310-11810 GCA_964432995.1 uncultured Verrucomicrobiota bacterium
GAAGACCGGCCGTCTCATCGGGGCGGTGCAGGCAGCTCACGGCTCGGTGGCGCGGATGCGCAAGCGCGTTCGGATCGAGGGCCGTGATGACCCCGGCATCGTGGTGCACGCGTTGACCGATGGCGGCGGGCGTTTCGCTGTGGATTTGCCCGCGGGCCGGTATGCGGTGCGTCTGGCGGAGCGGGCGAGTGAGGCCGGCCAAGCCTTGGAAGTCGAGCTGCAAGCTGGACGCGAAGCCGTCGTCGGCCTTGTGGCCGGGCGGGCGTCAGGACGCGAGTTTGCCGCCGAGCCAAGCCGGGTGCAGCGAGCGGGGCAAGGAACGCGCCAGGGGCAATGGCGCATCTACGGCGTGGCAGACGGTCTGCCGGCCGCGACGGTGCGCGCGATGACTCAGGATCAGGCAGGCGAAATATGGGTCGGGACCGAGGGAGGCGGCCTGGTGCGATTTGATGGCGCGCGATTCGTCAGTTACGGCACCGAGGAGTTGTTGGGAAGCAGCACCATTCAGAAGATCCTCGAAGATCGTGAAGGCAACCTTTGGCTGACGGCGGATCCGGAAGCCAACGGTAACGGGTTAGCCTGTCTGGACCGGGAGCGGTGCGGCTTTCGCCGCTATGACCAGGACGACAGCCTCCTTCTAAGTGCGGTCAACGATATGGCGCTGGACGCCGCAGGGAGGATCTGCGTGGGTTTGGAAGCCGGTGTCAGCCGCTTCGATCCGGGCCCAGGCCAGTTCGTCCAGTTTACGGTCGAGGATGGTTTGTCGACGACGTTCATTCCGACTCTGGCGGCAAGCCCGCGGGGACCCGTATGGTTGCAGCCGCTGTTCAGCCAACGACTCATCGCGTGGGAAGGGGAGACCTTTCGCCTCGAACGTTCCCCGTCGCCTCCCATCGCTTTCCTCAGTGGGTGGCTGGCGGACCGCGGCGGGGGACTTTGGGCGGCGGCCTGGGGGCTGGACACGAACAAGAATGAGAATGTGTTTTCGCTGTGGCACTATGACGGTCAGGAGTGGAAGGCTTTCTCCGAGCCATCCAGGGATTTCCCCGGTGGCGATGTGACCCTGTATGAGGGTCGCACCGGCGACATCTGGCTCGGAACCACTCGGGGCCTTGTCCGCTTCCGCGAGGGGCGTTTCGACGATTTCGGGGAAACCACCGGCCTCAGGCCAGGGAGAGTGCGGGCCATCCTGGAAGATCGTGAGGGCCGTCTGTGGGTGGGCGTTGCCGGCGCCGGGCTCAAGGTCTGGGACCCGGCATGGAAGACCTACACGGCGGCTGACGGCTTGCCGGATGACCGCGTGACCTCGCTGGCGATGTGGGGGGGACGTTTGGTGGTGGGTACCGAGCAAGGTCTGGGCTGGAAAGCCGCGGGCGGTTTCCAGACCGGTCCCCCTTTCTTCGACGGCGTCGTCGGGGCGATCATCACCAATGGCACGGGCGGGCTGTGGTTTGCCCACGGCGTCCAGGCAACCCTCCTTGCGCCGGACGGCAAGGTCCTGGAGGAATTCGACGCCAGGCCCTTCACTCCGGGCCTGGGTCAGGTGACGGCGATGGCCCTGGATTCAGCGGGCGTGCTTTGGCTTCTGCCGGCGGGGCGCGGTCTCTGCCGTTACGATCCGACGACGGGAAGCCAGCGCATGATCACGACCCTCGATGGTCTGCCCGACAACCAGAGCACGCGGATTTGCGTGGATGATCAGGACAACCTCTGGATCGGCACGGAGGGTCATGGGGCATGCCGGTACGATCGGGCGACGTTCACGAACTACACGCGGGCGGAGGGCTTGGCGGGGGATTACGTGACGGCTATCTCGAAGGGTCCTTCCGGCACGCTCTGGGTCGGCACGACGACCGGGCTCTCGCGCTACGACGGCCGGACGTGGCAGTCGTTCACCCGCACCGATGGTCTCCCGGCCGACCACATCACCGCGCTGCTGCCGGATCGGTCGGGCCGCCGGCTCTGGATCGGGACGGCAGGGGGCGGCCTGGCCGTGTACAACGCCGACCTGAACGTCATCCAGGCCTCGTCGTGGCAGGACGGCCTAAGCCGCGACACGGTCAATGCCCTGGCGCAGGACCCGGACGGCAGCCTGTGGATCGGCACCGACGACGGGCTGACGCACTACCGCGCGCACACCAATCCCCCGGCTATCCGACTCCTGGGCGCAACGACGGATCGACCATTGAATACGAGTCGCCCGATCACGCTGGTCGGCAGGCCACAGCAACTGCTCTTTGAATTCGAGGGAGCCAGCTTCCGAACTCATCCGGACCGCATGGTCTACTTGTGTCAACTGGTTGGCCATGAACCGACGGAGCGCCCGATCTACGAGGGCCAGATCCGCTACACCAACCTGACCTACGGTCAGTATGAGTTCCGGGTGCGCGCGGTGGACCAGGATCTGAATGTCTCGGCAGAGCCGAGGACGATGGAGATTTTCGTTCGCCGGGACTACGCCCAGATGGCGTTGCTGGGAGGCTCCGGCCTAGGCGTCATGGTTGGACTGATCGGTTTGGGGCTGGCACTGAAGCATCGACGGGAGCGGAACCGGGCGTTGCTCGAGCGGAACCGCTCCCTGGAGCAAGCGAAGGAGGCGGCCGAGTCGGCCAACCGCGCCAAAAGTCTGTTCCTGGCTAATATGAGCCACGAAATCCGCACCCCGATGAACGCCATTCTCGGCTATTCGCAGATCCTGCAACGGGCGACGGACTTGCCGACGGATCATCGCCGTGCCGTGGAGACCATCGCCCGGAGTGGCGACCATCTGTTGGCCTTGATCAACGATGTGCTCGATCTTTCGAAGATCGAGGCGGGACGGATGGAGTTGCACTTGGTGGATTTCGACCTGAACGCCCTGGTCGCGGATCTCGCCGCCATGTTCCAGGTCCGCTGTCGCCAAAAAGGAATCCGCTTCCACGCGGAGTGCCGCGTGCAACCGGGCGTAGAGGAGCCCGCAATGGTTGCAGGAGAACTCCGCGTGCGTGGCGACCAGGGCAAGCTCCGTCAGGTGCTGATCAACCTGCTGAGCAACGCGGTGAAATTCACGGAGCACGGCCAGGTCACTCTCCGCGTGCACGCTGAACCGGCTGGGCCAGCGTGCCGAGGGGCTGAATCTCCCCAATCCCCCACCCCTGATCTTCCCGTGAAGCGTGGCGCCGACATTCCTGTCGGCGTCATGCCGGCTGGAAAGCCGGCGCTACGCAGTTCATGGACCCAAGGCGCATCGGATGGTTGGAAGTGGAGGCTCCCCATGAACGCTGCGCCTCGTTTTCGGTTCGAAGTGTTGGATACGGGTGTGGGCATTGCCCCTGAAGTCCGGGATCATCTCTTCGAGCCGTTCCAACGAGGGCAGGTTGGCGAACGGAAAGAAGGGACCGGGCTGGGCCTGGCCCTCGCCCGGCGCCATGTCGAACTGATGGGCGGCCAATTGAAGCTGGAGTCCCGCCCCGGGCACGGTTCAGCATTCTCGTTTGCAGTTCCTTTGCCGGCCGCCGAGGCGGCGCCGGTGGCGCTCCGTTCTTTGGCTGCTCTTGAACAGCCCCGCCTGGCTCCCGGCGTCCGCGTCCGCGCCCTGGTGGTGGATGACGTGCGCGAGAACCGCGACGTGTTATGCCGCATGTTGGCGGATCTGGGCTGCGAAGTGATGTCGGCTGAAGACGGCCGGCAGGGGGTCGAAGAGGCATGTGCCACCCGGCCGGACATTGTCTTTCTGGACATTCGCATGCCGGTCATGGACGGCATGGAAGCCGCCCGGAGACTGCGCGCCCACTTTCAGTCCGCCGCGGCCGGCTCGCCGGGCGCGGTGCCGAGACTGGTGTCGCTTTCGGCTTCAGCACTGGCCCATGAAGAGCAGCGGTATCTGGAGGCCGGGTTCGACGACTTCGTCGCCAAGCCATTCCGCCTCGAGCGCATCTGCGAGTGCCTGGCCCGGTTGCCTGGTGTGCACTTCGAGTCGGCTGCTCCTGTGGCTGATCAGGACGCCCGACTCGCATCCCAGGACATCAGGGCCGCCCGAGTGCCGGCGGAATTGCTGGCACGGCTGAAGTTGGCTGCGAGGCTGTATCGCACCACGGAATTGAAGAGCTGCATAGTCAGCCTGCTCCGGTTGGGGGACGAGGCGGCGCCTCTCGCCGCCAGACTGCGCGTATTGAATGAAAGCGGCGACATGGCCGGAATGCTGGTGCTGCTGGACACGCTGGAGCCGAAAACGGCAGGAACGGAGGAATCCTCATGAGCCCGGACCAGATCATTCTCAAGGGCGCCAAAATCCTCGTCGTCGACGACGTTGCGGCCAACCGGAATCTGCTGAGCCAGACGCTCGAGTCGGCCGGGTACACGGTTTCCGCGGCGCCCACGGGCGAAGTGGCACTCGAGGTTGCCGGCCTGGACGTGCCGGACCTGGTTCTCCTGGACATCATCCTGCCCGGACTGGACGGGCTTGAGGTCTGTCGCCGGCTCAACACCGGCGACCGGACGCGCGCAATCCCCGTCATCTTCATCACGGCCAAGGACGAGCCGGCCAGTGTGGTGGAAGGCTTCCGGGCCGGCGGACTCGATTACATCACCAAGCCGTTTCAGACCGACGAGGTGTTGGCGCGGGTGGAAACGCACGTGCGCATCAGCCGTCTCACCCAAGCGTTGGCCCAGAGAAACACCGAGTTGGCGGCGGCCAATGAAAAGCTGCGCAGCGAAATCGACCGCCGGCAACTCGCCGAAGACGCCCGGCGCGTGGCGGATGAGCAGCTCTCGGTCTACGCCAGCCGTGAGGCCGAGCATTGGGGCATCGCCGGGTTCGTGGGCCGGAGTCCAACACTCGGACGCATCCTGGATGATGTTCGACGCCTGCAGACGGTGAGTGGCGCCACCAGCGTTCTGATCACCGGCGAGAGCGGAACGGGCAAGGAGTTGATCGCTCGAGCGATCCATTTCGGAGGGATCAAGGCCAGGGGCCCCTTCCTGCCGGTGAACTGCTCGGCCATCCCGGACGAACTGGCCGAGTCGACGCTCTTCGGTCACGTCCGCGGCGCGTTCACCGGGGCGCAGGCGGACCGCAAAGGCTGTTTCGAGCTGGCTCATGGCGGCACGTTGTTTCTGGACGAGATCAGCGAGATGCCGGCAGCCCTGCAGCCCAAGCTGCTGCGGGTGCTCGAGGATGGCCTGGTCCTGCCCGTGGGGGCGACGCAGGAACGACGGGTCGACACCCGCATCCTGGCGGCGTCCAACGCCGACTTTGGACGGCTGCTGGCGGCCGGCCGTTTCCGGCAGGACCTCTACTTTCGATTGGCACGGTTCACCGTCGAAGTCCCGCCGCTGCGCGAACGACGAGAAGACATCCCCCTCCTTGTGGAGCACTTCCTGAAGCTGTTCGCCCGGGAAATGAATTTGTCGAAACCGGCCCTGAGTGCGGCCTCGTTGGCAGCGCTGCAGCAGTATGACTTCCCTGGCAATGTCCGCGAGCTGAAGAACATCGTCGAGCGATCGCTTATCGAGAGCGGGGGGGCCGAGATTGAGCCGGAGCACCTGCATTTCCTGAGCCCCGCGCGCGGTTCCGCCCCCGGCGACAACAGCACACCAGCGAATCCCGGTTCGGCATCGAGTCTGGAGAATCGGGTCGACGCGCCCGCCCTGCGCGACGAGGAGAGGATTCTCGCCTACGTCAGCCGGCACGGCAGCGTCAACAACACGGAATGTCGTCAACTGCTCTCGGTGGGGATGCATCGGGCCTGGTATCTCCTGCACAAGATGCACCAAGCTGGCCAACTGAAGCAGGAGAGTGGGCGGCGTTGGGCGCAGTATCGCCTCCCTGCCCCTCCCAGCGACCTGAGGCGATAGACAGATCCCTCAAGGACTATGACAGCCCTCTAGATGCCGGCTTCTTCCATCCCTGGGGCAGTCTCTATCCCCGGGGAAGACCTCGCCGCCGGCGAACGGGGACGGTCGGACACCCCGGGGATGAAGACTGGGACCTCGGATCTTCACAGAAGGCCGCCGAGAACGCAAAGACCCGACGCAAGGATTCGGGGGCTCCTTTGCGGTTCTTCGCGAGCTTGTGTTCAACGACAAAGCGTGGTCTTCCGGTCCCCGCTCCATGTTTGGCTACCGAATGACGACTGGCTCCGCTGCGTTCGCCGGGGCGGTGGGGACTCGCTCTGGCGTGGGGAGGGTGGCCTCGACACTCTCGCCAGCGCGCACCGTCGTCTCGTAGTTCACGCCCACCTTGCGGACCCCTTCTCGGTTCCAGGTCGGTGCACGGCCGCCGAAGTTGTCGTGGAGGCGCAGAACTCCATCCCGAGTGGCGACGATGCGGAACCAGGTCGTCGCGTTGTTCTCCCTGCGTGCGGAGACGCGGTAACCGCCTTCGGCGCGCAGGTTGTCGAAGGCGACATCGTGCCAGCGCCACGGGGTGGCGGGGAAAAGGCGGAGGACTTCGGTGTCGCGTTGGCCGGGCGTTGGGCTCCAGCTTTGCAGCAGCATCTCGTGAACCGCGTGCATGGCCAGGAAGTTGCCCTCGAGCGTGAACGGTCGATACGTGAATCCCGAGAAACCGGACTTGGTCTGGTCGCCGTTCGCGTGGAATCCGTTCCGGAGCACGAAAGCCTTGGCGAAGATGTCCAGCAGTCGAACGGCCTCCTCGGCGCGGCCCACACGCGCGCGCAGCGCTGCCATCCAGGAGTAGCTGTAGCCGCACCAGGCGCCCGGGCCGAACTTGTCCCACTCGGCAAGAGTCGGGGCGATCAGGTGCTGCTCGGTGTCCGGGTTGTCCACATTGATCAGGTTGAAGGGATGCAGCGCCATCAGGTTGGAGAGATGGCGGTGGCTGCCGGGCAAGTCCTCGTTGGCGGAGATCTTCAGAGTGCCGTCTTCGCGCGCGTGATAGGGGCCGAGGCGCCGCGACAGTTCGGACCACGCGCGGGCTTCGGCGGTGAGCCGTTGGGCGTCGGCCATTTCGGCGAGAGCGAGGAACAACATGCGCAGGCACATCAGGTCGTAATTGCTGTTGGGCTTCAGCCACGCGCGTGGGCTGGCGTCGAAGACCTCCGGCGAGGAAGAAAGCGGCAGGACGAGGACGCCGTGTTCATTGGTGCGGAGCAGGCCTTTCATGCAGAGGCCGACGTCCCGACACCACGGCCACGCGCGCTGGCGCAGGAACTCGTCGTCCATCGCGTAGCGCCAGTGGAGGTAGAAGAGGTGCGCGCTCCAGGCGCTCATGGTGGGTGACATGCTGTACATGCCCCAACCACCCAGAGGCTGGCCGGCCAGCGACATGACGCCCGGGCAGGCCAAGCCGGGCGTTCCGTAGAAATCACGGGCGAAGGCGGTGAAGACCTCGCGTCGATCCCACAGGAAGTCGAGGTAGGAAAGGCCTTCCTCGAAATGACCGGCCACCGGGTAGGCGATGTAGGTCATCTGAGTGTTCAGATCGTTGTGGTAGTCGCCTTTCCAGGGCGGGAGCCCGCCGCTGTCGGCCGTCCACACCCCCTGCAGCGGCATGGGCGGGGCGCCGCGACGCGACGCGGCGCCGTGGAAATAGCGCACCACGTGGTATTGCTGGGCGATCGCAAAACCCTCGGGCGGCAGTCTGACAGAAGAGCGGGCCCAGAACTCCCGCCACCAAGCCGCGTGCTCCCGGCGCAGGGCGTCGAATCCCTTCTCGAGTGCGGCCTGCACCCGGGTTTCGGCGACCTTCCGCGGCGGGTCGCCTTCAGGGCGAGCGGTGACCGCGATGGCCAGGAGCGTGGCGTTACCCTGCCGCCGGGTTCCCACCGCTGCGGCGTAGGCGAAGCCTTGCGCGGCCTCTTGTTCAAACCACCGGACCTCGCCGGATTGGCCGGTGACCGCGGGAGGATAGCCAAGTTGGCTGACGGCGCCGCCGCTACTGGGCCCGGTGTCGCCGGCGGCGCGTTTGGCGCCCGAGGGCATGAGGGAGATCTCAGCGGGCGCCTGGCCCGGAACGCGCAGCATGGCGACCGGCTCATTCGCGCTGAAGAACGCCTCGATCCTGCGGCCGTCGGCCAGGTGCGCCCATCCTTCGGCGGTGGCGAGGTTGAGCTCAAAGGACGTGATGCGCATCGACGGATCGAGGCCCACTTCCAGGCGACCGGCCGGCAGTTTGGTGGGCGTGACGCCGTTGTAGGGATCGTCCCACCAGTGGTTGACCGTGGCGAAGTCCTGCTTCGCGATGAGGTCAACCGCCTTGGCATAGGTGCGGTTGGTCCACCAACCGGGCTCCCCGTGGGGGCGTTCGTCCCACAAGTCGCCGCGATCCAGCGACAGGCGCAACGTGGAGTCGCGTCCCCAGAGCAGTCCGCCCATCAAACCGTTGCCGAGCGGCACGGCCTCGTCCCAGGTGTCGATCGGCGCCGTGAGTTTCAGATTCAACTCGGGAGAGGGAGGGGAGGGGGAAGGAGTCTCGGTGGCATGGGCACCCGCGTTGCTGGCGGCCATGGACAATGCGGGCAGAGGTTTACCGTTGACGAATTCGCCGTCGGCGGGTGCATCCAACTCCAGTTTCAGGATGGTGTCCACGGCGTCGTGCATGGCGACGGGCAAACGGATCTCGACACCTTGGGC
The DNA here is from genome assembly GCA_964432995.1 of uncultured Verrucomicrobiota bacterium. Classification (GTDB taxonomy): domain Bacteria; phylum Verrucomicrobiota; class Verrucomicrobiia; order Limisphaerales; family JAHDYP01; genus CAYSPU01. The sequence continues at coordinate 10,885 of CAYSPU010000069.1, forward strand.
CGATTGCCGGAACTGCGGTTCGCCGCCGGTCAGGGCGGTCACGTGCAACACGCGCGCCTTCAGCGGCGGTAGTTGGAGTGTGTCGCGGCCCCACTGCAGGAGATGGGCGTAGATGATGTGACCGCGGTGGGTGGTGCCGCCCCAGTCACCGTTGCGCACCGGCCCGCCGCGGGTGGCGTAGATGCTCTCGCCGTGCCGCTCCAACCAGCGTCCCAACCGGCGGAGGACGGTCTGCTGGTCGGCGGCAATCTCGCCTGTCGGCAGTGGCCCCACGTTGAGCAATAGGTTGCCGTCGCCCGTGGCGCAGTGAACTAGCATGCGCACGCAGTCCTCGTAGCTGCGCGTCCGGCCGTCCGGCCGATGTGACCAGCCACCGCCGTCCGCGCATTGGGTCATCGTCACACACGATTCCCAGGGTCGCTGGTGGTCGAACTGGCCAATGCGTTGTTCCGGGGTGTCGAAATCGCCGCGGACCAGCCGGGCTAGCGAGGGTGCCGGTTGGTCGGTCGTGGGCCGGATGAACGCGGCCGCACGGTTGTTGACGAGGATGCCCGGCTGGAGCCGGTAGAGCATCTCGAAGAGTTCCCGGAAACGATAGTCACGCCAGTTGCCCGCCACGTGATCAAACCAGATCATGTCCACCCGGCCGTAATCGGAGAGCAGCTCTCCGACTTGTCCCCGGTAGAACTCGTCGTACCTGCGGTTGTCGCCCACGAGGTAGTCCGGGTGAGTCCAGTCGCGGGTCGAATAGTACCAACCGAGCTTCAATCCATGGCGGTGGGCGGCGTCGGCGATCTCGCGGCAGATGTCGCGTCGGAAGGGAGTTGCGGCGATGCTGTAATCCGGCCGCAGGCGGGTAGGCCACAGGGAGAAACCGTCGTGGTGTTTGGTGATGAACACGACATATTTCATGCCGGCGTCGCGGG
>CAYSPU010000069.1:11820-23642 GCA_964432995.1 uncultured Verrucomicrobiota bacterium
GGCGAGGCGCATCCAGCGGTCGGCGTCGAATTTCACGGGGTTGAACTGCTGGTAGAGCTGGTCGTATTCCGCTGCCGGTACGGATTCCAGGCCGGGGTGATCGTGGGGATGCCCGATGCGCGCCCAACTGATCTCTTTGCCGCTGACGCTGGCGGGGCCCCAGTGAATGAACAGGCCGAACCGCGCCTCGCGCCACCATTGCAGGCGGGTGTCGCGTTCCTGGGGCGACTCGGCGTTGGGCAGGCGCAACTCGGCGGCGCGCACGGCGAGCGGACTGGTGGCGAGAAAGGCTGCGGCCATCAGGATGGGGATCAGGGGTGGCGATGAGCTCATGGGTTCCTGCCGGATGTGTGCGGCGTGGGCATCGGGGCTCGGAAGGCCTTGCGCCATTCCACGAGCCGGGAGCGCGGCACCTCGGCTTTGTCCGGCGGTGGTGAGGTTGTGCTGCAGCCGCAGGGCGCGGATGCGCTGCAACAGGAGCCGAGGATTCATGGTGAAAGTTCGGCAGACGATCCGTCTTTGCCGACGCCAAGTCAACGCTCGCGCCTTGTTGCACGGGCTCGGCCTTCGACTCGGTGTTCCTTTGGTCGGACCACAGCAACGCATTGAGGTGGAGGGGGATGTATGTGACTGACCCCTCGCGAGAGCCGGCATGGCTCGTCTTTTGCCGACCTTTTTCGCCTCTTGTTCGGCGGACGGCTGCAGGTTACGCCCACAGCAGTGCCAAGGGCTAATCGTTACGTTCTCTCCGGGTGCGTTGATCACCCGACGCACTGCAGCCGTGGCCGCCGGTTTCTCCTGCCCTTTGCCGCTGCGTGAGGAGTGCGAGCGCGAATATGGCTGACTTTCCGGGCCCGGAAATCGAGCCATAGGGTCATTTGCCATGTATCCACTGCTGTAGAGACCTGAACGCGAAGACGTTATTGTGGTCCGACCAGACTATCGTAGGATGATGTTCGGGGGCTCCTCGGCCGACGGTGCAGAGAGGGCCACCAGCGAGGTCTGCAACAGCATCGCGATGGTTGGCAACAGTCGGTTACCCCGAAAACTGGTAGGGCGCGACTCCGAGGGAGACTCGCGAGCGGATGCTAGTTCCGCTTGTGTGCCTTAAGCAGTTCGTAGGCACGTTTGGCGTTCGGATCGCCGGCCTCCATGGCCTGGATGAGGCGCGCCTCGAGGGCGACCATCGAGTTGTGAACGGCCATCCCTTGTTGGAGGGTCAGCCCCTGACGCTCCTTGATGGCCCCCAGCGAGATGACGGCCCGTTCGTAGTCCGCCTGGCGCATGGATTCGGCAGCCTCAGTGGCGATTTCTCTGACCTCGGGGGCTGCTTGCTCGAAGGCTTCCGAAACCTGGGCGGCGGCCTGCTTCGGATTCTTCGGCACCGGTGCCGCGGCGCCCTCCGGTTTGGACCGCGAACAACCGATGGCGGTCAGCATCATCAGAGCCGCCGCCACGAAGATGGTCCTGAGGACTGGGAGCGGAGAGAAGCTCATTGCGCGGCTTTCCAGCGTGGATTTCCTCTGGCCGATCGGCTGCCCTTTCACCTCAGTCGCCGCTCGGCGAGCCGGGGTTGCACCAGAACCGACCAGGGCGAATGCCCCGATACCCGCCGATGCCAGCCTCCTCTGCGTAGACCCTGTACTTTACGTACTCGGTCTGGCCGCCGAACATGCCCATGAGGCAACCTTCGTTGTGACGCCTGGTGACGCCTTCATCGGGGCGGCTGGCGACATTGTCGTAGTTAGAAGGCTGTTTCTCGTCGGCTTCCCAGAAAAGCATGCCCTGCGGCAGGAACTGCGTCATTTTGTAGGTGCCCCACTGTCGGCCGGGTGGACCCGTGGTGTAGCCGGACACCGCCCCGTTCATCATGTAGCTGCACACTTTCATGTCCCGCTCACGGAAGAAAGTGGTGTTGGTTCGGTCGAGAGGACACCAATAGAGCATCCTCTCTGTGTGGTAGGACCACAACTGCCCGAGCGTGACGGTGTGGTCCGGTTGATTGGTGTGGACGCGCATATAGGCCCAATTGGGAACGTTGAATGTGTCCGAACTCCAGGAGGTATAGGGAAGGTAATCGTCGTTGTCGCCCACGTACATGTGGGTGCACAGCAGGATTTGCTTGCAGTTGCCGGTACACTTGGCGCGCGCCGCCTGTTCCTTGGCTTTGGCCAGCGCGGGCAACAGCATGGACGCCAGAATCCCAATGATGGCGATGACCACGAGCAACTCGATTAATGTGAAACCGCGGCGGGCGGAAGAACGAGGTGCTGTGGGTCTCCAGGATCGGCCATGCCTGGCGGAGGCTTCCGCGACGCTCTGCGGGTGCGGTTTGCAGGCCGGCGGAGAGGCCACGTCTGGGGGGCTTTGCTGGGTTATCACATTGCAGGTGCTACCCGATATGCCGCCAAAGATCAATCTCCAGTGGTGGTTTCCTCGCGTCGGGCGCCTCGGCAGTGCCCGCCTCCTTGGTTGAGGGCGGGCAACACCGTTGCCCGCTGAGTAGTAGTGAGACTCTCGTCTTCGCGGCCAGACGGTGCTGGCCGCCCACCACACGGTGCTGGCCCCCACCGCCATGGTTGAATCCCAGGAAGTTAGGGCATTGTCGAGCACCGCAGGCGCGCTCCGGGCGTGGAAGGGGGTAGTGACTTCCTGCTCTTGGTCTGGGTTGGCGGGTTCCAAGCGTGGAGGGAGCAAGAGCAAGATCAAGAGCAAGATCAAGAGCAAGATGACGAAGGAACGCATGATCGCCAGCACCTCGGAAGTTCGGTGTTTGTACCTCGAGCCACTTGGTAGATCCTTCGATTTGGATTGGAAACGGCAAGGGAAAGGCAGTAATAGAGACTCTGGCTACAAAGTGGTGAGCGCCGCGATGTCCATGCCGTATGGCTTTGGTCGCTGGGTGCTGCGGGTGGCACTGGGCTTCTACTTTTCGCGCCTCGAGCGTTTTCATCCCGAACGCGTTCCCCGGACCGGTCCGGTTCTCTTCACCTCGAACCATCCGAATTCGGTCACGGATGCGTTCATCATTGGCGCTTCGGTGCCGCGCAAGGTCAACTTCGTCGCCACCGTTCAGCTCTTCCGCTGGGCGCCAGTCCGCTGGCTGTTGACCCGATTCGGCGTCATCCCCATCAACCGCGTGAAGGATGATCCGCACGCCATGCGCACCGTTCTGACGACGTTCGAGGCCTGTTTCCGGGTGCTCGAACAGGGCGAGGCGATCGGCATTTTCCCCGAGGGCATCACGCATGACGACCCGCAGTTGAAGACGGTGAAGACGGGTGCCGCGCGGATGGCCTTGGAGCTTGAGCACCGGCACGGCGGCAGCCTCGGACTGCAGATCGTGCCCGTGGGACTGACCTTCTCCGCCAAGGAGCGTTACCGCAGCGAGGTGCTCGTGAGCTTCGGCGAACCGATCCGCGTCGCGGATTTCCTGGTCGGCTACCCGGAGCGGAAACACGTCTGCCTTCACACGCTGACTACGGAAATCGAGCGCCGGATCGAATCGCTCATGCTGCACCTGCCGAAACTGGAACGCGCCCGGGTCGTGGACGCGGTCAAGCGCCTGTATCTGGACCAACTTCGCGTTGGCAACCGGGTCATCCACGAACCCGTTCCGCCACAGGCCGGCGAACTCATGCTGACGCAGGCAATTGCCAGCGCGGTGGATTTCACTTGTGCCCAGTATCCGGAGCGCGCGGCCGCCTTCGCGCAGAAGCTGGATCGCCACGAGCGGTGGTTGCAGCGCCTCAACCTCTCGGAGGAAGAACTCGCTCAGTTCCCGGGCCGGGTGCCCTGGATCTGGCATAGCCTGGTGTGGGCGGTGTTGGGCCTGGCGTTGTTGCCGGTGGCGCTGTTTGGGTGGGTGCATCGTCTGCTGCCATATTTGATCATCAACCGGGCGGTCCGCGGCTACGCCGACTTGTCCACGAACAAGACCCGCGTTTCCACGACTGTCATTCTCGCCGGCGCGATCAGCTTTGGCGTGATCTACGGTGCGTACATTGCCCTCGTCCACGCGGTGTTTGGCTATCCGGTGAGTCTCTGGTATGCGTTGGCGCTGCCGGTTGCCAGCCTGGTGGCGCACTACTACCTTCGCGGTTTGCTCCGGTTTGCCCTGGACATGCGCTCTGCGTACGTCCGGCTGCGGGCGCCGGTCGCCGCGCGGCGCCTGCTGGCCCAGCGCCGGGAGCTGATCGCCGAAATCGAGGCGGCCCGTTGGCAGGTGCCCGCCGAAGCCCTCACCCCGGAGCAGAAAGGCGGATCATGAAGCCGGCGGTCCTCCGGATTCCGCTCGTGCTCTTCACGCGCGCCTTCTACCGCGTCACGGTTCTGGCCCCTGAGAACTTGCCCGCCCAGGGCGGCGCGCTGTTGGTCAGCAACCATGTCTCCTTCGTGGACCTGGTGCTCCTCCTCGCCAGCACGCGGCGTTTCGTGCGTTTCCTCCTGCCGCAGAGCGTGTGCGAGCGGTGGTGGCTGAAGCCCTTCCTGCGCTGCCTGCGGGTGATCCCCTTGCCGCCGGAATCGCAGGGGCGCGAACTGGCGCGAGCCCTAGGCCAGGCCCGCGACGCCATACAACAGGGCGATGTCGTGGGGATCTTCGCCGAGGAGTCCGTGTCGCGGATCGGGGTGATGCTGCCTTTCCGGCGCAGCATGGAGCAGATCATGGAAGGCGTGAATGCGCCCATCATCCCTGTTTGTCTCGACGGCGTGTGGGGCAGCATCTTCAGCTACCAGTCGGGACGTTTCTTCTGGAAAGTCCCGCGTCGAATTCCGTATCCGGTGACCATCAACTTCGGTGAGGCCTTGCCTCCGACAGCCACGGCGTTCGAGGTGCGGAACGCCATCCAGGAGCTCAACACCGACGCGTGGCCGCATCGCCGCCGGACCATGAAGCCCTTGCACCGCGCCTTCGTCCAGCGCGCGCGCCGCTGTCCGCTGCGTCTGGCCTGGGCGGATGCCCGCGTGCCCCGGCTCTCGTTTGGAGGGGCTCTGACCAAGACCGTCTTCCTGGCGCGCCGTCTCCGCCTCCCTTGGGCGGACCAGGAGATGGTCGGCGTCCTCCTGCCGCCTTCCGTTGCGGGTGCCTTGGTCAACTTCGCCGCGTTGCTGATGGGCAAGATCCCGGTCAACCTCAATTACACGCTGTCGGAGCAGGCACTCGCTTCCTGTGCGCGCCAGTGCCAGTTGCAGACCGTTCTCACCTCGAAGGCGTTCCTCGATCGCGTCAAGGTGAAGCTTCCGGGTCGGACGCTGATGCTTGAGGACGTGGCGGCGGCGCCACGAATCGGCGAGAAGTTGGGCGCGGTGGCGCTGGTTTGGCTGACACCGGTGGCGCGTCTCGAACGGCTCCTGGGGCGCCAGCGAGCCGGATCACTGGACGATCTCGCCACGGTGATCTTCTCGAGCGGCAGCACCGGTGAACCGAAAGGCGTCCTGCTCACGCACTACAACATCGCCTCGAACGCCGAGCAGTTGGGGCAGACGTTCGACTTCGGCCCGCGCGATCGGTTCCTGGGCGTGCTGCCGTTTTTCCACTCGTTCGGTTTCACGGCGACGCTGATCACCCCGGCGCTGGCGGGAGTGGGCGTGGCCTACCATCCGAATCCGCTGGATGCCAAGTCGGTGGGAGAGCTGGTCCGACGCTACGGCGTCACGTACCTCATGGCCACGCCGACGTTTCTGCAACTCTATCTGCGCAGTTGCGAGGCGGCGGATTTCGGCAGCCTGCGCCTGGTGATGGTCGGCGCCGAAAAGCTGCCGGAACGGCTGGCGACGGCGTTCGAGGAGAAGTTCGGCATCCGACCGGCCGAGGGTTACGGCTGCACGGAGTGCTCGCCGGTGGTGACGGGCAACACGCACGATTTCCGCGCCGCCGGGCTGCGGCAGGTCGGCAGCCGCCGCGGCAGCATCGGGCGGCCGCTTCCCGGTGTCAGCGTGCGGATTGTGGCCCCCGATACCGGTGCCCCGATGGCGGTGGGACGATCGGGGTTGCTGCTCGTGCGCGGTCCGAATGTCATGCGCGGCTATCTGGGTCAGCCGGAGAAGACCGCCGAAGTGCTGCGCGACGGGTGGTATGTAACCGGGGACATCGCCGCGCTTGACGAGGAGGGTTTTCTCCAGATCACCGACCGCCTGAGCCGGTTCAGCAAGATCGGTGGCGAAATGGTGCCCCACGTGCGCGTGGAGGAAAAACTCCACGAGGCGGCGGGGGCGACGGAAACCACCTTTGCGGTCTGCGGTGTGCCGGATCCGAAGAAGGGTGAACGGCTGGCGGTGCTGCATACGCTGCCGGAGGATCGGATCGAAGCGATCCTCCTGAAGCTTCCGCAACTGGGTCTACCCAATCTGTGGATTCCAAGGGCGACCCACTTCTTCCGCGTGGACGCACTTCCGCGGTTGGCGAGCGGGAAGATGGATTTGCGAAGCATCCGGGATCTGGCAATGCGGCTTTCCACGGAACCGGAGATTTCCCAATGACGGTCACCTCGCGGCGGCGGAATCGAGTGGACGCCGGTGGTGAACGGGCCGGTCACGACCGGCGCAGTCGGTAGTAGCCGGCAGCTTCGCCTGGCGACCGAGGCTGCTGAGGAACCCGAAGGCTGGGTGCTGCGTCTGGGAAGTGATTCAAGGTTCGACCGCTCGCAGGAAACCCTGCTCGCCTTCGGGCAGTGAGCCAGCCCATGTGGTCGTGGACAGGTTCTCGGCCAAAGGCTTCCAGTCCGGCGCGGTGAGCGACGGGGTGTGCTGAATCGCGACTCGCTGCATAGGATAGAGCCATTGCAGGGTCACGCCGTTGGAGTCCACGTGCCAGGAGTGAATCTGGAGGGGAGGGACGCGCTGTACGACCGTGCGAATATCGATGGAATCCAGTTGGGCGTAGCCGGTGAGGGCGATGTCATGCTGGCGGACGGCGATGCCCTGGACTCCGGCGAAGGTTGCGCCAGGCCAATCTCGACGTGCGAGCAACATGCCGTCGGCTGCGGACAACTGGAGCAGGCAACCATGGAGGTTGCCGGACTCGTCACGGGCGGTTCCCCCGGCCAGCACACGGTCGAGTCCGTCGACGGCCACCGCGATACACTGCTCGCTCCGGCCCGGCTCACTTTCAAAGGTCGCCGTCCACAGCCGCTGTTGGTTCGACCGGTCGTACTTCACGATCAGCCAGTCATAGTCCGCGCTGGCACCGTTGTCGCTTCCCTTGTTAAAACAGCCGCCCACGACGAAATTGCCTGTGCTGTCGATTGCGACGGAGCGGGCGATGTCATGCAATCCGGCGTGATCATAGGTGTCCGCGCCGGCCAATTGCCGATCAGCCTGGTATTGTCGGATGTGCCAATCCAGATTCTCCGTTCCGGCCGCGACTTGCCCCACGACCACGAATCCGCCATCCGGCCAGGCGGCGATGTCGTACGGCACGTCGATGGGAGTAGAGAGTGTGCCCTGGTCGTGAAAGACCGGGAACCCGTCCACAAGTGCGCCGTCGGGAGTGTATTTGAGGACGGCCCACTGGTTGTAGGTGCTGAACGAAGTGAAGGCGTTGCCGGTTACGTAGATATTGTCCTGAGTGTCCAGCGCCACGCCGCGGGCTGCATTCCAGGCGTAATTGTGATAAAGCCGGGACCAGAGGAGGGTGCCGTCGGGGCTGTATTTCCGGATGACCATGGCTTGGTGATAACCCTGAGAGGACCAGGAACCCGACTGTTGTCCGGCGACGATGACACGGTTCTGGCTGTCGACCGCCACGTCGAAGAATGAGTCACTGCTGTCATCCTTGACGCCGCTGACAACCTGGCCTTCCTCGAGGGTGTCGCTCCAAGGTGAGGCGGCGAACTTCCGCACGAGGCCGCTTGTGCCAAAAGCCGGGCTGGTTTGGGCGGCGAGGTAGGACACCCTCACCAGAATGCCGTCCCGGTCCCAGGCGACGCTGGTGCCGTAATCCGCTCCGTACCCGCCGTCTTCCGCGTGCACGAACACCTCGTTTCCCAGCGGGTCGGGGTCCACGGCCGTTCCGCTCAGAGGCACTTGCAGCGACGGCGCGCCGGCGGCGGTTTCGCGGAGGACAAAGAGTGCGTCATAGGAGCCCGGGACGGCGGGTTGAAATGCGATGTGGATCTCGGCACTTGAGCCGGCGGGCAGGAAGAGACCGGAAGACAAGTCGGTCCGGAGATGGAAAGGTGCTGGCAGGGCGTCGGTGCCGGTCGGCGCGGCGAAGGACCGGTCCTGATCCCCACGGTTGTGCAGCGTCAAACTCGCCTGCGCTGATTCCCCCACGACAACGGAACCAAAGGCCAGGGAGGGGGGACTGACCGACAGTTCCGGCTGCCCGACGTAGAGGCCGGCCACGAGGGCGGCGTCCTGATCGATGGCGCCTTGGCGGGAGCCGCCGATCAACAGTTGCCCATCTCGCAAAGCGAGGTCGTGGAGCGATTGACTGCCACCTGACTCCCAGAGTTGCTCGGCGATTTCCGATCCATCCTGTCCGTTGAGCTGCACCACCCGCCACTGGTTTACGCCGGCGTTGTTTCGCATATTGCCCCCGACCAGCACCTGGTCCAGCGCATCCACCAGCACGGCCGCGCAGGTCTCACTCCGACCCGCCGCCGATTCGTACTGATAAGTCCAGGCGCGTCCGCCCCCCGCCGTGTATTGAATCACCAGCCAATCGTAGTTCGCCTGTGTGCCGTTGTCGGCCCCATGGTTGGAGTAGCCCGCGACGGCTACGTTTCCGTTGCGGTCGATCGCCACGTCTGTTGCCACGTCATGCAAGAGGGCGGTTCCGGAGAAGGTATCTTCCCAGGCCAGAGTCCCGTTCGCTTCGTAACAACGCACGTGCCAGTCCAGATTGTTGTCGGTGACGGCGCGTTGACCGACTACCACAAACCGCCCGTCGGGGCCGACGGCGACGCCATGGGCCAGATCCCACGGGGTGGATAGGTCGCTGAAATTCACCTTGATGGGGAATCCGGGCTGGAGTTGGCCTGCGCTGTTGTACTTGAGGATAACCCACTGATTGTTAATCGTGAAAGAGGTGTACACGTTGCCAACGACGAACAGATTGTCTTGCGCGTCGACGGCGACAGCACGCCCGGCGTTCCAGGCGAAGTCATGGTAGGTCTCCTCCCAAACCAAGGCGCCTTCGGGAGAGAGCTTCCGCACCACCACCGCCTGATGATAGCCGTCGAGATTCCACGAACCGGATTTCACCCCCACGCCGATGACGTGATCGGTACTGTCTACGGCCACGTCGAGGAACTGATCCGTGCTATCATCCTTGCCTGCGCCCACGGGACCCATCTCCAGGGTGTTGGTCCAGGAACTGCCGTACTTGACCAGGAAACCCGTGGCATCCGACGTCGCCACCGCGAACGATCCCGCGCCCAACAGCTTCCCCGCGCTGTCCAGCGCCACGCCGTAGACGGCGTCGTTTCCTTGACCGCCATCGAGAGTCAGGGCCGCTGTCTGCGCCAGGATCGGGACCTGGATTCCCTCCGCGGTCACCGACACCAGAAGAGGGCTGGCGTCCGGGTCGTTCGAGGGAATCTGGAGCGTGGCGGCGAGCGTGCCTGCGGCGGTTGGCGCGCAGCGTACGGTGAGCCCCACGGCATCGTTCGGCGCCAGCACGGTGCCCGATACGGGATCACTGGGGATGGTAAACGCCGCGTCTGATCCCGGGGTCCACGTCAGCGCTCCCAACTCCAGAGTCCCATCTCCGGCATTCGTCAACGTCAGGGCAAGGTCCACGGAACGGCCCACGAAAACCGGGCCAAAATCCAATGTAGCCGGGACGGCCCGGAGGTCGGCCAAGCCGAGCCGGCTCTCTCCGGCGACCGAGCGCGACTGCAGCGGTTCGTCGGCATCGTTGGAGTGGACGGTCAGTTCCGTTTGATAGGAGCCGGGGCTCTCGGGTTCGAAGCCAATCGTGAAGGTACGCTGCTGGCCGACGGGAATCGCTGCCGGGAGGCTGCCGATGGGTTGCGAACCTCCCTGGAGGTCGAGGGTGAAAGGAGGCAGGGACGCGAGTCCGATGGCCGACACTGTGACGCTCAGCGGACCGGCGTTGCGGAGGGTGACGACGATTTTGGGGACCGTTGTGCCCACGGCCACCTCGCCAAAGACCAGGGAGCCAGGCGCGACCGTCAGGGAGACCGTTGGTGCCGGCGGGACGCCCGCCGCTTCGTAGGCCCCGGCGTCCGGCGCCGCCAACGTGTCGCCGTCGCCGTCCTGCGGACGCGGCTGACCGCGCTGGTCAGTGGTCAGCAGGTTGGCGGCGCCTGGCACGTCAAGAGCCGGACTGCCCGCAAACAGGGAATGCGTCAGGGTGGATCCACCGTGGTCTTCCAGGGGGCCTACTAAAGGATCTCCCTGCCGCTGCGAGGGTGTGTTGCACGTGCCATCGGTCGCCACGTTTCCGGCTCCATCCACAATTCGCGTGGTGGCCCCAGACCCGTTGTTGGGCGTGTTGAACGCCAGGAGGCAGTTCTGCAGCGTGATCTCCGGGTAGGGCGCCGCGGCCGAGTGGTAGATGGCGCCTCCACCCTGGCTGGCATGGTTGAAAGCGAGGGTCACGTGACGGAAGGTGCCACCGCCATACCAATCGTATAGGGCACCTCCTTGACCGTTGGCTTGATTACCGCTGAAGGTGCAGTTGTCGATCTGGAGGATGCCGTTGTTGTGAATGGCACCGCCTTCGCCCACCGTGGCGACGTTCTCAACGAACAGCGAGTCGGTAGCCACCACGTCGACGCCCGTGCGCAGGGCTCCGCCGCGGGCTGCCCGGTTGCCCCGGAAGACGCAACGGCGTATCGTCAGTGCGCCACCTTGAGGACACCCGACGGCCCCACCCTCGGCGTCCGCTCCGTTGTTTGCGAAGACGCAATCCTCCAGGGTGAGCCGCGGCCCTGTGCTCCCGATCGCGCCATGGTGGGCGTATCGCAAATCGCCCGCCGCGTAGTTGCTCTGCATGACCACATTCGACAGAGCCAGCTCGCTCCAGTAATTCGCGATGCCCGCATTGGCTACCAAACCCGAGGTGTCCGCCACCACCACGCCGTTTCGCAAAGTCAAGTTCTCAAGACGCACGCTATAGACGGTCCGGTCTTCGATCGACCCCACGGTGAGGACGCGGCCACGCCGATCCGCGTCAATCACCGTTGCCTCCGTGCCCAGCCCCCGAATGGTGATGTTCCCCGGCACGAACTGCTGGCCGTTCAGGTTGGTCACCGTCATGTTGCGCGCGAACGTGATCAGGGTTCGACCGCCCAGAGCACCCGCCTGCATCAGGGCGGCGCGGAGCGTCACTTGTTGCCCGACATCCATATTTGCGTCGGGCACACCGTCGTTGAGGTTGGTGTCGGGACTGTCGCGGGTATCGTTCACGACGAAGGTGCGGTCATAGCTCTCCTGGGCATGGAGAAGGCACGTGACCAGTGCGAGCGCGACGATAAGTGACGCCCGCGGAGTCATCAAACGGTGGGAGGCGATTCGTCGGGGACAAGCAGCAGCATTCATCGGATGCTCCCTCGGCTGCGGCCGCGGTTGCGGTCCCGAATCCTCAGTCGTGCCGGATTCGGGAAGCGCGCCCAAGCGGTCTAGGGTTTCTGGGCTACGGTTGAGATGCCCCAAGGTAATCTGCAGCCGCGCTTCGTGTCAAACCACTGGAGGGGCACCGGAGGGCGCACGTCGCAGAACATCCGTCGAGGAACAGCTTGCGACGACGGGACGGAGCGTCTAGTTTCTCAGACGGAATCCACCTCATGAGGGCGGCGGCAAACGTCGAGTGCGCTGGCGTGTCAACATGCAGGAGAGCGCGTGTGAAAAGG
>CAYSPU010000070.1:0-19996 GCA_964432995.1 uncultured Verrucomicrobiota bacterium
GTGGAAGCCAGGGCTTCGGGGTGCGCGAACTCGGCTCCTTGGGCTCGGTAGAAACGCGCCGATTGGGTCGCGGCGCCCGGGTCCGTCCACTGCAGGCCGCCCGTCAGGTTAAGGTTCGTCAGCGAGATCAGCGACGTCCAGGTCGCCAGGTCGGACGAGCCCTCGATGGTGTAGGTCATGCCCTTCCAGCACGGCAACTGCAGCTCACCGGGCCGCGCCATCTCGAGCTTCGACGGTTCGGTCACGGTGAGGTACTGCTGGACGGCGACGTTGGTGAGCTCCTGGACGACGCCCGAAGTCCACTCGATGCGCAGCACGTCCACGTGGGTGGCGTCGCCCAGGCCGAAATGAGCGGTGAAATTCTGTCCCATGACAAAGCCGCCGAGGTCGATGACCCGAAGCTGCCACATCGGCTGGCCCTGAATCGTGGCCTGGACCCGCACCTTAGTGCCCGCGGCGGAACGTGGAGAAACCGCTCCGACACACTTCACGTTGAGCCATGTGTTCGAGTTCCCGTTGTTGCGGTAATAGCGCGCTAGGGAATTGTCCGGCAGCGGATGTTTGAAGGTCGCCAGATCCAGGAAACCATCGTTGTCCAAATCCACCAACCATCCGGCCCAGGCGGCGCCCAGCTCGTTGGCCGGGCTCCCGCGCGTGACCTTGGTGAAAGTGCCGTCGCCATTGTTATGGTACAAGAGATCGGGCCGGGACTCCCCGCCATGCCAGGCATTGGCGATGTAGAGGTCGAGCCAACCGTCGTTGTCGTAGTCGCCCCAGCAGCAAGCGTACGTGTTCATACGCTCGCCGGCCAACGATCCAACATCGTTTGTGGTCATTTTGGTGAAATGGCCCTGCCCGTCATTGCGAAACAAGGCCACCGGCCCGAGCCCGGTCCAGTTCCCCCAGGGGGCCGTCGTTAGGAACACATCGAGGCTGCCATCGTTGTTGTAGTCTGCCCACTGCGCATCGCCCCAGTCGCCGGATTCTGTGACGAGCGGGTCGTCGGTGACTTTGCTGAACCCGCCACCCGAGTTGTTGCGATAGAGGCAATTGCGGCTGGCAGGGGCGGTTACGAGGAAGAGGTCCTGCCAACCGTCATTGTCGATATCGACCCAACTGGCTACGTCGTAATAGCCCAATTCACTGATGAGCGGAGCAACCAAGTCGTTGGTGACTTTGAGGAACGTGCCGTCGCCCTGATTCTGGTAGAGCCAGTTCTTCGAGAGGACCTGAGGACCGGCCGTGCCGTTGGCTACGTACAGGTCCAGGTCGCCATCCCGGTCGTAATCCACCCAGGTCCCATGACTGGACTGCCCGCCTTCGATGACGATCGGGCTGTTGGTGACCTGGGTGAACGTCCCGTTGCCGTTGTTCTGGTACAAGAGGTTCTTGTAGAACGGCGGGGCGAATTCATATCCCTCGGGCACGAACAGGTCCAGGTGCCCATCGTTGTCAAAGTCCCCCCAGCAATAAGTCCACGCCTCGGCCTGGATGGCCTGTAGGCTCGGTTCCATGACCCGGGTGAACGTTCCATCCCCGTTGTTGTGGAAGATCGGATTCGGGCCGGGCGCGTCGTATCTTGCCACGAACAGGTCGAGGTACCCGTCGTTGTCGAGATCGGCCCAGGCGGCGGTGGACCAGTCGGGTCCAGGATCAATAACCAAGGGGTTCGAGGTGATCTTCGTCCAGGTCGGATCGACATCGAGCGTGGCTGGGGCGCTGTTCGTGGTACCGCCTGAGTCAGTCACGGCGACCGAGTACGGGCCGGCATCGGCCATTTGGATGTTGGTCAACGTCAGACTCGTGTTGGTGGCGTTGGGGAGCGTCGTGTCCTGATGCTGCCACTGGTAAGTGATCGGGCCGTTCGTAGTCGTGGCAGTGACCCGGAAAGTCGCCACGGCGCCGATGCTGAGGGAAAGATTGGTCGGCTGGCGGGTGATGATTGGCTGTGCCAGCCCCGGCATGGCCGCGCCGAACCAGACAGCGAGTGGTGCCAGGCAGCGGAGGAAGCGAACAAGTGTTCGCAGGCTTACACGGGCGAAGAGGTTGGCATTCATAGGTCTGATAGGAAGCACGCATGTCACACCACGACCGCTGGCGGCCGAGAAGGGTGGCCATTGCGGCCACCGGCCCTTGGCTCCCCCCGCCCCGGCCACGCAGCAATCGGACGGCGATCGGACTAATACGTCACTGTGCCCTCGCCCGTGTAGGTGCCATAGATCGTCATGATGTTCCCTTCCACGACGTAGTCTGTCGGCGAGAATACCCACGCCACTCTCCCGGTGACGTTCTGGAAACGGCCGGTTCCGCCTTCGACATCCAGCCAAGTCGGATCGCTCTCAGTCCAGAACACCTGGTCCCCGTTGGCTGCGGTCAGAGTTCCCTCGGCGTAGATGATCTCAAGATCGGAGTTCATCCAGCCCAGTGCGAAGTTCGTAAACCGCCCGACATGAGTGGCTACACCGCAGTTCGGGCTGGCGACGAAACTGCCATCCGTCGTGTCGAGGGAGATAACCATCTCACCCTTCATACTGAAGGGGCGTTGAACCGGATGCTTCGTGCTGCCGACCAGGGGCAGTGCCAAGGCACAAGCGGCGACGGCCGCAAGCACCGCATATTTCTTTGCGATCATAATGTGTTTCCTTTCTCTGTGTTCCGTGGCTTGCAATTCGGCGGTTGGAAGACTCCCCAAAGGAACCCCGCGCGGGTTGCCGGGGGCGGAGCCGTCCCGGGCACCGGTCGCGAGCTTCTTGCTCTGCGCGGCCGTTCCGAAAGAGCCGCCTTGAGCACCACGCCGTGAGACTGACCCCACCGCAGTCATCACCCCATACACCGGAAAAAACGCCGAAAGGGGACAGAGTTTTTCCGCAAACGCCTTACCGGCCGATTACTGCATTCTCGCCCGCTGATCCTCCTGTTGGGCGATCTCGGCCAGAGAGGCGGCGCGCCAGAAGAGCAAGTCACCCGAGGAGGTTCTGGCCACGATTTGGTTGCCGTCCACGCTGAAGAGCAGCTCCTGCAGTCGGATCCGATCGTGCGGCAAACGGATCAGCTCCTGCCAGGTGTCCACATCCCAGAGCTTGATAGCATCTTCCCCGTCAGCCGCCGTGGCCATGCGCCGGCTGTCGGGTGAAAAGGCCACGGCTGACACCGGATGCGCATGAGCTGGGAACTCCTTGACCACCTGGAACCGGGGCACATCCCAAACCTTGACGGTGCCGGCGAGGTTGGCTGCGGCCAGCAGTCGATCATCCGGCGAGAAAGCCAAGTGCAGAATCTCTCCCGGGAACGAGAGGGTATTGGTCAGGGGCGGGTTGCTGACAAGGCTCCAGACTCGGACGGCCTGTGCATTCCAGCGCACGGCCAGCCACTTGCCATCGGTCGACGCGATGTCGCCCCCAAGCCGCGGAATGATGCAGGACCGTTGCTCTTGCCAATCGGCCGCGCTCCAGACTCGGACATATTTGGGAAGGTACGGGGTATCCCACTGCGCGGCCATGAGGACCCGACCATGAGCATCCTGGCGGAGGAGTATAACGGGCTCACCGGACCCGCGCAGGGAGCGCGTCAACTGGTGTCCCTCGAGAGACCAGATGCAGATCTCACCACTTTGGGTACCGGCGAAAAGGGACTGTCCATCGGTGGAGAACAGAATGGAGGTGTTGTTGGTGCCCAATTCCCGAAGTCGGTCAGGGGCTGCCGAACCCGACAGGGAGCCCAGGTACACCTCGCCCTGCCGTAGGGCTGCGTACCGCTTTGCCTCCGGGGCCATGACCACGCTCTTCCATTCCCCGGGCGCACGCCAGACCCTCGGTTGGGGTGGGGTCGGTTGGCTGGCGAGAGACCATTGGAGAATCGTCCCGTCGCCGGAGCCGGTGAACAGCCTCTTCCCGTCCGGACTGAAGCAGAGGCGCAAGATATCTGAAGGCACTCCGCCGTAGACACGCCGCGACTTCCCGGACGCCACATCCCAGAGCCGCCACGTTTGGTCTGCGCCAGCAGACGCCAGCGTGTGGCCGTCAGGCGAGAACTTCAGAGCCGCAATCCAGCCTTGGTGGCCGGACAGCTCGCCCAGCGGTCGGAAGGAGGGCACATCCCAGAGCCTGATGCTGGTGTCCGTGTAGCCCGCCCCGGTCGCAAGCGTCTCACCATCCGGACTGATCGCCATGGCGGTGATTGGCTCGCGGTGACCCGGAAAGTACTGTGGTTCGCCGTCCGAGATGAGATCGAAAAGGCCAATCCTGAGGTCCGGGTCGTTCTCCGTGAAGATCACGCTCCGGCTATCCGGCGTAAAGAGCCAGGCCATGCCCTGGTCAAGGCCTTGAATCCGGGTGCGGGTAACGAGCTCGCGCACCGGCTTGCGGGTGGGGAAATCCAGGATCACGAGCCTTCGACCCCATGGCGGGTGTTGCACCCCGTAGGCAAACCACCCCCCGTCGGGCGAAAAGGCCATGGTAAACGAAGGGCGCGGATCGAGGATTGGTTCCAATCGCCGGCGCGACTGCAGGTCCCAAACCTGAAGCGTGCCGTACGATTCTGTGGTCTGGGCGCAAGCCACCAGACAGCGGCTGTCGGGCGAAAAGGCGCCCCAGGCCCAGTCTGCTTCCCCCGCGACCCGAACCTCCTCGCGGTTGCGGAGGTTCCACAGTTTGGGCTCGCCGCCTTGGGAGCCGGCGAAGAGCCATTGCCCGTCGGGGGAGATCTCGAGCGAGCGAATGCGGCTGGGTAACTTGCCGATCTCTACTTCAGCCTCGCTCCGGCACTGCTGCCAGAGGTAACGCCATTCCCAACCGCGGCGGTCAGCGGCGAGTGGCGGGTGGCGAGTGACAGCGTCGGTCTTGGATTTCACGCTGCGCCGGTGGCGGTTGAGGAGATCCAGCGCGAGTCCTGGATTGTGGTCCCGGAGAGCGAGTTGGGCCGCGTTGATTTCGGCGATGTATGTTCGGCGCTGGAGCGACAGCTCACCGGCTTCGGCTCGACGCCATTGCAGGGCAATGCCGACCACCCCGACCAACAAACTCGAGAGCGCCACGCCCATCGCCGCTGCCAGGGACGGTTTGCGCCGGCACCAGCGCCAGACCTTGCCGGTCACGCCAATGGGTCGGGCCACCAAGGGTTGGCCGTCGAGGTATCGCGCCAGTTCATCCGCAAGCTCCTGGGCGGTGGCATACCGGCGGGACGGCTCTTTCTCCAGGCACTTCAGGCAGATCGTCTCCAGATCGACGGGCACGCTCGGATTGAGCAGGCGCGGCGTGACCGGATCGGCGTGGAGCGCTTGGTCGAGCGTCTGCGCCAGGGATTCCGCCTGAAACGGTGGACGCCCGGTCAAGAGGTGGTAGAGCGTTGCGCCCAGGGCATACACGTCCGTGCGCCGGGAAACGCGCGCCCGTTGCCCCGTGGCTTGCTCGGGCGGAAGATAGTGCGGCGAGCCCAACACCTGCCCGGTCACCGTCAATTCCGAATCGCCCTCCAACCGTCGGGCGAGCCCAAAGTCGACCACCCGCGGTTGATCTTCGAGGTCGATGAGGACATTGGAGGGCTTCAGGTCACGATGTAGGATGCCGCGTTCATGGGCGTAGTGCACCACCTCGGCAACGGTCCGGAGATAAGCCGCCGCGCGCCGCGCCGGCAGCGGTTGGTTGCCCACGAGCCGCGCCAGACTCTGCCCCTCGACGTAGTCCATCACGAAGAAGTGCTGGCTTTCGTGGAGACCCACTTCGTGGATGGCCACGATGTTGGGATGGTGCAAACTTGCCGCCGCTACCGCTTCCGCGCGGAACCGCTTGACCAGTTCCGGACTGGAGTCGGGAGCGAAAGCCATCATCTTGATAGCGACCACACGGTCCAGACTCCGTTGCCGGGCGCGATAGACTACGCCCATGCCGCCGCGGCCGATTTCCTCCAGCAACTCATAGTCGCCGAACGACCCGGGAAGGGGCACGGCGGATGGCGGAGACGTGACTTGGGGGCCAGCGTTTTTAGGCGAAGGACCGGCCCCGGCCCCGGGACCTGGATCGAGCATGCCGACGCTGGCCTGAAGAAAAAGGCATCTCGGACAGAACCCCTGGCGCGCGTCGCCCGCCAATGGCGCGCCGCATTTCAGACATGTGGGGTGGTTTGACATCTCAAGCCCGTCACCGTTTGCCGTCACTCTTCCTACCGGAAAAAGCCCCGCGGCGGGACACGATTTCCATTGCTACCCGGCCATGAGCGCACAGAGGTGGCGCATTTCGTCTTCCACCTCTGTCGGGGTTCCCACCGTACGGGCAATCTCCTCGCGAAACAGTTCGCTGTAGCGGCGCCGCAGACGATGCACGGCTTTCTTGACCGCTTCACCGGTCATGCCCAAGTCCGCCGCTGCGTCCGCGTAGTTCTCCTCAGCCGTGCCGGCGACAAGAAAGCCGCGCAGCCGCTGGAACAGGGCCGCCTTGTCAGCGGCCCGGAATTCCCGCTCCAAACGCACCAGCACCTCGTCCAACAACACCAGGGCCCATTGGCGCTCGAAGACCCTGTCAGGACTCAGATGGTCCGCAGGCTCGAGGTGATAGCGCTGCTCGGCCGTCTGGGCATCGAACGACAAGTTCAGCGAACCTCCTCCACGCTTCTGAGCTCGGGCGCGATCGCGCTCGTCAGCGAGATAGTAGTTCAGGGCTGCCAGGAGAAACGAGCGAAACCGGCCTTTGCCGGGGTCTGCCCTCGCGAGGGACTGCCGCTCCAGCAACTGAGATAAGAACCCTTGGGTTAGATCCTGGGCGTCCTCCGGCGTGCGCCCTCGCCGGCGGACGTATGCATACAGAGGATACCAGTACGTCCGACACAGCTTCTCCAGCGCCTCCTTGGAATCCGGCGACGCCGTGTCCCCCGCGGCCAGCACCACACTCCAGTGCGTGGTGGCGAACTGGGTTGCGGTTCCCCGATCGAACCCGTCCTCTGACTGGTTCGAGGACATGTTCAGGAGTCTAGATGCCGCAGACCATTCCTGCAATAATGGCGACGACGTAATGGCAGCGGCGGGATGTGTAGGCATCCAGCCGTGGCGCGCTAAGCGGCCAGCACCTTCAGCAAATCCCTCAACGAGCGAGCCAGCGAGATCCGACTTGAACGGCGAGTGCTTCCTGTTCGGTTTCCCGCGCATACTGAGCACGGATCGGTTGCCCCAGACCACCGGCTCCAGGTCCTGTGTTCCCCCCCGGAGTTCTACAGCGGCAGCTCATTCCTCAAGAGGCCGAATCCGGATCGCCTGTCCCCCACCGCCGCTGAGGCGAAGCACCAGCTTCTCTCCCGGCTCCACGGTCCCCTTCCGATAGGTGAGGCGGTTCAGGTCGGCCGAATCCGGCACATCAGCCCAAGTCTCCATCTCGTGTCGACCGGGAGGCAGGAAGCTCAGCGGAACTTCCAACACGCGGGGTGTCCAATCCGTCATCGCTCCCAGGTACCAATCCAAGCCATGGCGCCGGGCGACGATGAGGTAGTCCCCCACCTCGCCGCCCAAGACCCTCGTTTCGTCCCAGGCGGTAGGAACCTGGCGGAGGAAGTCAAAACCCGGCTGACCTTCGTAGGCGGTCGGCGCATCGCAGACCATGGGCATTGGATTCTCGTAGACGACGTACATCGCCAGGTGATGGCACCGGGTGCCCAGCACGGTAGGTTTCACGCCCTGCGCCTTGAAATGCGCGCGGTCGACAGCCCGGAATCCGCCCAGGTGGTAGTCCATCGGACCGGCCAGCATCCGGGTGAAGGGCACGATCAGGTTGTGTTCAGGGTCGGGCTGTTCGCTCCACTTCTGGTATTCCAGGTTCAGCACGCCCTCGTGGTTGAAGAGGTTGGGATACGTGCGTTGGAGGCCGGTCGGCTTCCAGACGCCGTGAAACTGGATGTGCAAGTGGTGGCGCGCCGCCGACTGCAGAACCCGCTCGGCGAACCGCACCATCTCCTGGTCGTCCCGATCCAGGAAATCCACCATCAACCCCGCCACTCCCCACTTCTCGTATTGCGCAAAGGCCTCTTCCAGATGCTCGCTCAAGGGCTTCCAGTGAACCCAGAGCCGCAGGCCCACGCCCCGGGACCGGGCGTAGTCGGCGACCTGTTCCATCGGCAGCCCGGCCCGAGGTGTGGTGATGTCGGTGTCGGGGCCGGGGCCAAATCCGCCCTGGGACTGCTGATACCAGGTGGTGTCCCTCGGCCCGCTGACGATGGCGTGGAAGGCAATCCCGTTCCGGGCGCAGAAATCGAGGTAGTGCTTCATCGTCGGCCAGTTCAGCCCCACCTGGAAATCGACGGGCTCCTGGCATGGCCCGTTCCACCAGTTCCAGGTTGTCTTTCCGCACTTGAGCCACGAGAGATCGGCGACGGCACACGGTTCGTTCAGATTCAGGATGAGGTTCGATTCGATGAGCCGCCCCGGCGCGGCGCCGATCAGCAGGACGCGCCACGGCGAAGACAAGGGCAGTCGCGATCGGACTTTCACCTCCTGCTGACCCGGCAACGGCGAGAGATCGCACCGGAGACGCCGTTGGTCACCCATTCCTGCCGCCTTCAGGTACATCCCGGCATAGTGGCGCAGGTTCGCCTCGGTGAAGGCCACACAGACACCGTCGTCGTATTGCGCCAGCAACGGCAGGTCGATCAGTCGGTTGGTCGCCAACCCCGAGAGTCGTGTCGAGGCGTAGAGACCCTCGTGAGGGGTCGCGTATTCCTCGCGGTAGAGCGGCCACAGCCGCGGGTCGCCGGTGAGATGGAACCGGGCGGGTTCGTCCGTGATCTCGATCGACTCGGCGCCCTCCTGTTCGGGCACCGTATACCGGAACGCCACACCATCATCATAGGCCCGGAATGTGACCCGGACTCTCCGGAGTGGCCCGGTGGCGGTCTCCAGATCGAGAATCAGTTCGTGGAAATGGTCACGGATCGGGTTGCTCTTGCCGAAGGGGACGGTGTACATCGTGTCGGAGGTGCCGACCCGCGAGTCCCTCTTCGCGACCCGATCCAGGAGGTTGCGGTCGCGAAAGGCCAACCCCAGCTCGCACTGCAGCAACGCCCGGCCTCGGTACCGGACCTCGAAATCGGCCCCTCGACCATCCGGCGAGGAACCATCTGCCGCAATCCGCAACTCAATCGCTCCGTCCGGCGAAGAGACGGCAAGCGGTTCACCAACGATGTGCGTCGCGGCCAGGCTGCACAGCGCCCATGCCAGGAGGATCCAGTTTGACGACGATCGCGAAGGGGTCATGCCGGGAAGGGTAACGGAATCGCGCAGGAACACCAAGACCCGACGCGAAGATCTGCCCTCTGCGGTTCTTGGCGCGCTCCTGTCCAGGGTCAGCCGCGGATGGGCAGGATGGGCGTGGAGGGCCTGGCTGCGGATGGAAGACTCTCGACGGCGGTTTGGCGATCCAGGCAGATCGAAAGGCCGTGCATCGACGCGGGCGCGGCGGATGACGGAATCAGGGCATCTCGCCGAGAGGCGACGCGTGAATCCGACAGGATTCGGGATCGGCCGCGAGGCGCAGAAACCGCGAGCGGGAAGGCCTGAGCGTGCGCCGCGCTGAAGACCGCAAGTCCGGCCCCGGGGTGATTCCCATCCACGGCTCGTCCGCTCACCATCGGCGCCCCAAGAACCACTCGTCCACCTCCAGGTCGTGCTTCAGCAGGTAGTCCCGGTGGTCGCTGCCCCGGACCTTGAAGTAGTCCGCCCGCGGCCATTCCGGCAGGCTCTCCACCTGGTACCAGCGGTCGATGATCTCCTCAATCTCCACCGATTGCGCCTCCAGCACAAACCGGCGAGGGGTCTCGTCGGCCTTGAACCCCGCGTGGCACTCGACGGTGATGGGAACGAGTCTCATGGCGCAACTCGGCAGGCCCACCAGGCAACACCTCGGCCGCGCGGCATCATTCGGCGCCGCCATTGGGGGTCGTGTAGAAGTCGTACGTGATGCGCCAAGTGAACTCGGCGCCCGGCTCGAGCCGCATCTCGATGAAGGGTTCGAAGGAGAGCGGCGCGCGAATCGCCCACAGAGCCGCCCGAGACAAGGGGCGGTCCGCCGTAATACGAACCCCCGCCCCCACACGCCGGTTTTCGATCCGGACATCATAGTCCTTCGGATCCGGCCCGAATCCCTGGATGCCGAAGTACACGCAGTCTTCGCCGGTCAGCGTTTTGCGGAAAAGGATGCGGTTCCCCCGGACCTCCGCCAAGTGGCCGGGGGGAGGCGGTGTGGCCTGGATCGGAAAGGGAACCGAGATCGAGCAATCAGGACCGGGGGCCTGGCGGTCGAGGTAGAGGAAGTTGTGATTGTAGACGCTGGTCCGGAGCAGGCGCGTTCCCGTGTTGCGCAGGCAATGAGCGAGCACCAGTTGCGGCTGGTTGGCCGTGAGCGACACGGTCTTGCGGTAGTCATAGCCATAACCACTCGACGGGTCCGCCAGCACGTGCCGGAACTCGATGGAATCCGGCCGCGGAGCGACCGCCCACTTGCCGCCGTCCACGATCGAGTATAGCCGGAACGGATCGTACTTGGCATCGTCCGGCTTCCGCAGCACACCCACGCCGATCTTGATGAAGGTCCCGCCCGCCTGGGCTTCGTCGAAGCCCAGGCCCCGGCCGTCGGTCGAAAACTCCTCGGCGGGACCCGTGATCGCCGTGCAGGGCCCGGCCACAATATCGCCGCCCTCATAAACAAAGTCGTGGACCTTCGGATCACTCCGCTGGAACCATTGCGGGAAGAAGTCATGCCCGGCGTATTCGAGGGCCCCGATCACCCCCGACCAGTCGAACCGGGTGCCCCGGTAGAAACCCGCGGTCGCGTCGGGCAAAAAGAGCCGCACGCGGACGATGCCATTGGTAATTTCGGCCTCGGGCGCGGCGCCGGCGGAGAGGCAGAGGCCTGCTGCCAGGGGCACGCCGGCGACAATCCGGGCGGTCTTCTTCATCGGCCGGATGATGGCCCACGGAGAACGCGTTGACAAACTCGATTGCAGGCGGGTGTCCGGCGGGCAACCGCCAGCCGCGGCGATGCCAAAGGCTCCCCCTGTGCCGGGTGTCACGCCAACCGCAAGCCCCCCGCCTGCCACCCTGTCACCCTCAGTTGTCGTCGTCTTCGCTCAAGGCCTCCCGGCGTTCAATGGCCTCGGGGTGCGCATCGAGATTTAGGGAGAGATAGATGTGACGCAACTCGTGACCGAAGCCGCGCTTCCGGAAAAAAGCCAGCGCCGGCAGGTTGTCCTCCGTCGTGTCCACCAACATGATGCGGGCGTCGCGCCGGATGAAAAGACTCGTCAACTGATTCATCAATCGCGAGGCCAATCCCTGCCGGCTGAAGCTCGGCTCAACGCCCAACCATTCGAGCCAGCCGTAGCGCCAGGCGTTGCGCGGTTTTTCCATCGTGCTGCCCAACGCAAAGCCAACCACCCGGTCCCCGGCCACCGCCACCAGGCACGTCTCCTGGTCCGAACTGAAGATCTGCATCACTTCGTCGTCATCCCAGCAGCGATACAGCGTGGGCAGTTCCTCAGCCGTGAACAGCTTCTGGCCCAGAGCAAACACCGCCGGCAAATCGTCCAACCGCATCTCGCGGATCTCCACCACCGGCGGATGGGCCTTGCGCCGGCGGCGGACGGTTCTTGGTTTATCGTCCATCGGAAATCAACCTCTCGGAAGCTGGATCTCTTCCGTGCGAGGGAACGTAGCCGCCGCCGGGCGCCGGGGCCAGGAGAAAGAGGGCCCGGCCCGTCCGTCGAAATCATCGAGGATAGTTGTTGCTATCGGCACGGAACCTGTCGTACTGGGGGAGTCCGTTCGCTGGCTGGTCTCCTCCAGGGCATGGCGAATCTTCAGGTGAACATGGTTCAGTGATGATTTGAGACCCGACGCTCGGGGGCAGTCAGGTGGAGAAGCTAAATTACTGAACTGCAATCGATTACATTGAAAGAACAACACCTCGAAGTGGAAGGCCGCGTCGCCACCGTCCTGCCCGGAACCATGTTCCGAGTGGAACTCGACAATAAACACCTCGTGCTCGCCACCATCTGCGGCAAGATGCGGAAGCGGTGGGTTCGACTGACCGTGGGGGACCGCGTGAAGATGGAAATGTCGCCCTACGATCTGAACAAGGCGCGCATCGTTTGGAGGTTGAAGTAGCAACGCGGTGACGCGGCCCGCGGCCTGGCCGCCCGCAGCGTCGCCCCACGATCCCGGCAAGGCCGCCTGCCCGCGGCACGACCGTGACGCCAACGGATGCTCCGGAGCCGCGCATGAAAGCAGAGAGCGCCAAGCCGTGGACGGCCGAGGCGGTGTTGGATTGGGCCCGGGCCTACCAGCCGGCAGCCGTGCTGGCGGCGGCGGCCGATCTGGAGGTGTTCGGCGCCCTGACCGACGGACCGCGCACCGCCGCCGCGCTTGCCGGGAGGCTCCGCTGCGATGCGGCCGGCTTGACAACACTGCTCGATGCCCTGGTCGCGCTGCAGTTCCTCGAGAAACGAGACCGCATGTATCAGATGGCCGCCGGACTCGAGTCCGTGCTGACAGCCGGCGGCGAGCGGAGCGTTCTGGGGATGGTCCAACACCAAGCCAACTGCCTCCGGCGCTGGGCGCAGTTGGCACAGGTCATCCGCACCGGCCGACGCCCGGCCGACCCGACGCCCAGCGTGCGCGGCGCATCGGGTGACCTCGAGGCGTTCATCGAGGCCATGGCCAACGTCTCGGCGCCCGCCGCCGACGACGTGATCCGCGCGATCCGGCCGCTCCAGTTCCAGCACCTGCTCGACGTGGGGGGCGCCTCTGGCACGTGGACCCTGGCTTTTTTGCGTGCCTGCCCCACGGGCGTCGCGACGCTATTCGACTTGCCTGAGGTCATCCCCCTGGCCCGCCGCTGTCTCACGCATGCCGGCCTCAACCAACGCGTCCGGCTGGCGCCCGGCAATTACCTCGTCGATCCCCTCCCCCAAGGCGCGGACCTCGCCTGGGTCAGCGCCATCGTCCATCAGAACTCGCGCGCCCAGAACCGCAGGCTCTTCACCCGGACCTTCCGGGCGTTGCGCCCGGACGGCCGCATCGCCATCCGCGACATCCTGATGGACTCGACGCGCACGCGGCCCGTGGCGGGGGCCTTGTTCGCGGTCAATATGCTGGTCGGAACCGAAGGCGGCGGCACCTTCACCGGCAACGAACTCCGCCACGATCTCGAGTCCGCGGGGTTTGTCGACATCACCCTGGCGCGGCGCGACCAGGGAATGAACTCCGTCATCGTGGCGACCAAGCCCGCGCCCGGGACCGCGGCTCTGCTCACCCGCAGGCACACGCGCCGGTCTGCCCGGCGGACTGACTCTGCCAGTCATCCGGCGATCGCGAAACGTGCCCCGCAGCGCTGACCGGGCGAATCGGCGCAGCCTGCCCGCCCGAGAGCTGCCGCGCACGGCCGGAACAACACCCGCCGGAACGACAGCGGCCCACGGACTCGGCGTCACTCCCGGCCTCGTCGCTTGGATGTGCGCCCCCCCTTCTCGGGTGCCTACTTTGCCGTGGATTCGGCCCCGTGCCCGTGGCATAGTCCGACCGTGGGCACCAGCGGTCGCCGCAGCTCCAACCGGTGGGCGAGGCGCGAGGCAGTGATCCACAGGGTGCGCCGCCCAGATCGCATCCGGACAGCGGGGAGGGCCGCGTGAAGCGATTCCTCCACCTTCTCCGGCAGCCGGTATTTCATCTGTTCCTCTTCGGCTTGGCGTTGGTGTTGCTCAGTTGGCCGTTCCTGGCGGTGGCCGGCCGAGCCGGTCTGAGCGGTCTCTGTCTCTACCTGTTTCTCCTGTGGAGCGTGCTGGTGCTGTCGTTGCTCTGGATCGGACGCAGCCTGGGCGAGGACACGGCCGACGCGGCGGATGACGAGCAGCGAGGAGGCCCCGATGTTTAGTCCCCTGCTCATCATCGGGGTCTGCTGTCTCTATGTGGCCCTGCTGTTTGTGGTCGCGCTCTGGGTGGAGCGGAAAGCCGAGACCGGGGTCGACGTTGGCAACCACCCGGTGATCTACACGCTCTCGATCACCGTCTACCTGACCGCCTGGACGTTCTACGGCAGTGTCGGCAAGGCCGCTTCCTCGGGAACGCTGTTCCTCACTTTCTACCTGGGACCAACGCTGGCCATGTTCCTGTGGTGGACGTTGCTGCGCCGGATGATCCGAATCAAGAACGCCTACCGGGTGACGAGCATCGCCGATTTCATCTCCCTGCGGTACAACAAGTCGGCTTCCATCGCGGCGTTGGTCACTGCCATCGCGCTTCTGGGGATCGTCCCCTACATCGCGCTGCAACTGAAGGCCATCATCACTACCTTCGGGCTCATCACTCACTCCGCGGGAACCACGGATGCGGGCTGGGCGAGCCGGCATGCCGGTTTGTTGATGGCCGTCATGATCGCCGTGTTCACCATTGTCCTGGGCGTGCGCCGGGTGGTTCCCACCGAACGGCATCAGGGCATGGTCCTCGCCATGGCCGTCGAGAGTCTGGTGAAACTGGCGGCCTTGCTCGCGGTCGGCGCCTTCGTGACCTACCATCTCTTCGACGGTTTGGGCGACCTGTTCCAGCGTTTTGCGGAGAGCCCCTTCCAGCAGTCCATCGCCGCGGCCCAGGCGAGTCCCGAGTTTCACTTCACCTGGACCACCTACCTCGTGCTGTCGATGGCGGCGTTCCTCTTCCTGCCGCGGCAGTTCCACATGATGGTGGTGGAGAACTTCCACGAGCGGCACCTCCGCACGGCGCTGTGGCTGTGCCCGCTGTACATGCTCCTCATCACGGTGTTCATTCTGCCGATTGCCATGGGCGGCCTGTTGTCCGGCCACGCCGTGGAGGAGGCCGACACGTTCGTCTTGCAGTTGCCGATGGGTGCGGGCCGGCCCTGGCTCTCCCTGCTGGTCTTCCTGGGGGGGTTCTCCGCCGCCACCGGCATGGTCATGATCAGCTCCATGACCATCGCCACCATGGTGACCAACCACCTGCTGCTGCCGGCGCTCGACGTCGTCCGGCCGCTCGGCTTCCTCAAACGCCACCTCCTCCACAGCCGCTGGGTCTGCGTCGCGCTGCTGATCCTGACGGGCTACTGGTTCCTGCGCCAGGTGGGCGTGTACTTCACGCTGGTCGACATCGGCGTCCTCTCCTTCGCGGCGATCCTGCAGTTCGTCCCCGCCATCGTCGGCGGGCTCTTCTGGAAACGGGGCAACCGCATCGGCGCCCGGTGGGGCATGACTGCGGGCATTGCGCTCTGGACCTATACCCTGATCCTACCCGCCTTCGCCCGGGGTGGCTGGATCTCCCGGTCCCTCCTCGAGAACGGCCCCTGGGGAATCGACCTCTTGCGGCCGGAACACCTCTGCGGCGTCTCCGGACTCGATCCCACCAGCCATGCGGTGTTCTGGACCATGTTGGTCAACGTCAGCCTCTACGTCCTCGGGTCCCTCTGTGTCCGGCAGAGCCAGGAAGAACGCAGCCTGGCCGAAGACCTCGTCGGAATCCTGGGCGCCGAACACGCGCCCCTGTCCCTCACGGGTGAGGCCACCGTCAGCCTCGCCGCCAAGCGCCAGCTCATCGAGAGTCTCTTTCGCGATTACTTCGCGCCGGACCAAGCGGCGGCCCTGACCAGGGAATGCGTCGACGCGCTGCCCCTCGGGTCCCGGGAGACCATCTCCGTCGTCGAGTTGGCCGAGCTCTTCAACGAAGCCGAGAAACACCTCGCCGCGTCCATCGGCGCCGCCGCCGCCCACCGGGCGGTGCACAGGAGCGCCCTCGTCACCCCCACCGAAGAGAATGCGTTGAGACGGGCGTACGCCGACATCATGGCCGAGCTGAAAGTCACCCCCGCGGGCCTCAAACAGAAGATCGATTTCCATCGGGAGCGCGCCTCCCTGCTCGAACGCCAGGCCTCCGAACTGGAAGAGAAGGTGAAGGAACGAGACCGGGAAATCGCCGAACGCCGGAAGGCCGAGGACGCCCTGCGGCACTCCGAAAAGCGACTCGCGGACGTGATCGACTTCCTTCCGGACCCGACGTTTGCGATCGACCTGCAGGGCCGGGTCATCATCTGGAACCGCGCCGCCGAAGAGTTCACCGGCGTGAAAGCCGAAGCCATGCTGGGCAAAGGCGACCATGAGTACGCCCTGCCCTTCTACGGAACCCGACGTCCCCTCCTGATTGATCTCGTATTCCAGCCCGCCGCGGAAGTCGAGCGCCTCTACTCCGACCTGCGGCGGGAGGGAGGCAAGATCTATGCCGCAGCCTTCACCCGCATCTCGGGAGGTGGCGAGGCTTACCTCCTCGGAACCGCCGCTCCCTTGATCGATTTCGAGGGCAAGGTCATCGGGGCCATCGAAAGCCTCCGCGACATCACCGATCGCAAGAAGGCCGAGGATGCCCTGCGCGAATCCGAGGAGCGGTTCTCGGCCATCGTGCGGCAGGCCCAGGACGGCATCGTGTTGATCCAGGGCAGCGACCTGCTTTTCGCCAACGACGCCGCGGCCCATATGCTCGGCTATCGCCCCGAGGAAATGAAAGGCACCCCCTTCCTCAACTACGTGGCTCCCGAGAGCCGGGAGTTCATCGTCGGCAGCATCCGCAAACGAATGCAGGGGGAATTCTCGCCGCCCCTCTACGAAGCCCGGCTCCTCCGGCGGGACGGCGCAACTCTCGACATCGAAATCTCGGCGGGGATCATCCGGCACCGCGGCAAACCCACCAGCATCGGCTTGCTCCGCGACATCACCGAACGCAAACAGGCGGAGCAGCGAATACGCCAGCTCAACGAGGAACTCGAACAGCGGGTCGCGGACCGCACCGCCCAGCTCGCCGCCGCCAACAAGGAACTCGAAGCCTTCACCTACTCCGTCTCCCACGACCTGCGCGCCCCGCTGCGCGCCATGGATGGCTACGCCCACATGCTCCTCGAGGACCATGGACCTTCGCTGGGCCCGGACGCCCGCCAGTTGTGTGGCGGCATTCGCGACAACGCCCGGCGCATGAGCCAACTGGTCAATGATCTGCTCGCTCTTTCCCGGTTTACCCGGGCCGAGTTGCACGCCTTGAGCTTTGATATGAACGCCCTGGTGCGGTCGGTCTGCGCGGAACTCACCGCTCCGGAAAACCAGGACCGGATCGAGATTCGCATCGGCGACCTGCCGCCCGTGGTTGCCGACGAACGGCTGTTGCGGCAGGTCTGGGTCAACTTGCTGTCCAATGCCCTGAAGTTCTCCGCCAAGCGCGAGCAAGCCGTCATTGAGGTGGGCGCCGAGTCGCGAGCGTGGGAGACCGTCTACTGGGTGCGGGACAACGGCGTGGGTTTCGACATGCAGCACGCCGCCAAGCTCTTCGGAGTGTTCGAACGGCTGCACACCCATCGCGAGTTCGAAGGCACCGGTGTCGGACTCGCCATCGTCCAGAGAATCATTCACCGGCATCGCGGGCGGGTCTGGGCCGTCGCCGCCGCCGACCGCGGTGCGACCTTTTCCTTCTCCCTGCCCCGTACCGTGAACTCCCGGGCCGTATCTCCCGTGTCCACAACGACACCCCAGTCTCGCTGACCAGGCGACGCTTCCGCAGCGCGCGCCCGGGCGTCTCACTGCGCCGCGTCTTCAAGCGCTTGCCGGACGATGCCGGGGGTGAGCAACTGCGGCAAGACGATCGGCGGCCGGTCGCTCCGCCGGGGATAGACCAGCACCAACGGCACGCCCGCGCGTTCGAAGCGCCGAAGTTCCCCCGTAATCGCCGGGTCCTGCAGGGTGTAGTCACCGAGCAACGCCACGGCGCCCAGCGCCCGCACTTGATCGGCCACCGACGGGATTTCGAGGCTGGTCTTCTTGTTCACCTGGCAGGTCCAACACCAGTCCGCCGTGAAATCCACCAACACCACCCGACCCTCCCGACGCGCGCGCTCCACCGCCTCGCGACTCCACGGCTCCCACGCGATCAGGGAACCGGCCGCGGCAGGCGCCGCCGCGCCGCCGGTTCGCGACTCGCGCCAGCGCAACTGACCTTCCAGTGCCCATCCGTAAACGGCGATCACCAAGAGCAGACTCGCCACCCCCCACCGCCAGCGCCCGCTCGCCGCCCGCTGCCCCATCTGCCCCCAAACCCAGGCGGCCAACCCCAGCCCAACCAAAAACACGCCAACCCAGAGGACGCCGGCGCTGCCGTAATGCCGGGCCAGCACGCTCAGCAGCCATGCCGCCGCGCCCAACATCGGGAAGCCCATCGCCACCTTCAGCCGCTCCATCCACGCGCCGGGGCGCGGCAATAGCCGGCTCAACCCCGGCACGAAACAGATCAGCACATAGGGCGCCGCCAACCCCGCGCCGATCGCCAGAAACAAAAGCAAGATCACCGGCGCGGAAGACTGCGTCAGAGCGAAACCCACCGCGGTCCCGAGAAACGGCGCCGTGCAGGGCGTCGCCAAAGCCGTCGCCAGCACCCCGTTGAAGAAGGCGCCCGTCCCCCCTTCCCGCCCGGCCCAGGCCGCCGCCGCGCCCAGGGCCCGTCCGCTCAGGGTGACTTCAAACACCCCGAACAGATTCAGCGCCACCAGCGTGACCAGCGCGGTCATCACCAGGAGAAAACCCGGACTCTGGAACTGCATGCCCCAGTTGGCCACGCGCCCCGCCGCCTGCACCCCGATCACCACCCCGGCCAGCACCACGAACGACACCAGCACCCCCAAGCCGTACAGCAGGCCGTGCCGACGCACCGTCGCCGGCGATTCCTGGGCTTGGCGGACAAACCCCAGCACCTTCAGGGCAATCACCGGTAACACGCAGGGCATCGCGTTCAAAATGACCCCACCCACGAACGCCAACAACAGCATCCACCACAACGACGGGGGCGCTCCCCCGGAAGTCTCTGCCGCCCCAACCGGTTCGCTCTCCCGCGACGCAACCGCCGCACCCGCCGTCGGCCGCAAGACCACTTCATAGGCTGCCAGCGCCGGCGCCCGCGCCGCCACCAGCACCCCCGGAACCGCCACCGGCCACTCCTCCTTCACGCGCCGCACCTTCTTCTCCAGGCGCACGGATCCTTCCGACGCCACTCGCTGCGTCTCCGCCTGCGCCTCGTAGCCCTCGGCGGGGAGCGGCAGAAAGTCCGCCTCCGGCGTGAGACTCCCCCCCCGCCACTCGATGCGGAGCGTTCGCTGGCCGCCCGCTTCGGCGTCCGCCCAGGAAGCGGTGACGCCCGGGAGCCCCTCCTGTCGGGGCATTCGTGCTCGGGCCTCGTCCAGCCAGCCGGTTTCGGCAGCAGACCTGGTCTCGCCGCCCACGACCAGCGTGGCGGCAACCTCGGCGGAACCGGGCACGCAAAGGTCCGAGCATTCGAGCCAGGAAACGGTTGCCCGCACGTCGATGGGACCTGGCTTCAGCGAGGAATCCAGCGTCAACGGCACCAGAAGCGTCGCGCGGTCGTGATACACGTAGGTTGTCAATCCCTCGAGCGAGTGCTTCTCCGGCACCGGCCACTGAATTGCCCCCGCGCTGATCCCCGCCGGCAACTGCCACGCGATCTCGGTCGCCCCCCCCGAATCGCCCGGGTTCACCCAATACGTGTGCCAGCCGGCGTCCATCTCGAGCACCACCCCGGCCAACACCGTGGACCCCGGCGTGGCGACTTCCGCCGAGAGCACCAATCGCGCCCGCGTGTGGCTGGCCGCGTTCAGTCCAACGCTGGCCGCCACCGCGAGGCACAACAGCATCCTGCGAGCCCCCAAACGCATGCCCTCCCGAATACCTCACAACCTGCCCAAAGTCAAAACGGCGGCACGTCGGCACGCCGGCACGCCGGCGAGTCGGCGCGTTGCTCCGACGCGCGCCACCTCCTGCACCTCCCCCATCCGGTAGGGCGACCTCTCCGAGGGCGCCGCCAACACGCAGGCACCGATGCACATGTTCCCGGCGCGCTGCGGAGAGCGCGCCCCACCACATGCGCCTCCCCCATCCGGTAGGGCGACCTCTCCGAGGGCGCCGCCAACACGCAGGCACC
>CAYSPU010000070.1:20096-23333 GCA_964432995.1 uncultured Verrucomicrobiota bacterium
GATGCACATGTTCCCGGCGCGCTGCGGAGAGCGCGCCCCACCACATGCCTCCCCCATCCGGTAGGGCGACCTCTCGCCGGACTTCGCGCTCAGAATCGCCTCGCCCAATCCGCACTGGAGCGCCACACTCCGCCCCACGCACGAACCATGTCGACTCTCCCGGAACCGACCTACCGCTGGATCCATTGTGGCGACGAAGCCTTCGCCGACATGGCCCGGGCGATCGATGCCGCTCGGCAGTCGGTCCGCTTCGAAACCTACATCTACGCTTCGGGCAGTCCGGGTGACGACCTCCGCGACGTGCTGGTCCGCGCCGCACAGCGCGGGCTCGACGTACGGGTCCTGCTCGACGCCTTTGGATCGCTGTACCTGACCGACAGCTACTGGGCCTCGCTGCGCGCGGCCGGCGGCCAGTTGCGCTGGTTCAACCCCTTCTCCCTCCGCCGCTTCAACATTCGCAACCACCGCAAACTGCTCGTGACCGACGAAACCACCGCCATGATCGGCGGCTTCAACGTCGCCCCCCAATGGCTCGGCGACGGCCTCCAGCGCGGCTGGCGCGACCTGGGCCTCACCTTGACCGGCGCCCTGCCCCGCGAACTCGCCGTCTCCTTCGACGCCATGTTCGGCCTCGCCGAGTTCCAACACCAGCGCTTCGCCCGACTCCGCCGCACCGCCTCCAAACGCTGCGTCGTCTGCCCTCAGGGCGAACTGCTGATGAACGGCCCCGGCCGCGGCTTCAACCCCATCAAACGCGCCCTGCGCGAGCACCTCGCCCAAGCCCAGTCCGTGCAGATCATCGCCGCCTACTTCCTGCCGCCCCCGCGACTCCGCCGCCTCCTCGAGCGCGTCGCCCGCCGCGGCGGACGGGTCCAACTCATCCTGCCCGCCAAGTCGGACGTCGTGCTGCTGCAGGCCGCCACCCGCAGTCTCTACCGACGTCTCCTGCGCGCCGGCATCGAGCTCCACGAATACACACCGCAGATCTTGCACACCAAGTTCATCCGCATCGACGACGTGGTGTTCCTGGGATCCGCCAACCTCGATCCCCGAAGCCTGGGAATCAACTACGACTTCCTGGTGCGGATCCCGAGCCCGGCTCTGGCCGCCGAAGCCCGGCAGGTCTTCGCCGGTTACCTGCCCCACTGCCAACCCATCGAACTGGCCGCCTGGCGTCGCGCACGCTCCTTCTGGATCAAGCTGATCGAGCGGTTGGCCTTCTTCCTCTTCTCGCGCATCGACCCCTTCATCACCCGGCAGCAGCTCAAGAACTTCCGCTGACCGGGGACCTCCCCAATATCGAATGAGGATTTGGGATGTCGGATCACCGCAAATCCCTAAAGCGAAATCCCCAATCCTCAATCTTCAATGCCAAGCCGGTTGATTGGGGATTCGGGATTGAGGGTTTTCGATTTGGGACTTGGATGTCCCAACCTCCCAACCCTGAACCTTGAACCTCCCAACCTCCCTCCTCACCCCGCGCTCTTCAGGGCGGCGAACTCCGGTCTCCCACTTGCCTGGACGCCCACCTCTGCTACCGTAGCCGCGTGCGTGTACCGCTGATCGTTTGCCTCAGCGCGCTGGCCGGGCTCTCCCTCCTCTCCCTGGAGGCCGCAGACCATTCGCCGCCCCCCCCCGCTCCGCCTCCCCCATCCGTCACCGCCACGAATCGCGCCGATCCCCTCGAAGCCGCCTACGAAGCGTTGCTCGAACAGGACGACGCCGCCGCGGCAGAAGTGGACGGCTGGATCCGCGCCGACCAGAAACGGATGGAAGACCCCACCGCGAGCACGGACGTCACCCTCGGCGCCCGCATCCGAGAGAGGTTCCAACTGGTGCGAAAGGCCTACGAGGACTTCCTTCGCGAGCATCCGGACCACGCGCGCGCCCGGTTGGCCTACGGGAGTTTCCTCCTGGAAACGGGCGAGGATGCAGAAGCCGTGCGCCAGATGGAGAAGGCGCGGGAGATCGACCCGAAGAACCCGGCAGCGTGGAACAACCTGGCCAACTACTACGGCCACGACGGGCCCGTCCAGAAAGCGTTCGAATACTACGCCAAGGCCATCGAGCTCAACCCCAAGGAGCCGGTCTATCTCCAGAACCTGGCCACGGTGGTCTTCCTCTTCCGTCCGGACGCCACCAACTTCTACCGCATCACTGAGTGGGAGGTATTCGAGAAGTCGTTGGACCTCTACCGCCAGGCAATCCGCCTGGACCCGACGAATTTCCTCCTGGCAAGCGAGTATGCCCAGTCCTTCTACGGGGTACGGGTGCCAACCAACAGCGAGGTCACCGTCCGCGACCAGCGCCAACAGAAGGTGTATCAGGACGCCATCGCGGCGTGGGAGCAGGCCCAACGCCTCGCCAGCGATGACCTCCAACGCCAGGGAGTCGCGCTCCACCTCGCTCGAGTCCACCTCCTCGCCAACCACTTCGATGACGCCCAGCGCTACCTCGATTCCATCTCGCTCGAGCAGTATCGCGACGTCAAACAACGCATCCAGCGCAACCTGGCCTCGAAGCGGGAGAAGGCTGTCCCGAACACTCCGCGCACCAACGATCCGCCAGTTGCCCTGCCACCGTAGCGACGCGCTCTCGCCTCAGGACGAGCATCCTTCCGGAGTCCAGCCCTTCCGGCCCCCGCATTCCTTTCCGATCACGACCTCCACGCGGGTCGGGGGGGCAGGTCAGCAGAGCCTTGCCTGGTGCCAAGGGGAACCATGAACCCCCCACCCATTCTGGGATACCACTTCGCATGAGAGGTAGGGCGACCTCTCCGAGGGCGCCGCGGGAGTGTTGCGGCTGCGGGTCGAGAAGACCCGCGGTCCGAAAGGGCTGGTTGGCATCCGGTTGCGGTGGGGCAATCGCCGCCCGCGAGGTTCCGGACCGCGGCTCGTCTTGAGCCGCAGCCGAGGGTGTATGCACTTTGCTGCGGGTCGAGAAGACCCGCGGTCCGAAAGGGCTGGTTGGCATCCGGTTGCGGTGGGGCAATCGCCGCCCGCGAGGTTCCGGACCGCGGCTCGTCTTGAGCCGCAGCCGAGGGTGTATGCACTTTGCTGCGGGTCGAGAAGACCCGCGGTCCGAAAGGGCTGGTTGGCATCCGGTTGCGGTGGGGCAATCGCCGCCCGCGAGGTTCCGGACCGCGGCTCGTCTTGAGCCGCAGCCGAGGGTGTATGCACTTTGCTGCGGGTCGAGAAGACCCGCGGTCCGAAAGGGCTGGTTGGCATCCGGTTGCGG
>CAYSPU010000071.1:0-23290 GCA_964432995.1 uncultured Verrucomicrobiota bacterium
CTTGAACTTCATCAGGTTGAGCGAGGCGAGATTGCAGGCGGTGTTGTTGATGAAGACGTATTCGGAACAGGGATTGGTCGAGTGGATGGGTTCGGTTCCTTTGCAGGTGTGCCACTTTTGAATGGCGCCGTCGAACTGCATGCCGGGGT
The DNA here is from genome assembly GCA_964432995.1 of uncultured Verrucomicrobiota bacterium. GTDB lineage: Bacteria > Verrucomicrobiota > Verrucomicrobiia > Limisphaerales > JAHDYP01 > CAYSPU01. The sequence continues at coordinate 150 of CAYSPU010000071.1, forward strand.
CGCCGCAGATCCAGGTTCCTTCGGCGATCTTGTTCAACAAGGTGGCGGCGTCCTTCTTGTCCAGCGGCCGGCCGGTGGTGACCGAGCGCGTCCACCACTCCCGTCCCTCGAGCGCCGCCAGCATGAACTCGTCGCTCACGCGGACCGAGAGGTTTTCGTTCTGGTACATGACGCTGCCGTAGGCGTCCCCGTTGTAGGAACCGTCGTAGCCTTGTTCGATCAGCGCCCAGGCTTTCTTCTCCTCCTTCTGTTTGGCGTCGATGAACTCCTCGATGTCCCCGTGCCAATCGCGGAGGGTGTTCATCTTGGCGGCGCGGCGGGTCTTGCCGCCGGACTTCACCACGTTGGCCACCTGGTCGTAGACCTTGAGGAAGGAGAGAGGACCGCTCGGGCGCCCTCCGCCGCTGAGTTTCTCCTTGCTGGAGCGGATGGGGCTGAGGTCGCTGCCGGTGCCGGAGCCGTACTTGAACAGCATCGCCTCCGCATGCGCCAACTGCATGATCGACTCCATGTTGTCCTCGACCGACTGGATGAAGCAGGCGCTGCCCTGGGGGTGTTCGTATTGGGTGCGGCCGCGTTCGGCTTCGCCGGTGCGCGCGTTGTAATGCCAGGCACCGCGGGCGGAGTCCTTGCCCACGCCGTATTCGTGGAAAAGCCCCACGTTGAACCAGACCGGCGAATTGAAGGCCCCATACTGATTCACGCAGAGCCACGTCAGTTCGTCGTAGAACACGTCGCCATCCGCCTTCGTGAAATAGCCGTCCTGAATCCCCCAGTCCGCAATCGTCCGGCAGACCCGGTGAATGAGCTGGCGCACCGAGGTCTCCCGCTCCGGCGTGTTCTGCTCTCCGTAAAAGTACTTCGAGACCACGACCTTCGTGGCCAGGAGCGACCACGACTTCGGCACTTCCACGTTCTCCTGCCGGAAGATCGCCTTGCCCGAGTCGTCGGTGATCTCCGCCGTCCGGCGGTCCCACTCGATCTGGTCGAAGGGGCCAACCTTGGAATCGCTAAACACGCGCTCGATCCGCAAGGTGCGATCGGCCGCCCGCTTTCCCCCACGACGCTTGGTCAACAGGGAACGACGGCGGCTCGGCTTGGATGCAATCGACGACGACAAGAGGTGATCACGAGAGTCGATCATGATTCAGATGACCTTGGAAAACGGCGGTTCTCAGTTGCCCGCCCCCGGCTTGATCCTCCCCGGGAGGCAGGCCAGGAAAGGGGGCGCTACGGCTCAGTATTCAATCAGTAAAATCCGGTTATTTGGGCCAACTAGCCCCATTTGTAGGGGCAAGGACGGACGGTAGCACTATATGTTGGGGTGGCAAGGACTTTTTCCAGGTTGCTGCAAGTTGAACAAAGTCAGGCCCGTGCGGTGCGAATTGGCACCGATTTCGAGCGTCCTACACCCGGCCAAACGTCCAGATCCAACTCTGACCGCCCAGCGGCGTCCGCCGGCGGCAGCGCTCCCCAAATCCGGGTCCAAGCGCCGGCATTGCGGCTCCGGCGCGTGCCCTCGCGGCTTGCCCGCGGCACGGCTGCAGGGGTCGGGCGCGGATTTGGCTGGATCCCCTCTGCCGGGTCTTGCGTTCGGGCTGCGTTCGGGCTTGCGGCGGTGCCCGCCGGTCGCTACACGGAATGTCGTGCAATCTCTGACTTCTCCAGGGGGCGGTCCTCGCTGGCCGCATTGGCGGCTGGCGATCGGAATCGGCTGGGTGCAGGTGGTTCTGGCGATCGGGGCGCCGGCCCGGGAGGCCATTCCCTGGAGAGTAGCGCCCAAGCTGCCGGACGCACTCGAGGTGCCCTCACCCGCCGCCGTCAAACTCGAAGGGTTCCTCGGGTTGCGCGTCGCCAACAATGCCCACAACCGCTTGCTGGCGGTGGACACCGAACCGCTGCTGGCCGGCTTTCGCCAGCGCCCGGGCAGTCATCCATGGATCGGGGAGCACATCGGCAAATGGCTGCATGCGGCGACGTTGGCCTGGTCCTATACGGGCGAGGACGCGCTCCGGTCGAAGCTCGATCGCGTGGTGGCCGAGTTGATCCGGTGTCAGGAGCCGGATGGTTATCTGGGCACCTACACACCGGACAAGCGGTTCGGGCTCCACCCGGGTGCGGACTGGGATGTCTGGTCGCACAAGTACAATCTGATGGGGCTGTTGACGTATTATCAGTACACCGGGCACGAGCCCGCCTTGACGGCCTGCCGCCGGATGGGGGACTTGCTGATCGCCACCTTCGGTCCCGGAAAGAAGAGCATTCTCAGCGCCGGCACCCACGTGGGAATGGCCGCAACCAGTGTGCTCGAGCCGATGGTCCTGCTCTACCGCGCCTCCGGCGACGAACGCTACCTCCAGTTCGCCCAATACCTCGTCCAATCCTGGGACGAACCCAACGGACCCAAGATCATCACCACCCTCCTGCGAGAGAGGTCCGTCGCCAAAACGGCCAACGCCAAAGCCTACGAAATGCTCTCCAACCTCGTTGGCCTCTGCGAACTCGCCCGGGCGACGGGCGATCGCCAGTTGCTCGATCCGGTGTTGATCGCGTGGGAAGACATCGTCAGTCGACGGCTCTACCTCACGGGCGGCACCAGCCAGCACGAACACTTTGGGGCCGACTTCGTCCTGCCCAACGGGCCCGGCGACAACGTGGCGGAGGGTTGCGTGACGACGACGTGGGTTCAGTTGAACACGCAGTTGTTGCGGCTGCTGGGCCTGGCCCGGTTTGGTGATCAACTCGAGACGACCTTCCTGAATCATCTGGCCGCCGCCCAACGTCCCGACGGCGCCCAGTGGTGCTACTTCACGCCACTCGAGGGGACGAAGCCGTATGGACCCGGGATCAACTGCTGCGTTTCGAGCGGGCCGCGCGGGATGGCCCTGGTGCCGCAGCACGCCTTTCTGCGAGTCCCGGGCGGGACCGGTTCGCCCGATTCGCTGGCGGTCAACATCTTCGAGACCGCGCGCGCCACGATGGTGTTGAACGGCAGGAAGGTGGAGCTCGAACTGTTTCTGGATCCGCTGGAGCTGGGGCATTTGACGCTGACGTTTGCGAACGCGGCCGGCAACAGGTTCGGCCTGCTCCTGCGCACCCCGGCCTGGGCACAGCCTCTCCGCTTGCAGGTCGAGGGAACCGCCGAACGCGGCCTGCTGCGCGAGGGTTGGACCTCCCTGCCGCCGCGGGTTTGGAAGGATGGCGACCGGGTCTCCGTGCGCTTCAATCTCTCGGGCCGGTTGGTGCCGGGCGATCACGGCAACGCCGGCAAGGCGGCGCTGATGTGGGGCCCGTCGGTCCTCGCCTACGACGAGGCCTTCAACCAGGATCTCGGAGCCCCCAACGGCGTGGGTCTGGCTGCCCTGCCCACCGGCGTTTCGCCCGTCCAAATGCGGGCCGGCGACGACGTGGGGGCGCTGTTCGATGTGCTGATCCGCTCGCCGCGCAAACCGGGCCCCCAACGCGGCACGTTCGTCATGTTCGCCGACGCCGGCAGCCAGGGAACGCGCTACCGCGTCTGGTTGCCCGCGCCGGAGACCGCTCTGCCCCAAAATGACTCCGTGTTCGGCTACGCTGCCGAAAGCCGCTCGCACCCCGGCAACGTCGCCGGCTCCATCACCGACGGGGATCCTGCCAGCTTCGTCGTCACGTTCGACGCCCAGCCCCAGGCCATCGCCTGGTTCGCCGCGCGGTCGGAAACCGCGGTGGCCTTCCGCCGGATCGTCTTTCGGCAGGGAAAGACCTTCCACGACGGCGGGTGGTTCGACTCCGCCGCGGACAAACCCTGGATCGAGGTGCAGAAGACCAAGGACGGTCCCTGGGAACGACTGGCGACACTCGAGACCTACCCGGCCACCACGGCGACGGCTGCGGCCGGCCTCACCAACGGTCAGCCGTTCGAGGTCCGGCTTCCGGAAACCGCGCGGGCGGTCGGACTCCGCGTCACCGGCCGGCCGGCCAGCGGCGACAACCCCGCCCAGGCATTCGCTTCCTGCGCGGAGCTCGAGGCCTACGCCGAGTAGCGAGCCCGGAGTCGGCAGCGCCGAGGACTTCCTGTTCTCTCCCCTCTCCTCTCTCCCGCGTTCGTTCCCGTTCACACGATCCACAACGTGATCGCCGCCCCCAGGGCGATCGCCCTCTGAAGAGACTTTCTCTCCCTTATGGTGTCGTGTTCTTTGCGGTCGTCATTCCGGGTGTCCTTGGTGGTCTTCATCGTGCAGACCGAATTGCCGGCGTTTCATCATGGCCGAGAGAGTCCGTGTTTCTCGTCATGCTTCCCGTATTCCTTGCGCCGATGATTCTCGGCGGTTGGCTCATGAGCATCGCGGATCGCAAGATCGGGTTGAAGTGCCATTCTTGCGGCGGGAGGGTTCGATGAGAGGTGGATTCGACTATGGAGACTCATCGAAAGATGATTGGACCTCGGACGTGACCTGGCGCTTCTTGCACCGAGACGGCACGAATGACATCTACAGGGTCGAATGGACCTTCCACCCGAAGGGCGGGGCGAGTGATACGAAGGCGAAAGAAGCGTTCTACGATGGCACCCAAGCCGTCAGAGTTTTCGACAATCAGTGGCAAGTCATAGCGATTGAGCCCGGCTCGATCACCACGCACCCCCAATGAGACGATGCGCTGCAATAGGCGCGTTTGTTTTGGTGGTTGGTTGGAACAGCCTTGCGGACTCTGCGCGGGCAGCCTCGCTGGATGCGTATTCCGATCAAATGGCCCCAGCTTGCGTCGCAGGGCGGAGTCCTTTGTGAGTGACTCCGATGCCCCTGCTGCCCGCGGCGGTCCGAAGGACTTTCCTCCGAAGGGATCCCGTTTTCATGAGGTTTTCTGTGGGATTGAGTTCTTGAGCTTGCGAATGGACTCGCCGCTTAGGTCGAGGCGATAGGCGTTGTGGACCAGACGGTCGAGGATGGCGTCGGCGACGGTGGCGTCGCCGATGACCTCGTGCCACTGCTCGACCGGATACTGGCTGGTAATGAGGGTCGAGCCGTGGCCGCAGCGGTCGTCGATGATCTCGAGCAGATCGCGGTATTGTTTGGCACCGACAGCGGCCACGCCCAGGTCGTCCACGACGAACAGGCGGGCCTTCTGAATGGTCAACAACGCCGTGCTGACCAGCAGATAATCCAGGACCACACCGGGTTCTTCGTTCACCGAAACGGCCGCGAGAAACGTGGTCTTGGACTTCCCGGGGCGGCGGGTGGCCTCCCCCAGCAAACCGACGGCCCGGCGCGCGGCCAGGAACGCCAAATCGGCCGCGGACTCCACGGGCCGCGTGCTTGCCTGGCGAACCTCCAGAGCGTCGAACGCCGGCTTAAGCGAGAGGTAGTCGGCACACTCGACCAAGTAGGCTGCCGCGTCGTGCCGAAACCACTGCTTCACCACCGGCGCGGCTTCCGCAGAATCCGAATCGGGCTGCTCGGGAAGGCCGGTGTAGAAGACTCGGCCCTTAACCATCTTCATGGTGCCGAAGTCCAGTTCCTCGTCGCTGGGGGGGACGAACGATCGCAAACCAGCGGCGCCACTGGCGCGAGGACCCGAGGGGCAGGTCGGGTGTTGCCAGAGGACGCCGGTCGGACCATTCTGAAACGGCATTGCGCATCAACCTTCACCAACCGTCCAGACACCCGTAACCATGAACGGAATCCCGATCCTGCATGTGGAAGCGGACTGCATCGCCCGCGCCTGGGAGGAATCCCTGATCGCCCTGAACCAGAACGGCTGCATCATCCCCACGCAGTACGACAAGCCCGGCGATCCCCCGAGCCGGGACGCGACGATGATCATTGTCATCACGGACCCGCTCCGGGAGCCGATGATCCACAAGGATTTCCCGGGCGGCCCCGAGGATCTCCAGGAATACGTCATGGAAGTTCTGGACGGCATCAAGGACCACCTGGTGCGCGACCCGAACGATCCGGCCGACACGCGCTGGGAGTATACGTATCACCAGCGGTTGTTCGCCTACACGGTTCCCGGTCGACCGGTCTGCGACCAAATCGAGACCGTGGCGCGCAAACTGGCCGAGGCGCCGCACACCCGCCGGGCCCAGGCGATCACCTGGAAGGTCTGGGAAGACAACGACTGCTATGACCCCGCCTGCATGCAGAGTCTCTGGTTCCGCGTCCTCGAGCAGGACGGCGGCCCGGTCCTCAGCATGAACGTGCGGTTCCGCTCGAACGACGCCTACAAGGCCGCCTTTATGAACATCTTCGCGCTGGTCCAACTGCAGCAGCGGATGGCCGCCCGCGTCTCCGAGTTGAGCGGCCACACCATTCGCGTCGGGCGCTACTGCCACATGGTCGACAGCTACCACATCTACGGGTCCAACCTGCGGGAGTTCCAAGGGCGCTTCCTGGGCGCGCTCGAGAAACGCACCTTCGAGCAGCGGACCATGCGCTATGCCGACCTGCGCGACCTGATGGAGGAAGCCGTGCCCCGAATCCTGGAGAAGGCCAGGAACATGGGCTAAAGTGCCGCGGCGACCAGGTCGCCCACCTGGGCGGTGGAGTGGCCCATGCGCCCGGCGGCCAGGCTCTGGATCCTCTCGCGGACGATCTTGATGACGGCGTTTTCGATGGCCGCGGCGGCCTGGGTCTCGCCGAGGAAATCGAGGAGCATCTGTCCGGCGCAGATGGCGGCGAGGGGGTTGATGACGCCTTGGCCGGTGTATTTGGGGGCGCTGCCGCCGATGGGCTCGAACATGCTGGTCCCCTGGGGATTGATGTTCCCGCCGGCGGCGATGCCCATGCCGCCCTGAATCATCGCCCCCAAATCCGTGATGATGTCGCCAAACATGTTGTCGGTGACAATCACGTCAAACCACTCCGGATTCTTGACGAACCACATCGTCGTGGCGTCCACGTGCGCGTAATCGCGCTGGATGTCCGGGTAATCCTTGGCCCCGATCTCGTGGAAGGCCCGCTCCCAGAGGTCGAAGGCAAACGTCAGCACGTTGGTCTTGCCGCAAAGGGTAAGCTTCTTGGCCCGGTTCCGGCGCCGGGTGAAGTCGAAGGCGAACCGCAGGCAGCGCTCCACGCCGCGCCGCGAGTTGATGCTCTCCTGGACGGCAATCTCATGCGGCGTCCCCTGGAACACGAAACCGCCGGCCCCGGTATACAGCCCTTCGTTGTTCTCGCGCACCACCACGAAGTCGATGTGCTCCGGTTTCTTGTCCTTCAGCGGACAGAAGCGCTCGTCGTAGAGCCGCACCGGGCGCAGGTTAATGTACTGCTCCAGCTCGAAGCGCAGGCGCAGGAGAATGCCCTTCTCCAGGATGCCGGGCTTGACCCCGGGATGACCGATGGCGCCCAGCAGGATGGCCGGGAACTTCCGCAGCTCGGCGACGGCGCTGTCGGGAAGAACCTCGTTGGTGCGCAGGTAGCGCTCGCCGCCCAGGTCGAAGTCGGTGAAGTTCAACCGGAGGTTGAACTTGGCGGCGGCGGCTTTGAGGACTTTGACGGACTCGGCGGTCACCTCGGGACCGGTGCCGTCGCCGCCAATCACTGCGATGTCGTAGCTCTTCATCGGATTCGTTTCCTGTCGTGCGACGGCATGCGAGCCGGCGCGGGTTGGTGCGGAGCGGCCTACCGGGCCGGAGTGCCGCCGGGCGGAAGGACGTCTTCGAACTGCGCGTTCTTCTCGAGAAACTCGAGCACCTTGCCGGAGATGATCTGCTCCTCGATCTCGGCAATGCCGTTGCGGTCGCGGAGCTGGCGGACCATCTGCTCCGGCTTGATTCCGTATTGATGGGCCAGAAACGTGATGCGCTGCACAATCTCCTCCTGCGTGGCCTTCAGGCCCTCCCGGTCGGCGATGCGGCCGAGGATGAACGCGATCTTGACGCGATCGCGGGCGCTGCTGCTGGCGTGGGAGAAGATCTGGTCCTTCTGCTGGTCGATCACATCGCGCGAAATGCCGCGTTCCTGGTTCTCCCGCACGATGTCGTAGACCACGTTCTTGGTCTCCTGGGCGACCACCGACTCGGGGAGTTCGCAGGCGACACGTTGGAGCAGGGTGCGGACGATTTGGTCGCGCGTGGTGCGTTTGATCTTGAGCTGCAGCTCGTTCTCGAGGTCGCGGCGCACGCCGCCCCGCAAGGCCTCGACGTTCTCCGCGCCGTAGGCCTTGGCGAGCTCGTCGGTCAGCTCCGGAAGCACCTTCTCCTTCACCTGCACGATCTCCACCGCGTAGGCCGCGTGGCGACCGGCCAGGGCGGTCGGCACGAAATCCGCCGGGAACTCGACCTCGACCTGGCGCGTTTCGCCGGCCTGGGCGCCGAGCAACTGGTCGGCAAACCGCGGCAGAAACGAATCCGGCGTGACGTGCACCCAGAAATCCTTCTTCTCGGTCAGCCCGCGGGCCGTGGCGGCGTATTCCGTGAGCGGCTTGCCTTCCGAAGTGGCGGTGTAGTTGAGCACCGCGTAATCCCCGTTCTGCACCGGGCGCGCCACATCCAGGTAGGTGGCCCGTTGTTCGAGCAGAACCCGCAGGGCGCGGGCGATGTCCTCTTCCGTGACGATGCGAACCTCGCGCCGCACGGGCAGGCCCTTGTACTCGGGCAACTCGAAATCGGGGGCCAGCTCCACGGTCGCGGTAAACTGCAGGGCCTGGCCGCGAGCGAACTGCACCTCCTCGACGTCCGGCTGGCCGACCACGTGCAGCTTCTGCTCGGAGACGGCCTGGCGGAAGCTGTCCGAGATCAGCTTGCGCCGAACCTCTTCTTCGAGCTGGGGTGCGTAGGCCTTGGTGACCAGGTGGCGCGGGGCCTTGCCCGGCCGGAAGCCCGGCAGCCGGGCCAGCTTCATGAATTCCTTCGTCGTCTCTTCGAACGCCGCCTCCACCGCCGCCGCGTCGACTTCCACGCGGAGCAACTTCTTGCACGGCCCCAGGCTGTCCACCGTCACATTCACAAGCGATCCTTTCGATACAAAGGCTCCGCGAGCGCCTGACCCGGTTGCACCCCGGGAATGCGGCAGACGCGGAGCCGTGAGGGTGGGAAAGTAGGCATCGCTGTCCCACCCGTCAAGCCCGCTTCAACTGGCCCTGATGCACGGTCCAGAGCTGCCGCGCGCCCCCCAGTTCCGCCGGCCAGCTCTCCTCCGTGCACGCCAGGAAGACCTGTCCGCGACCCTGGCCGGCCGCTTCCAGCAACGGCAGGAAACCGCCCCGCCGCCGCGCATCCAGTTCCCCCATCACATCGTCGATCAACAACACCGGGACCACCCCCTGCCGCTCCACCAAATACTCCGCCTGCGCCATCTTCAAGGCGATCGCCAGCGTCCGCTTCTGCCCCTCACTCGCAAACTGCGCCGCCGAACGCTGGTCGACCAGCAACGCCAGCTCGTCCCGATGCGGGCCGATCAGCGTCAACCGGTAGCTTCGTTCCCGGCGATGCCACTGCGCCAGCTCCGCCCTGAAGTCCGCCCGCACGCTCGGCCGATACACCAGGGCCAGTTCCTCCCCCTCGCGCGCAATCCGGCCGTACGCGCGCCGCGCCAGTGGCAACAGCCGCGGAACCAGCTCTCGCCGCGCGCGCATCAGGCCCTCCCCCGCCTCCACCAGTTCGCGCGTGAACCCTTCGAGGGTTGTCTCGTCGAGCACCGGTTGTTTCAATAGCGCGTTGCGCGAGCGCAACACCCGCGCATACCGCTGCAGCATCCTCAAGTAACCCGGCTCCGTCTGTGCCAGCAGCAAGTCCAAAAACCGCCGGCGCACCCGCGCCGACCCCTTGATCAGCAGCAGGTCTTCCGTGCAGAACACCACCGCCCGCAGAATCCCCAGGTACTCCGTCAGCTTCCGCACCGGTTGACCGTCCAGCGTCAGCCGGCGCAGCGCCGTCGACCAATACATCTTGACCGCGTGCTCTCCTTCACCCACCACGCGGGCCCCGACGAAATACCCCGCCTCCCCGTGCCGCACCAGTTGGGCGCTTCCCACCCCCCGAAACGACCGCAGCGTCGCCAGCAGATACACCGCCTCCAGCAGGTTGGTCTTCCCCTGGGCGTTGTCCCCCAGGATCACGTGCAATCCGGGCGGAAAATCCGCGTCGAGCCGCCGGTAGTTGCGGAAGTCGCGCAGTCGTAGATGGGCCAGATGCACCGCCCGCAGCCTAGCCGGATGCTCCGGGAATTGCCGCTTCTTTGTTGGGAACCGCGCTGAAAAAATGCGCGCCCCAGTCCAACACCGGTCTCCGGAGGAGTGAATTCCAATTGTCGTCGGACGCGCCCTGCAGTCCCCGCTGAAGAACGACGCAGGTCTTTGCCAAGGTCTGGACCACGTTGGCGGGTACGTGGAGCCCTTCGCCGGTGGGGCTTGGGTGTTGTTCCAGAAGAAACCCTCCAAAGTGGAAGTGCTCAATGATCTGGATGGGGAACTGGTCAACTTCTGGCGCGTGATTCAGAACCATCCCCAGGAGTTCTTCAGCTGGTGCGAAAGGATGGTGCCGTCACGAGAACTCTTCGAATGGGAACGCCGCCGGGACACAGCAGGCCTGACCGACATCCAACGAGCTGCGCGCTATTACTACCTGCAGCGTCTGGCTTTTGGCGGTCAGATGCGCCATCTGAATCTGGGCACCTCCTCCATCCGGCCGCCAGGATTTCATCTGTCGGAGCTCAAGAAATCGCTACCCGAAGTTGAAAAGCGTCTGCAGCGGGTCTTGATCGAGAACCTGGATGCGGTCGAGTGCATTCTTAGGGACGATCGGGCCACAACCTTCTTCTACGTGGACCCGCCTTGTTGGGGAGAGCGCAAATACACCTTGAGCCTCGACTCCACGGATTACGACCGATTGGCGCGGGAGTTGAAGGAGATCAAAGGGCGTTTCCTGATGACCTTGAATGACTGTGAGCCCATCCGGCGAATATTCGGAGGATTCGTCATCGAGGCAGCCGAATCCGGGTATTTCATTGCCAACCCCCGGCGAGCCCGGAATGCACGTCCCAGAGGCTTGCAGTTGTTGATCCATAATCTCAAGCGGTAGGTGATTCGGTCCGGCAGCGGAGACAGCATCAAGAGAGCGCCGCGAGTTTTTCGGGCAGGAGTTGGACGGAAATCACGTCCACTCGGCGGTCCAGTGCATAGGAGGTCTTTCCCGGATAGGCCACGAACAGGTGTTCGAGCTTGAGGTCTTGCAGGGCGATATGCATGGACTTGGTGAGGGTGGGAGCGTCGCCGTACTTGAACTCGAAACCATAGCGTTTGCCTCGGAGCGTGACCAGGAGGTCGAGTTCCGCCCCCGCGTACGTGGCCCAAAAGTAGGCGTCACGGTCCCCGGTGTGCCGGAGAACCTGTTCGAGAGCGAACCCTTCCCACGACACGCCGAGCCGGGGATGGCCCTCCAGCGCCGCGAAATCACCGAGGGCGAGCAGGGCGTGCAGCAGGCCGCTGTCACGGACGTAGATCTTCGGCGCCTTGACCTGGCGTTTGCCCAGATTCTCAAACCACGGCGGCAGTTGGCGCACCATGAAGGCGGACGCGAGGATGTCGAGATAGCGTCGTGCGGTAGGCTCGGACGCGCCCAGGGAGCGGGCGAAATCCGCAGCGTTCCAAACCTGGCCATGGAAATGGGCGATCATGGACCAGAACCGACGCAGCGTCGTTGCGGGAACCGTGAGGCCAAGTTGGGGAATGTCGCGCTCGAGGAAGGTGCGGATGAAGTCCTGTCGCCATGCGGCACTATCCTGGTCGGAGGCGGCGAGGAACGAGCGCGGAAATCCACCTCGCCACCACAACTTGCGGAAAGCGCCGGGCCGGACCTCGGACAGGTCGAAGCCTGTAAGGTCCACGAATGCCACCCTCCCGGCCAGAGACTCGGAAACCCCGCGGACTAGTCCGGGCGAGGCGCTGCCCAGAATGAGGAACGTCGCTGGCTGCGGCCGCCGGTCAGCTAGTACCCGCAGTAGGGCGAACAGCTCCGGCTGCCGTTGGATTTCGTCGATCACAACCAGCCCGCGCAATGGTTCCAGCGCGGATTGCGGGTGCGCCAGACGAGCCGCGGAGACGGGATCTTCCAGGTCGAAGAAGTGGTGCAGCTGGCCTTTTGCGATGGCGCGGGCCAGGGTGGTTTTGCCGGCTTGACGCGGGCCAAGAATGGCCACAATGGGGTTGGCTTTGAGCTTGCGCTCGATCTCCCGCGCATAGACGGTGCGCTTTATCATGCCATCAATATGTCCTTGAACATCGAAAGCACAAGTTTTGATATTCAAGGATCACCTCGCTGTGGGTCGACATTGTTCGGCTGTGCCTCGACATTATTCCGTATCCGCTGATGGGGAATCACATGCGGTAGCGCACTGAAGGCTCTGCTCCGGCCGGGTGACGGTCCACTTCCCCTTGTCGAGCCGTGGGCTGTCGGCGAATGTCCGATCCGTGATTCGCATGACCCTGACGGTCTTGGTGGCGCTGGCCCGGCTCCTCTTCCGGTCGCGTCTTGAGTTGGTGGTCGAGAATCTGGCCCTGCACCAGCAACTGGCTGTCTTCAAGCACAAGCGCTCCCGGCCCAGACTCCGCCCCGCTGTTCGCCTCTTCTGGGTGTAGCTGCGCTAGGCTTGGCCTCGCTGGGCCAGTGTCCTTCCGTTGGTCCAACCCGACACGGTGGTGGGCTGGCACCGCCAAGGCTTCCGGTGGTTCTGGCGGCTCAAGTCCACGGGTAGACGAACCGGCCGTCCGCGCATCCGAGCGGAGGTTGCGCCCTTCTTCACGCTGCGATCACTGAAACCCTGCGCGGAACCGTCTGGAAGAACCAGCGCGTGAACCCAGAGCTATGGTCGCTCAGTCCCCAACCGACCACCGATAGCATTCTGTCGGGGCACAGGCCGCCATTTAGCGATATCCTCGCCGGGGGCGGCAAGAATATGGGCAAATCTGCAGCCAGAGTTCCGCAGTTGCGAGGGGCTGGGGTGGCTGACGGGACTTGAACCCGCGACAACCAGATCCACAATCTGGGGCTCTAACCAACTGAGCTACAGCCACCAACCAAGCCCCGAACCATAGTGCGCCCGGAGAGACCGTCAAGCTCGCGGTGCAGGGGTGACATGATGGAACGACGATCGCGGCGGACCGCACCGGGGCCGATGCGCCGCGACGACCCCGGCAGGGGCCGGAGTCTCGGCCGGCGTTTCGGCTTGCAGCCTCCCGCAGTGCGTGCAGCATGTCGTCGTGCAAGCCAGGACTCCGCGGGAGAATACTCCGTTCGGGTTATTGTGGGCAGGCGGGGCGGACTGTAGCCTGCGGACGAATCCTCGAAGAAGCGGACCTACACCAAGACACGTCATGCGAAACGGCACTTGTTCTCTCGCCGGTTCCTCGCGGGAACCGGGCTTTACCCTGATCGAGCTGCTGGTGGTGATCGCCATCATCGCGATCCTCGCCGGGATGCTGCTCCCCGCCCTGGCAAAGTCGAAGGAGTCCGCCACGGGCGCGCGGTGTGTGGCCAACCAGAAGCAACTGTTGCTGGCCTGGATCCTGTACGCGGACGACCACAACGACCGGATGGTCGGGCAACAGTACAACGGCCAGGAACTGGCCGGAGGCGGTTTCTGGCCGGACGCCCTGCCGGTGCGGATCACCAACTCGTCGTTGCCGAGGCAGTTGGCGGAGGTCCAGGAGCGGATCCGCAATGGCCCGCTCTATCCCTACAACCCGGCGGTGGATGCCTACCATTGCCCGGGCGACATCCGGTTGCGGCGGAAGGTGGGAACACCGGGCTGGGCCTTTGACAGCTACTCGAAGGCGAACGGCATGAACGGGATTATCTGGGAATCGACCCCCGGCACGGAGCCGGTCACGAAGGTGAACGCGATTCCCCTGCCGTCCCAGATGTACGTGTTCATCGAGGAAGCCGACCCGCGCGGCTACAACTTGGGGACCTGGGTCCTGGACATCGTGGCGGACAACTGGGTGGATCCGATGGCGATCTACCACAATATCGCGAGCACGCTGGGTTTCTCCGATGGGCACGCGGAGGTGCACAAGTGGCGGGAGGCGGAGACGATTGCCGCCGGCCGGAAAGGGGCGACGGGCACCGAGCCGTTCTACTGGAAGAAGAAACAACCGCTGGACCGGGACTGGGTCTACATCAAGAAGGGCTATGTCTGGGCCACATACCCGCAGCACCTGAAGTGGGAATAGGCGGTTGCCCGCGACGAAGACCCCAACGCCGCAACCTGGATCATGATTGACGTCCAGTGGAGCAGGGCCGGGCGGTTGCCGTCCCGGCTCCTGTTCCTGGCGCTGGCCCTCATGATGGGCGCGCGCGCTGTCGCCGACGCCGCGCCCCCCAACTTCCTCTTCATCCTGGCGGATGACCTGGGATACGGCGACCTGGGCTGCTACGGGCAGACGAGGATTCGCACGCCGCACCTGGATCAGTTGGCCGCGCAAGGCGCGCGGTTCACGCGCCACTACGCCGGGAGCCCGGTCTGCGCCCCCTCCCGCTGCGTCCTGCTCACCGGTAAGCACCCGGGCCACGCCTGGATCCGGGACAATCGCGAGCTGCGCGAGGAAGGCCAGGAACCCCTGCCGGCCGGGACGCCAACGTTCCTGAGGACCCTGCAAACGCTCGGATACCAGACGGGCGCCTTCGGCAAATGGGGCCTGGGACCGCCGGCCAGCACGGGCAATCCGCTCCGCCAGGGCCTCCACCAGTTCTACGGCTACAACTGCCAACGCCACGCCCACAATCACTACCCGGCTTACCTCTGGGACAACGAACGTCGAGTGCGGCTCGACAACCCCCCGTTCCCAGCTCATCAGACCTTGCCCGCCGACGCGGATCCGCGGGCGCCCGATTTTCTCGCCAGATACCGCGGCCAGGACTACGCCCCGGACCTCATCTTCCGCCGCGCCGGGGAGTTCATCCGGGCGAATCGGAACCGGCCGTTCTTCTGTCACGTTCCCATCACTGTCCCTCACCTTGCGCTGCAGGTGCCCGAGGATTCCCTCGCCGAGTACCGCGGGGTGCTGCCGGACGAACTCTACGCGGGACAACACGGTTATCTGCCGCATCCGACGCCGCATGCCGCGTACGCGGCGATGGTCACCCGCCTCGATCGGGAGGTGGGCAGGCTCCTGGCCCTCTTGCAGGAGTTGGGGTTGGAGGAAAACACCGTCGTGGTGTTCACCTCCGATAATGGCCCTGCCGCCGGGCGAACTGGAGGGGCGGATTCGGACTTCTTCGAATCCGCCGCCGGCCTGCGCGGCCGCAAAGGATCGGTCTACGAGGGCGGCCTGCGGGTGCCGCTCCTCGTTCGCTGGCCCGCGCGCATCCGCCCCGGACGCGTCTGCGACCGGGTAACAGGATTTGAAGACTGGTTCCCGACATTGCTCGAGTTGGCCGGGGGAGCGGCGCTGGTTCCGAAAGACATCGATGGGGTGAGCTTCGCTCCGACGCTCTTGGGCCGACGGCAGAAGGCGCGGCTCTTCCTGTATCGGGAGTATCCCGGCGGTGGCGGCCAGCAGTGTGTGCTCATGGGCGACTGGAAGGCCGTGCGGACCGAGCTGGACCCGCGGTTTGGTCCGTTGGGCACGGAGCGCCCCGTCGAACTCTACCATCTGCGGCGCGATCCCGCCGAAGTCCGAAATGTGGCTCAAGACCACCCGCGGGTTGCTTCCCGTCTGGATCGGATGCTGCGCCTTCAGCACGCGGTGGCTCCGGTCTTCCCCTTTCCGCGCCTCGACCGGGTGGCCATCGAATCGATCGCGGAACCGGACCCCAGCCCATGACTCACGTCCCTGCTCCCGCGGCATCTCGCCCGGGTCTGACCGATTCCACAGTGCAGTCGCAACAGGTTTTGGCACGAGCGCTTTCGGCCTCTTGCGACCCTTCTTCCGGGGCGGGGTTCCCCATACGTTCCACCCTCCCCCGAGGCGCCAATCCTCGAGGCGCGGCCACCGGGCTCGCCTGGTCGGGTCTGCTCGGCTTCCTCCTGGTCGCAGCCGCGAGCGGCTGGGCGCAGGGCGCGCAGTCGGATTTCGATCGGGCGAACGGTTTGGCAGAGCGCTTCGCCAACAAGGTCTATCGCGACCAAGTGCGGGTGCGCTGGTTGCCGGACCTCCGGCATGGGTGGTACCGGGTTCGGACGGGAGCCGACGCCCACGAGTTTGTGATGGTCGACGCCGAGGCGGGCCTCCGCACCGCGGCCTTCGATCACCCGCGCCTGGCCGCCGCGCTTCGGGCCGCAGGCGTCAGCAATGCACTGCCCGACCGCCTCCCGTTCCAGCAAATCGAGTTTGACGCGGATCGGCGCCGACTCCAATTCCGCTGCGCCGGCAAGACCTGGAGCTGGGAACTGGACGGGGGGGTGTTGCGGGAGTCGGCCGCTCCCGCGCCCCGGACCAGCGACCCGACCCGGCCCCTGCCCAAGTCCAGCACCCACACCGGTCCCGACACCTCGATCAGCTTCGTCAACCGGACCGCGGCGGAAGTCGAATTGGTTTGGCTCGATGCCGAAGGCGAGCGGCGCAGCTACGGGCGGTTGCGTCCCGGCGAGAGTCGTTCCCAGCACACGTTTGCCGGGCATGCCTGGCTGGTGCTCGGGCCCAACGGCGACATTTTGACCGGGTGCCAGGCCGAAGAAGATCCGATTACCGTCGACATCACCGGCCCAGCCGGCGCGGTCGAGCCTCAACCCCCGCCCGAGAAGGCTGCGCCCGAACGCCCCCCCGGAGCAACCTCGCCGGATGCACGCTGGCATGCGTTCCGCAAAGACCACAACGTCTGGATCCGCGATCTCTCTTCAAAGGCGGACTTCGCCCTCAGCGCCGACGGTACGTCGGAGGCGGCCTATGCCGGCGAACTGCATTGGTCACCCGACTCCCGGCGACTGGTCGCCCTCCGCGTCGAGCAGCACCCTGAACGCAAGATCCACCTCGTCGAGTCCTCCCCCAAAGACCAGCTCCAGCCCAAGCTCCACACCATCGACTACGCGAAACCCGGCGATCCCATCGCGCGCAAACAGCCGCGCCTGTTTGATGTGCTCGAGCGCAAGCCCGTTCCCATCGCCGAGGGTTTGTTCGACAATCCCTGGGACCTCTCGGAGTTCCACTGGTCGCCGGACTCCCGCTGGTTTGCCTTCCTCTACAACCAGCGCGGCCACCAGGTCCTGCGGGTGGTGGGCGTCGATGCCGCCACCGGCCAGGCTCGTTCCATCGTGGATGAACAGAGCCGCACTTTCGTCGACTACGCCGGCAAGCTCTACCTCCACTACCTGGACGATTCGCGGGAACTGATCTGGATGTCCGAACGCGACGGCTGGAATCACCTCTACCTCTGCGACGCCGAGACCGGTCAGGTGAAGAATCCCGTGACCCGTGGCGAATGGGTCGTGCGCGGCGTCGAACATGTCGACACCGAGCGCCGTCAGATCTGGTTTCGCGCCGGCGGCATTCGACCCGGGCAGGACCCGTATTTCGTTCACGTCGCCCGGGTTAACTTCGACGGCACCGGTCTGACCATCCTCACGGAAGGCAATGGAACCCATCGCGTCGCTTTCTCCCCCGACCGCCGGTATCTGGTCGACACCTGGTCGCGGGTGGACCAACCACCGGTGACCGAGCTCCGCCGTTCCGAAGACGGCCGCCTCGTCTGCACCCTGGAACGAGCCGACGCCCGCGCGCTCGCCGCCGCCGGCTGGCGGGCCCCGGAGGCCTTCGCGGCCACAGGCCGCGATGGCGTGACCGATATCTACGGCGTGATCTATCGCCCGACGCAATTCAGGAAGGGCCGCCAGTACCCGGTCATCGAGGAGATCTACGCCGGGCCGCAGGACGCCTACGTTCCCAAGGGATTCCAGGTCTACGACAAGTCGATGTCCCTCGCGGAGCTGGGTTTCATCGTCGTTCAAATCGATGGCATGGGCACATCCCAGCGATCGAAGGCGTTCCACGATGTCTGCTGGAAGAACCTTGGCGACGCCGGTTTCCCCGACCGCATCGCCTGGCTGCGGGCTGCGGCCGCCCGCCATCGCGAGATGGACCTCCGTCGTGTCGGCATCTTCGGCGGCTCCGCCGGCGGCCAGAACGCCCTCCGCGCGTTGCTGGCCCACGGCGACTTCTATCAGGTGGCGGTGGCGGATTGCGGATGTCACGACAACCGGATGGACAAGATCTGGTGGAACGAGCTCTGGATGGGCTGGCCGGTGGGTCCTCATTACGAGGAGCAGTCCAACGTCACCCAGGCACATCGACTGACCGGGAAACTCCTGCTCGTCGTCGGCGAACTGGATCGCAACGTGGATCCGGCCTCCACCCTGCAGGTGGCCAACGCCCTGATTCGGGCCGACAAGGACTTCGAGCTGTTGCTGATGACCGGCACCGGACACGGTGCCGCCGAGACCCCGTACGCCAACCGGCGCCGCCAGGAGTTCTTCGTCCGCCACCTGCTCGGCGTCGAACCTCGCCAGAAACGGTAGCTCGCCGCGCCCCACCAAGTACCTCGGCAAGTGCCGGTTTGCGCGCCGCGACGACCCTCGTGAGCCCCAGCGCCACTTGGCGGAGGATCCGGGGAACCTGCCCGCCCTGGATTTTTCGGCGCCGTCGGTTACAGTGCCTTCGTTATGCTGACTCAGGAAGCCATCTTGGACGCCCTGCGCGGCGTGCGCTACCCCGGCTACTCGCGCGACGTCGTGTCGTTCGGCCTTGTCAAAGAAGTGATCGTGACCGGCAACGCCACCACGGTGGACCTGCAGTTGACCGGCGGATCCCCCGAAGTGGCCGCGGAAATCCGCGCCGATTGCGAACGCGTCCTCCGCGCCCTGCCCGGGGCGAAGGAAGTCACCGTGAATGTGCGGATGCCGTCCGCCGCCGGGCCGGCCGCCACCGACCCGTGGGCCAACCAGAAACGCGTGCCCGGCGTCCAACGCGTCATCGCCATCGCCTCCGGCAAAGGCGGCGTCGGCAAGTCCACCGTGGCCGTGAACCTCGCCTGCGCCCTCCGGCTTCTCGGTCTGCGGATCGGTTTGCTCGATTGCGACATCTACGGGCCGACGATCCCGCTGATGATGGGCGTCCGGGAGCGGCCCACGGTCAGCGACGACGAGAAACTGGTGCCGCTGCTGAGCCATGGCGTGAAGCTGATGAGCATCGGCTTCCTGATCGATGACGACCAACCGGTGATCTGGCGCGGACCGCTGATCGTCAAGACCATCCAGCAGTTCCTCATGCAGGTGGCCTGGGCCGAACTCGATTACCTGCTGGTGGATTTGCCACCGGGAACCGGCGACGCCCAGCTCACCCTCTGCCAAACCGTCCCGCTCGACGGCGGCATCATCGTCACCACCCCGCAGGAAGCGTCGCTCGGCGTCGTCCGCAAAGGCCTCGCCATGTTCCAGAAGGTTGAGGTCCCGATCCTGGGCATCATCGAAAACATGAGCTACTTCACGGCCCCGGGCGGCCAGCGAGTTGAGATCTTCGGACACGGCGGCGGCGCCGCCGAGGCCCGGCGCCAGAACGTGCCGTTCCTGGGCGAGATACCGTTGTTCACCGAGATCCGGGAAAGCGGGGACCGGGGCATTCCGGTGGTGGTATCGCGCCCCAACGAACCCAGCAGCCAGGCCTTCGTGCGCATCGCCGAGGAACTGCGCCGCACCACTGGGTAACCTCCACCGGACAACCCCTCGAAGCACCACGTGACACTCGGCGGGTGGGGCCCAGAAAGAGGGGAGCAGGGGTTCAAGGTTTGGTGATCCGTGTTCTTCGTTCACAGTTTGTCCGGCACCCCCATCCGTGAACCAACCCTGAACCTCCCAACCTCCGAACCGTGAACCTCCCGCCCCCGCCGCTCACGTCTGCTCGCCTCCAACCCGTTTCTTGAGAAGGTCGAGGAGGACGGCGCCGAGGATGACCAGACCGAGGACGACCTTTTGGGTGTAGCTCTGGACGCCGGTGAGGTTCATGCCGTTGTTGATGACGCCGATGATGAAGGCGCCGATCAGCGTGCCGAAGATGCGCCCGGACCCGCCGCTCAGGCTGGTGCCGCCGACCACCACGGCCGCGATGACGTAGAGTTCATTGGCCAGGCCATACGTGGGCGCACCGGTCTTCAACTGCGAGGTGAGCACGACCCCGCCGAGTCCGGCCAGCGCGCCGCACAACGTGTAGGCGGCCAGCAACACCCGCGGCACATTCACCCCGCAGAGCCGGGCCGTCTCCACGTTGCTGCCCACGGCGTAGATGTGGCGGCCAAACACCGTCCGCGCCATGAGCAGATGCGCCGCGACATACAAGCCCAGCATCAGGACCACGGCGTGGGGAATGCCGAAGAGACCGGTCCCCCGGCCGAGCCACGTGAACGAGTCCGGCACCTCGTAAATCGAACCGCCGCGCGCCAGGATGTAAGCCAGACCGCTGGCCACCTGCATCACGGCCAACGTCGCAATGAACGGCGGAATCCGAAACACCGTGATCATCACCCCGGAGAACAAACCGGAGAGCGCACAGGCCAGGATTCCGCCCAGACTGCACAGCACCAGGGCCGGCGACCCCGCTTCGACCCCCCCGCCGAAATCGCGGATCCCCAGCGTCGTGACGACGGCGGCCAAGGCGATCAGGCTGCCGACGGAAAGATCGATGCCACCGGTGATGATGACCATGGTCATGCCGATGGCGAGGATGGCGACCACGGCGATCTGGTTGGCGACGTTGAGGAGATTGTCGCGCTGGAGGAAGGTGGCCCACCGGTAACTGGTTGGCGTGATCAGCCGGGCTTGACCCAGCGCGGGGAACTTCGCGTTCAATCCCTCGAAGACCGTCCAGGCGGCGCACTCCGGCGTGGTGGCGATCCAGTGCAACAGCCGGCCGGCGTCGGCCCGCCGCTGCAGCGCCTGTCGGGCATCGCGCGGTTCGCCATGCACCGTGGCCACGATCTCGAATCCGGAGGCCTGCAACCGCTCGGCCAGAGCGGTCGCGAATGCCGCATCGTCTTCCACCTTGCGTCCCACGATCAGGACGGAGCGCTCGCCTTGGGGAGCGGCCTGCAGGCGGGCGGCCACGCTGTCAGCGGCGGCGCGCCCGACCGGGTGCTGCTCTTGCCACGTGGCCCAAGAGTAGTAGGCGCAGAGCAGCACCAGCACCCCCGCCATGCCGTAGTGGTTCCAGGCGTGAACCAGCGATTCGCGCAAGCCGGGCATGTTCATGCGATGCTCACTCTCATTCCAGGCCCTGGGTCCATCTCCATGAAACGGCGCGTCGGAGGTTGGCAAGCCGGCGAGTCGGCGTCGCTCCCTTCCATGAATCCCCCTACCCAATCTGGGATACCACTTCGCAGGAAAATGGACTCCGGAGCGGTCCGGCCTTTGTCGCCACCTTGGTCGAGGGTTGCCGGGTAAGGCGACAACGGTATCGACGAAGGTGGCGACCATGCGGTGGGGGGCGGGAGTTCTCTGGGTAACCGTGGCGCCGACATTCCTGTCGGCGTCATGCCGGCTGGAAAGCCGGCGCTACGCGGTTCATGGCCACAACGCGCATCCGACCGCTGGAGACCGCCATCGCTTCGCCCCCTCATTTCAACGTCGGATCCTTCTCCGCATCCGCCTGGCGATAGAGCTGCGTCGGAATCAGCGTCTCCGGGGGCACGTCCTCGCCGGCCAGGTATTGGACGATGTTGCGCGCGGCGGCGCGCCCGATGCGATCCGGGAACTGGATGGGATCGGCATACAGCTCGCCCTTCTTGATCGCCTGCCGGCCTTCGGGCATGCCGTCGAAGCCCACGACCTTGACGCGGTTCAGGCAGCCGGCCTTCTCGAGAGCGGCCACCGCGCCCAGCGCCGACGGGTCGTTGATGGCGAAAATACCATCGAGATCGGGGTGGGCCTGGAGAAGGTCCTCAGCCGTCTTGAACGATTTGTCCTTGGTCCCGCCCCCGGGGAGTTTGGCAATCACCTCGATGGTCACGCCCTGCTCGCGTTTCTGGCGGGCAAGCTCCTCCTCGAAGCCTTGCGTGCGGAGAATCACCGACTCGACCTCGGGATGGTCCAGGATGGCGACCTTGCCTTTGCCGCCGAGCGCCTCGATCAGTGCCTGGGCGGCAAGGCGGCCGCCCCCGCGGTTGTCGGTGGCGACATGGCTGACGACCTTCACACCTGGGGCCAGGGCGGCGATGTCCGCGGTGAACACCGGGATTCCGGCCCGATTCGCCTCCTGAATGGCGGTGCCGACCGCTTTCGAGTCGCAGGGCGAAAGGACAATGGCGTCGACGCGGCGGACGATGAAATCCGCGACCTGGTTGCGTTGCTTGGCGGCGTCGAATTCGCCGGCCGTCAGCAGAACGTCCATTCCATGCTTGGCGGCCTCGTCTTTGAGGGCGTCGCCGAGGTCTTTGAAGAATGGGTTGGTGAGGGTGAGCAACGAGACGCCGATGGTGGCTTTGGGTTTCTTGTCGGCCGCCGGGCCGGAGGGCGCGGGCAGGAGCAGGCCGCAGAAGAGGGCGCCGGCGAGGAGCACGCGGGTTCTCATGGCGGAGAAGGTAGAGAGACCGGCGGCGGCTGGCAATGGTGGCTTGGGAACTCGGATCCTCGCGCAAATGGCGCTGTAACACCACTTCGCATGAAAGGTATGTTCGCATGAAAGGTAGGGCGACCTCTCCGAGGGCGCCGAAGGACGGCGGATCAGCAAGTCGGCATCATGGACTGCACGGGCATCCAACCGTCGGACGTCGTCGCTCCCCAGGAACCCCGTTGGAGGTACGCCCGGCCTCGGGCGCAGGGAGCACCGCAGCGGAGCAGCGTTGCGATTTCCGGGGGCGCTTCCTGGAGCGGGTGAGTCTCTGCGGCCGGACCGCCCGCCGTCCCGGCGGGCAGCGGCCGCACCCGCCGAACGCGCTCCCGAACCCACCAGAGCCGAACCCCCAGGGTGCCGATGCGAAACAAAGCAACGGGATGGGTGCGGAGAGACGATGCCCGGGTTCGGCTTCGCCCCCGACAGCCTTCGTTTCTTTGCTACTTGGTTGTTGGTCCCCCGGACCTGGAACAGAAGCACGCCAAGGGCCGCAGAGAAACTGGTTTCCCCGGCCGCACTCACTTCGCGGTCCTTCGCGACCCGTGGGGATTTGGGGTCAGCCGCGAAAAGGGGCAGAAGACGCAAAAGAGACGGCCTGAACGTTCGTTGTCCGCACAAGGACGCATGTCCGGCCC
>CAYSPU010000072.1:0-23223 GCA_964432995.1 uncultured Verrucomicrobiota bacterium
CAAATGCTAGCTTAATTCTCGCGCTCCGTGGTCTTAAGCTTGGGGTCCACCTCATTCGGCGGCTCAAGGCGCCGGCGGGGCCAGCAATGGCACGCTCAACAACTGTCTCCTGACGGGCAACTCGACTCCAGGAGGTGGCGGCGGGGCATCGGGTGGCACGCTCAGCAACTGCACGCTCACCGACAATTCCGCCAGCACCGGCGGCGGGGCCTACTTCGCGGCGCTCAACAACTGTGTGTTGACGGGAAACTCGGCCACTTGGGTCGGCGGCGGCGGCGCATATGGTGGCACGCTCAACAACTGTACGCTGACGGGCAACTGGGCCAATCGGGACGGCGGTGGGGCACACAGTAGCGCGCTCAACAACTGCATCGTCTATTATAACTACGCTACTTCGTCAGGAGACAACTATATCGATTCCGCGTTGAACTACTGCTGCACGACGCCCTTGCCCTCGGGGGGCGTGGGTAATCTGTCCGCGGAGCCGCAATTGGCCAGCACCTCCCATCTGAGCGCCGATTCTCCCTGTCGGGCTGCGGGTAGCGCGGCCTACGCAACAGGCACGGACATCGACGGCGAGACGTGGGCCACTCCTCCGTCCATCGGTTGTGACGAACCCGTAACGGGTTCGCTGACCGGGGAGTTGGGCGTGGCGATTACAGCCTTCCATACGAATGTGGCGATCGGGTCCCCGGTGGACTTCCACGCTGTGATTGATGGGCGGGCCGGCGGGTCGCAGTGGGACTTCGGAGACAGCGTGCTGGTGAGCAACCGTCCGTGCGTCACGCACGCATGGGCAGAGTCGGGGGATTACTTGGTGGGACTACGGGCTTACAACGACAGTCATCCCGAGGGGGTATTGGCTACGGTTACAGTGCATGTGGCGACTCCTGTGCACTACGTGGCGGTAGGGAGTGTGAATCCGGTGGCGCCGTACAGCTCATGGGCAACAGCGGCGACCACTATTCAGGATGCCATAGACGCGTCGGTGGCGCCGGGGGCGTTGGTACTGGTGAGCAACGGGGTCTACGAAGTGGAAGGGCGAGTGCAGTATGGGATCAGCAATCGGGTGGTGGTGACCAAACAGCTGCGGGTAGAGAGTGTCAATGGCCCTGAAGTGACAGCGATTGTCGGTTACCAGGTGCCGGGAACAACAAACGGCGATTTCGCGATGCGATGCGTGTATCTGACCAACGGGGCGGTGCTGTCGGGGTTCACATTGACCCAGGGGGCGACGCAGACTTCGGGGGATGCTGTCCGGCAGCAGTCGGGAGGTGGAGTTTGGTGCGAGTCGACGAGGAGTGTGGTGACCAACTGCGTGTTGACCGGCAACGCGGGCTATTACGGCGGGGGGGCCTACTCCGGTACGCTCAACAACTGCACACTGACGGGCAATTCCGCGTACCTGTTTGGTGGCGGGGCACACAGTAGCACGCTCAGCAACTGCCTCCTGACGAGCAACTCCTCGAATCCCGGAGGCGGCGGTGGAACAGCCGGTGGCACGCTCAACAACTGCACCCTGAAGGACAACTGGGCCGCGTGGATCGGCGGCGGAGCAGGGGGAGGGGTGCTCAACAACTGTGTCCTGACCGGCAATTCAGCCGGTTACGGCGGGGGGGCACACGGTGCCACGCTGTGGAACTGCACATTCACCGGGAATTCAGCCTTACATGGCGGCGGAGCACAGGATGGCGTGCTGAACAACTGCGAGTTGACGGGCAATTCGGCCGATGCCGGCGGCGGCGCATATGGTGGGACGCTCAACAACTGTACGCTCACGGGCAACTGCGCCGTTCAGGACGGCTGTGGGGCACACAGTGGCACCCTCAACAACAGCATCGTCTATTACAACGGATCCAACGCGTGGGCAGACAACTATGTCGATTGCACGTTGAACTACTGCTGCACGACGCCCTTGCCCTCCAGCGGGGTGGGCAATCTGACGGCGGAACCGCAGTTGGCCAGCACCTCCCATCTGAGCGCCGGTTCTCCCTGTCGGGGCGCCGGCAGCGCGGATTACGCCACAGGCACGGACGTTGACGGTGAGCCGTGGGCCAGTCTCCCCTCCATCGGTTGCGACGAGCCCGTAACCGGGTCGCTGACCGGGGAGTTGAGCGTGGCCATTACCGCCTCCTACACGAATGTGGCGATCGGGTTCCCGGTGGGTTTTGTTGCGGTACTCGGTGGGCGAGCGGGTGGGTCACGGTGGGACTTCGGGGACGGGGTGGTAGTGAGCAACCGGCCGTATGCCACGCACGCGTACGCAGAGGCGGGGGACTACGTGGTGGAACTACGGGGTCACAACGAGAGTCATCCCGAAGGGGTGCTGGCCACGGTGACGGTTCACGTGACGGCTCCGGTGCACTACGTGGCGGTGGGAAGCGTGAATCCGGTGGCGCCATACAGCTCATGGGCGACGGCGGCGGCGAACATCCAGGATGCGGTGGATGCGTCGGCGCTGCCGGGGTCGTTGGTGTTGGTGAGCAACGGCGTTTACCAAGTGGGCGGACGGGAGCTGTACGGGCTGAGCAACCGGGTGGCGGTGACCAAGCCGGTGAGGCTACAGAGTATTAATGGCCCTGAAGTGACAACGATCGTTGGCTACCAGGTCCCGGGAACGACAAACGGCGATGGGGCGGTCCGATGTGTGTATCTGACCGACGGGGCGGTGTTGTCGGGCTTCACGCTGACCCAGGGGGCGACGCAGGGATGGAATGAGGATGGCCGGAAGGACTCGGGCGGTGGGGTCTGGTGCGAGTCCGTGAGGGTCTTGGTGACCAACTGTGTGCTGACCGGCAACGCCGCCTATTACGGCGGCGGCGCATACGGTGCTACGCTGAACAACTGCACGCTGACCGACAACCTGGCCGATACCGGCGGCGGTGCTTGCTCCGGCAGGCTCGAGAACTGCGTGCTCACGGGCAACTGCGCTTCTGAAGGCGGTGGAGCTCGAGATGGCGCCCTCAACAACTGTGTGCTGACGGGGAACTCCGCCAACTCCGGCGGTGGGGTATACGGCGGTACGCTCAACCACTGCACACTGGCGGCCAACTCGGCGTCGGGAGTCGGCGGTGGGGCACGGGATGGAGTGCTCAACCACTGCGTGCTGACGGGGAACTCGGCAGGAGGTGGTGGAGGGGCCCGGGGTGGCTTGCTCAACAACTGCACGTTGAGACGCAATCGGGCCGTGGGCGGTGGCGGCGGGGCTTACGCTGCGACGCTCAACAACTGCGAGTTGACGGCGAATTCAGCTGACACCGGCGGCGGGGCGCAAAATGCCACGCTGAACAACTGCACGTTGATGGGGAATTTGGCCTCCAGGTATGGTGGCGGGGCATGCGACGGCACGCTCAACAACTGCGTTGTTTACTATAACAACACCGTCAGTTCTTCGGGAGAAAACCACGTCTATTCCACGTTGAACTACTGCTGCACGACGCCCTTGCCCTCCAGCGGCGTGGGCAATCTGTCCGCGGAGCCGCAATTGGCCAGCACCTCGCATTTGAGCGCAGACTCTCCCTGTCGGGGTGCCGGCAGCGCGGCCTACGCGACGGGCACGGACATCGACGGCGAGCCATGGGCCAATCCTCCATCGATCGGCTGCGACGAGCACCTGACCGGGTCGCTGACGGGAGACTTGAGCGTCGAGATCATGACTTACCATACGAACGTGGCAGTAGGGTTCCCGGCTGACTTCATCGCTGTGATCGGCGGGCGAGCGGGTGGGTCGCGGTGGGACTTTGGAGACGGGGTCGCGGTGAGCAACCGGGCGTGTGCCACGCATGCGTGGCCTGAGGCGGGGGATTACGTGGTGGAACTATGGGCCTACAACGAGAGTCATCCCGAGGGAGTGTCGGCCACGGTGACCGTGCATGTGGCGACTCCGGTGCACTACGTGGCTGTGGGAAGCGTGAACCCGGTGGCGCCATACAGCTCATGGGCGACGGCGGCGGCCAACATCCAGGATGCGGTCGAGGCGTCCTCGGTGCCGGGGGCGTTGGTGTTCGTGAGCAGTGGGGTCTACGAGGTGGGAGGCCGGGAGGTGTACGGGATGAGCAACCGGGTGGCGGTGACGAAGCCGGTGAGGGTGCAGAGCGTCAACGGACCTTAACTGACCATCATTGCCGGATATCAAGTACCCGGGACGACGAACGGCGACGGGGCGGTGCGGTGTGCGTATCTGACCAATGGGGCGGTGTTGGCGGGCTTCACGCTGACCCACGGGGCTACGCAGTCTTCGGGGGATGCTGATCGGCAGCAGACGGGTGGTGGCGTTTGGTGCGAGTCCGTGAGGGGGGTACTGACCAACTGTGTGCTGACGGGAAACTCGGCCTGTTACGGCGGTGGGGCCTACTCGGGCACGCTCCACTACTGCACGCTGAGGCACAACCACGCCGTGCGGACTGGAGATGCTCGGAATATGGGACGTGGCGGCGGGGTATACAACAGCACACTCCTGGGTTGCACGCTAATGGATAACATCGCCATCATGGGCGGTGGCGCATCCGGCGGTGCGCTCAACAACTGCAGCCTGACGAACAACTCGGCGGGTCGCGGCGGCGGGGCACACTACAGCACACTCGAGGGTTGCGTGCTGGCTGGCAACACGGCCGGCACCACGAGCGGCGGCGGGGCATACGGCGGCACGCTCAGCAACTGCAGCCTGACGAACAACTCAGCCAACCTCGAAGGCGGGGGAGCGCTGTTGGCCAAGCTCGACGACTGCGTCCTGATGGGCAACTCGGCCCGGGAGGGTGGTGGTGGGGCATCCAGTTGCACGCTCAACAACTGCAGATTGACGCGAAACAGGTCCAACAAAGGCGGTGGCGGTGTCTTCATTGGAACGCTCAACAACTGCGTGCTGTCCGCCAATTCGGCTCAGATCGGTGGCGGGGCGTTGGATGCTACGCTCAACAACTGCACGCTGACGGGCAATTCGGTTGAATGGGAGGGTGGCGGTGGCGGGGCATCTTGCTGTACCCTTAACAACTGCATCCTGTATTACAACAGCGGGCCTCTGTCGGCAGACAACTACTCCACTTCCACGTTGACCTACTGCTGTGCAACGCCGTTGCCGCCATCGGGTCTCGGCAACATCACCAACGAGCCGGCGTTCGTGGACCTGAGCGCCGGTGACTTCCATCTGCAAGGCAACTCGCCCTGCATCAACGCCGGCCAGAACGCCTACGCCGCGAGCAACACCGACCTCGATGGCCTGCCGCGCATCGTCGGCGGCACCATCGATATCGGCGCCTACGAGGTCCACGGACCGGCTTCGGCGATCTCGTATGCCTGGCTGCAGCAATACAATCTGCCCACCGACGGCTCCGCCGATGCCGCGGACCCCGACGCCGACGGTCGGGACACGTGGCAGGAATGGCGCTGCCAGACCGATCCGACCGACCCGTTCTCCGTGCTGCGCCTGCTGGACCCGCTGCCCGACGGCACCACACCCGGCGGGGTGATCGTGCGCTGGCAGAGTGCGGCCGGGGTGAATTACTTCCTCGAGCGTTGCACCGGCCTGTCTCCGGCGGTGCCGTTCTCCGTGCTGGTCACGAACGTTTTTGGTCAGCCGGACACAACCACGTACACCGACACCAACGCTGTCGATAGCGGCCTGTTCTTCTATCGCGTCGGGGTGGGGGACTAGATGCGGAGGCGGCGGCGGATGTCCGTTTCCGTCCGGCGGATTTCGGCGGTGAGCGACGTGAGCAGTGCGGGGGGGACGACGTAGGGCGGCAAGGCGTCGAGGACTTCGTCCGCCAGCAGGAGGTTCTGGCGGTGTCCGAGGGCTTCCTGGAGGCGCAGCAACCGCTGGAGCAAGTCATCCTTGCGGTGGCGGTTGTCCGGCAATTCGAGCTCGCGCAAGTAGCGCCATCGGCGGACGAGGCGTCGGAAATCGTGCTGGCTGGCCAGCGGCACGCGAAAGAAACGGGGGGCGTCCCGAAGACAGCGTTCGCGCAACTTGTCCACCAGGCGCGCACAGCGTTTGGCGAGGCGCACCTCGTGTTTGCGCCCGCCCTCCGGCAGGGCCAGTTGGCGCCGGAGAGACGCGGGCAGCGGCTTGACCCGGCGACGGGCGGCCTGCCACGCGTGGCGGCGGTCGCGTTCCAGGTGCGCCTCCAATTCCCGGTGACGCTGGGGGCGGGCGACCAGCCATTCCAGGGCGACGTCCAGGTCGCGGACCCGGTCCGTAGCCGAGGAAATGCCGCGAGACCAATCGCGGAACTGGCTGCTGGTCTCTTCGCCGTACCAGGCGGCTCCCAGGCGGATCAGCAAGCGGAGGCGCCGGACGGTCACGCGCAGTTCGTGGACTTCCTCCGCCTCGCCGCGGCGGCGAACGCGCTCGGGCAGGCGAGCCAGCGCCGCCAGCAGGCGCCCTTGGGACTCCTGCCAGCGGCGAAACAACTTGGCCGGTTTCATCGAGGCTCGGACGCGCCGGCGGCCGGGAGCGACACCGGTTGTCCGGTGCGAATGGACTGCTCCTCGGCCTCACAGATCTCCACGGCGCTGAGGGCGTCGCGGGCGGTCACGCGGGTGGGCGGTCGGCCGGCGGCGATGCACTCGAGCATGTAGCCCAGTTCGCCGACGTAGCCGTCGCCGCCCTCCGGCGTCACGGTGCGGGCCGGTTTTCCTTCCTCGACCACGCGCAGCGCCTCCGCCCCGCGCGCCAGGGTGAAGTCCACCGTGGCCTTCTCGAAGGCCACCGTGTACTCCATGTCGAAGCCGAAGCCTTCCGTCATGATCCAGGTTCCCTCGGCCGAGGTGACCGTGCCGCCGGCGACTTCGTACTGGCAGACCACGTGATCGATGGCGCCGCTGAACCGGGTCAGCCCCTGGGCAAACACCCGGCGCGGCCGCCCGAAGCAATACTGAACGAAGTCCACGTCGTGAATATGGAGGTCCAGCAAGGCGCCGCCCGATTCCGCGCCGTTGAAGTAGGAGCTGCGGCTCCAGCCCGGCGGGCTCGAGACGCGGCGGAACCGCGCTGCCAACGCCCGCCCGTAGCGGCCATCGGCTACGGCTTCCTTGATCCAGTCCCACCCCGGCCAGAACCGCATGCACATCGCCGGCAGGAAATAGGACGGCGCGGCCTCCGCCGCGGCCACGATTTCCCGGCACAACGCCGCGGTGCGGGCCAGGGGTTTCTCGCAGACGACATGCTTCCCGGCCTTGAGGGCCGCCTTGGCCATGGCCGGGTGTTGCGGCGTCGGCACGCACAGATCCACCAGTTGGACTTCGGGATTCGCGAGAAGCTCGTCCAGCTCGCGATACGCCCGCACCTTGTTCATGTCCAGGCGGACGCCTTCGTCCGTGCCCACGTTTCCGGAGACCCCGCCGACGACGCCGTTGGTGGGCAACCGGAAGGCGTCGCAGACGGCCACGATCTGCGCCTGCGGCAGGTTCCGATACGCCTTGAGATGGGTCACCCCCATGAAGCCGAGGCCGACAACTCCAACGTTGATCATGGTATTCCTTTCCTAGCTGACGATCTGTTCGATGTAGGTGCGTGCGGCGCGGAGGTCCTGCACGCGTTGGTTCCCGGCCTCGCGTTCGAGGCAGAGGTTTCCGGCAAAGCCCAACTCCTGCAGCACGCGGAAGAAACCGGCCCAGTCCACCTGGCCGGTGCCCACCACCACTTCGTCGCCCCAGGTGCCGGGCACCCGGGTGCGGTTGGCGTCCTTGATATGGCACTGCTGCAGCCACGGACCGAGCATCTGCAGCGCTTCGATCGGGTTGCCCTTGTCGTAGAGGAGCATGTTGGCGGGGTCGAAGTTGACCCCCACGTTGGGGCGACCCAGCTTGCGGAGAAACGCCCCCAGGGTTTCCGCCGTTTCCTGTCCCGTCTCGAATCCCAGCCGCAGATTCCGGGAGGCAAACACATCGGCCACCCGCGTAATCCGTTCCAGGATCTTGCGGAACGCGGGGTCCTTCTCGTCGTGGGGCAGGAAACCGGCGTGGAAGGTGACCAGGGACAAACGAAGGCGGGCGGCGATCTCGACCACTTCCTGGATGTTCCGCCAGTTGGCTTCCCAGTGTTCGTCCGGCACCAAGCCTCCCGTCCGGCGGATCGAATCCAGCGTGGTGTAGTCTTCGCCCAGCGTACCGAACATCCCGGAGACGATGGTGACTCCCGCCCGGGCGAAGAGATCCGCGGTGCCGCCCCAAACCGCGGGATTCTCCCGGAGGGGATCCAAGGCCAATTGCACGCGCCGAATCCCGACGGACTCGAGGAGGTTGACCAGTTCGAGGGGTGAAGAGGGTTGCAGGGACCAACTGCAGACCGCCAGATGCTGAGCAATCGAAGTTGATGGCATGCGGAGGTTCTAGCAGGAAGTCGTCGTCCCGCAAGCGCAGAACTCGCCGCGCGGGACGGTCGTGAGGGCGCCCACCTCCTGGACCAGGTACATCCGGTGGGGCGACCTCTCCGAGGGCGCCGAGGGGTGCAGCCGTTGAGGCGCGTGTTTTCGGCGCGCTGCGGAGAGCGCGCCCTACCGTATGCACCGCGCACATGCGGAGGGTGACCTTCGGGGCGGCTTGCGGCGGCGGATGGAGGCGGGTAGGGTCGGGCCCGATGCGTTTGCTGGACCGCTACCTGCTGCGGGAGCTGGCGGCGCCGCTGATCTACTGCCTCAGCGGCTTCCTCATCTTCTGGATCTCGTCGGACCTGCTGTCGGAGCTCGACATGTTTCAGCAGGAGAAACTGACGGTGTGGGATCTGGGGGAGTATTACCTGGCGCGGTTGCCGGAGTTTCTGGTCTTGCTGCTGCCGATCGTGCTGCTGTTGTCGCTGTTGTACGCCCTGACCAATCATGCGCGGCACCAGGAGATTACCGCGATGCGGGCGGCGGGGTTGGGGTTGTGGCGGGTTGCCCTGCCGTATTTTCTGGTCGCGCTGATGTGCAGCCTGGCGGTGTATGCCTTGCAGGAGGAACTGGCGCCGGCGGGCGCGGAACGGGCTCAACGGGTGCGCCGCCGATACGTCGACACCGGGCCGACGCGCGAGGACTTCCGCTGGAAGCTCGACCTCAAGTTCTACAACGAACGCGAAGAACGATTCTGGCGGATCCGCGCCTACAACGTGGAAACCGGGGAGATGCGGGATCCGTATGTGGAGTGGCGGCAGGAGGACGGGACGCGGCGTCAGTTGCTGGCCGAGGAGGCGCGTCACGTGAAGGGCGCCTGGGTCTTCCTCCGGGGACGGCTGTTCGATCCGGATCCGGAGTCCACGACCCCGGCCGTGGCGTTCGAGGAGATGCGCCGGCCGGAATTCGCCGAGACGCCCGCCATGATTCGCAGCGAGTACAAGGTGACGCAGTTGGACAGCATCAAGGCGGCGCGCAAATCGCAACTCACGGTGAGCGAGATCCTCGAATACCGTTGGCTGCATCCGCGGCTCTCGGGGCGCGTGGAGCGATTGCTCGAAACCCAGCTTCACCGCCGGCTGGCGGCGCCTTGGACCTGCGTCGTCGTGGTGCTCATCGCCATTCCCTTCGGCGCGGCGTCGGGCCGCCGGAATGTGTTCGTCGGTGTGGCGAGCAGCATCTTCATCTGTTTTGCCTACTACGTCCTGCAGGAATTCGGGGCACCCTTGGGCGCCAAGGGATTCGTGCCGCCCGCCGTGGCGGCCTGGCTGCCGAACGCCCTGTTCGGCCTTCTGGGAACGGTGCTCACCGTGCGCGTGCGGTAGACGGGCCGCGGCCAACCTCTCATGGACAACGAAGCGCAATCCCTCGCGGCACGCCTCGATCGGGTGGAGCGGCTCTATCGGGTGAGCCAGGCGATCCACTCGACGCTCGAGCCCGGGGTGGCGCTCGAGCGGATCCTGGAGCAGGCGCTGGATCTGACCGGGGCGGCGAGCGGCTCCGTGGTGCTGGTGAACCCGACTACCGGCCTGCTGGAGATCCAGGCGTCGAAGGGCCTGCCCGCCCGCGGGGCGCACCGGCAACTCAAGCTGGGGGAGGGGATCACCGGGTGGGTGGCCCGGACCGGCCAACCCGCCCGCGTCGGCGACGTCCGCACCGATGCCCGCTATGTGGAAGTGCGGCGCCGCGTGCGCTCGGAACTGGCCGTGCCACTCGCGGTTCCAGGCGGTGTCCGTGGCGTGCTGAACGTGGATGCGGACCGCCCCGACGCCTTTGACGCGGACGACCAGGAGTTGATCGAGGAGCTGGCGGCGCAGGCGGCGGTGGCGATCCAGCACACGTGGCTCTACGAGCAGTTGCGCCGCAAGGCGGGCCTGTTCGAATCCCTGGTCGGCGTCGGTCAGACCATCAACTCCGCCCTGGACCTCGACGACGTCCTGCACCGGATCACGCGGGAGGCGTGCCAGTTGATGCGGGCGAAGATGTCTTCGTTGCTTCTGGCGGACGCCGCCGGCGAATGGCTGGACCTGCGGGCGAGTTGGGGGGCAGGGGAGGCGTATCGGCGCAAGCCGCGCCTTGCCGTCACGGAGAGCCTGGTCGGCGTGGTGTTGCGCCGGAGGAAGCCGCTGCAAGTCGAGAACGTCCAGGTTTCGACCCGCTACCAGAACGTCGAGGTCGCGCGGCGGGAAGGGTTGGTGGCGTTGCTGAGCGTGCCGCTGGTCTACGGCGGCCAGGCCATCGGCGTGCTGAATGTCTACACCGGCCAGCCCCACTTCTTCTCGAATGAGGAAATCCGCATTCTGCTGGCGCTGGCCGATCTCTCCGCTCTGGCCATCGCGAAAGCCCGGCTCTACGAACGCGTGGTCGACGTGGAAGAACAACTCCGGCGCAGCGAAAAGCTCTCGGTTCTCGGCCTGCTGGCCGCCGAGGTGGCCCACGAGATCCGCAATCCGCTGACGGTGATCAAGATGTTGTACCACTCGCTCGACTTGCGGTTCCCGGCGGGCGACCCCCGGGCGCGCGACGCGGAAGTGATGGGCCAGAAGCTGGAGCAACTCAACCGAATCGTCGATCGCGTGCTGGGCGTGGCGCGGGAGAACGAGCCCCGGCTCGTGCCGCTGCACCTGCGCGCGCTGGTGGAGGAACTCATCCTGCTCACGCGGCCCCGCTGCCAGCAGCAGGGCATCCGCGTGGCCGCCCGCTGGCCCGGCGACCTGCCGGCGGTGAAGGGCGACGCCGCCCAACTCGGCCAGGCCTTCCTCAATCTCATGCTCAACGCCGCCGAGGCGATGCCCGACGGCGGGCGGCTGACAATCTCGGCGCGCGCCGTCCCCCCGCGGCCGGACGCGCCGGCGGCGGTGGAGATCGCGTTCCGCGACACCGGGGTGGGCATGTCCGCCGAACAACAGCGGCGCGCCTTCACCCCCTTTCTCGGCACCACCAAGGAACAGGGAACCGGTCTGGGCCTCGCCATCGTCGGCCGCATCGTGGAGGCGCATCAAGGCCAGATCCGCATCTGGTCGCGCCTCGGTCGTGGGACCACGTTCCGCATCGTGCTGCCGCAAGCTGTCGGTCAGGGGACCTAGTCTTTCGGTTCGCAGGTTGTGCAACGTGCGAGGTTGGACTGTGGCTTGCTCGGCAGTCGGCCGGAGCCATCATTCGCGCAGGGAACTCCGGCGTCGAAGTTCTCGGCTACCGCCAACTTCCTGTTGCATATGCAACAAGAGGTTGGGACCCGTCCGAAAACCGAAACGCGTCAAGGACGCCTGAAAGAGGTGTCCGCGGGAGAGGTCAGATGGACTGGCGGGCGCGCTGACGGCGGTGCCAGTAGAACCAGGCCACCCCAATGACGAGGGCGGCCACCACCACGATGTCGACCTGGTGGGAGTAGCGCTGGACAAGGCCCCAGCGGGCGCGCAGTTGCATGCCGCAGAAGAGGAGGAACGAGTTCCAGAGAGTGGCGCCGACGCCCGTAGCGATGAGAAACGGGAGCAGCGGCATCCGGCCCGTGCCCGCCGGAATCGAGATGAAGTGGCGGACCACCGGGATGAAACGACTGACGAAGAGGGTCCATACCCCGCTGCGCCGCTGGAAGAAGCGCTCGGTCCATTCCAGGTCGTGGACGTTCAGCAGGAGGTATTTGCCGACCTTGAGGACGAAGGGGCGCCCCCCGTAGTAACCCATGGCGTACGAGAGGAGCGAGCCGACGAGAGAACCGACGGTGGTGGCGGCAATTGCCAGCCACAGGTTCCACTTCTGATCCGCCACGAGGAACCCGACAAACGGCATGACCGCCTCGCTGGGGACAGGGGCGATCATGCTCTCCAGGCCCATCAAAGCAGCGGCCCCGGCATACCCGGTGGTTTCCAGAATCCGGACGGCAAGGTTCGAGATGTACTCGGTCAGCATGAGCCGCGGCGGAAGGTCGCAGAATCGGCTATCGTGTGGCAACCCTTTCTTTCTGCTTTTCAAGGGGGCGCCGGGTCCTCATCGTCCGCGTCACCAAAGGCGATGAAAGCAGCAGTGCTCTATGGACGAGAGGATGTGCGCGTGGAGGAGGTGGAGCCACGGGCGCTGGGCCCCGGCGAGGTGCGGATGCGCATCGAGGCGGCGCTTACCTGCGGCACGGATCTCAAGGTGTTCCGGCGGGGGTACCACGCCAAAATGATCGTGCCGCCGGCGGTCTTCGGGCACGAGATGGCGGGGACGCTCTGCGAGATCGGATCCGGCGTGGAAGGATGGCGCGAAGGCGACCGGGTCGTGGTGGCGAACTCCGCCCCGTGCGGCGCGTGCGCGTCCTGTCGGCGCGGGCGCGAGAACCTATGTGACGATCTGCTGTTCCTGAACGGGGCGTATGGGGAATCGATTGTGGTTCCGCAGCGGCTGGTGCGTCAGAACCTGCTGCGGCTGCATTCCGGGACGGCGTTTCGCGATGCCGCGTTGGTGGAACCTCTCGCCTGTGTGGTGCAAGGGGTGGAAGAGAGCGGGTTCCGGTCCGGGGAGCGGGTGTTGGTCATCGGGGCGGGGCCGATCGGCTTGATGTTTGTGCGGCTGGTGCACCATCTCGGATGCGAGGTGACGGTGGTGGGGCGGGGCGCCGCCCGGCTCGAGGCCGCCCGGCGGTTGGGGGCCGACCACATCGTCAAGGTGAGCCAGGGAGATGACCTCGTGGCCACCGTGAAGGCCGAGGTGCCGCAGCTCTTCGACTTCGTGGTGGAAGCGGTGGGCCAACCGGAAACCTGGGAGGCGGCCGTCCGCCTCGTGCACAAAGGGGGCGGCGTCAACTTCTTCGGGGGATGTCCGGCCGGCACCCGCGTCAGCTTCGACACCGGCCTGATCCATTACTCGAACCTCACCTTGTTGGCCAGTTTCCACCACACCCCGCGCGCCGTCCGACACGCCCTCGGGTGGATCGAGGCCGGGGTCATTCGCGCGGACGATTTCGTGGACGGGGAATGCCCGCTCAGCGGGCTGCCGGAACTGCTTCGGTCGATGGCGGCCGGCAACCGCGCGATCAAGACCCTCATCCGGGTGCACGAGTAGCCGACGAGGGGCGGCGACGCCGGCGCGATCTCCGAACCATCGAGTGTCTCGGGTGCTCTCGCGGCTGCTGCGACCGAGGGACCGGTCGCGCTCCGGTCCGCGTATCGGCTCCGCCTCCGGCACAACGGTTCGCATCCGAGCGTTTCTCCGGCCTTGCCGCACTGGCCGAATGCCGTAGAGTCCGACTCTGCCAACCATGAGCACACCTCAGCCTCTGCGGACGAAATCCCTCCGCGCCACCTCGACGACTCTGATCCTGTTGTTCACTGCCGCCAGCCTGCTCCGCGCGGCCGATGCCATGGTGTTCCGGCCAGGCGCGGTCTGGCGAGACACGGCGGGGCAGCCGATCAACGCGCACGGAGGCGGGATGCTCTACCACGAGGGAACGTATTACTGGTATGGCGAGAACAAGGAAGGCCGCACCTGGCTCCCCAAGTCCAACAAGTCGTGGGACGGTTACCGGGTCGACATCACCGGGGTTCGTTGCTACTCGTCGACCGATCTCCTGCGCTGGCACGACGAAGGCCTGGTGTTGAAGGCGGTGCCCGACGACCCGGCCCACGACCTGCATCCATCGAAGGTCTGCGAACGCCCCAAGGTCGTGTTCAACCCGCGCACGAAGAGGTTCGTCATGTGGGTGCACATCGATAGCGAAGACTACCAGGCCGCCCGCGCGGGGGTGGCCATCGCCGACACCCCCACAGGCCCGTTCCTCTTCCTCGAAAGCGTCCGCCCGGAAGGCCAGGAAAGCCGCGACCAGACGCTGTTCCAGGACGACGACGGCAAAGCCTACCGGATCTTCTCCTCGGAGAACAACGACACGACCTACATCTCCCTGCTGACGGACGACTATCTCCGGCACAGCGGTCGCTTCGAGCGCGTGTTCGAAAAACGCCGGATGGAGGCGCAGGTCCTCTTCAAACACGACGGTCGCTACTGGTTCATCGCCTCGGGATGCACCGGCTGGGACCCGAACCCCGCGCGCTCGGCGGTCGCGGACTCGATCTGGGGGCCGTGGACCGAACTGGGGAATCCGTGCCGGGGACCGAAGGCGGCACGGACGTTCGG
The DNA here is from genome assembly GCA_964432995.1 of uncultured Verrucomicrobiota bacterium. Classification (GTDB taxonomy): domain Bacteria; phylum Verrucomicrobiota; class Verrucomicrobiia; order Limisphaerales; family JAHDYP01; genus CAYSPU01. Next base: position 14,478 of record CAYSPU010000072.1, read on the forward strand.
GGGCCAGAGCACGTTCGTGTTCCCGGTGGCCGGGAAGAAAAACGCCTTCGTCTTCATGGCCGACCGCTGGAACAAACGAGATTTACCCAAGTCGCGGTATCTCTGGCTCCCGTTGCAGTTCGAGGAAGGACGCCCCGTCGTCCAGTGGGCGGCAGAATGGGACCTTTCGATCTTCGACGACCGAACAGTCGGGCGGAAGCAGGGTGCGGATTCCGGGGCGGAGTTGACCTGGCGGACGGACGTCGCGCTGCCGTCCTTGGGTTTTCCATGATTGCCCTTCCCCGTCTGCGGATCGGGCTGGTCGTCACCACCTTCGCGTTGCGAGCCGGCTGGCGCGAATGGCGAATGCGGGCTCTCGCGTTCGAGGAGAGCAATCCGGTATCGTAGCGCCGGTATGCAATGGTGGAGATCGTGGATTGTGGATTGGTTCCCCAATCCCCAATGGCTGCGGGTCAAGACGACCCGCGGTCCGGAAGGGATTGCCTGAAGTGACTGGCTGATACCGCGCCGGCACCGATCCATTTCGCGTGCGTCTGCGGTGAGTGATGTGTTGAACCGTTGTCCCCTCACGGACGAAAGATGAACGTTGAGGCAACAGGAGCTGGCGGAAGGCGACGGTCAAGGTGGCGGCGGTACGGGTGGTACGTACTCGCGCTCGGCGTCGTGGGCGCGGCGTATCTCGTGCATGCGGTGGTCGCGCCGCGTCGCGCGCTCGAGGCGACCCGATCGAGACTCCAGGCGGCCGGCGAGCGCCTGACAATCGAGGAGTGCGTTGGGCCGCGGGTGCCCGCGCATGAGGCGGCGGCACGACGGTTTCTCCTGGCAGCTCAGTCTTTGTGGGCGCAAAGGTCTCTGGCCGAGCAACTCGATTGCGCAGCACCGCGGGCGATGGAGATGGTGGCGCCGGGGAAGGCCCTCGTCGGTTGGCAGCAGGGAGCGCTTCCTGGCGACCAGGGACGATGTCCGGCCATTCTTCGGGATCGGGCCAGGCTGGCCCGGGGCTCTGAAGCCCGGGGCGGGACCGAAGCGGTGGCCCCAGTGCCAGCGCCTCCCACGTGGGAGGACCTGGCTGTTGGACTCCGGCATTGCGCGCCGGCGCTGAATGAGATTCGCGAGGCTTCGCGCGCGGCAGCCTTCGACTGGAGCTTGGACTACTCCCAAGACCCGGCACGAGTGCAGCCCTACCTCATTCTCTGCCCGGCAGTGGTCCGGGGGTTGCAGGCCGCCATACTGCTGGCTCTGCACGAAGGTCGCCGTGACGACGCGCTCGAGTTCCTTGAGACCCAGTTGCGGATTGTTCGGCATTTCCCGCCGAACGGTCTGGAAACCGGAGAAGGCTGGCGGCTCGACATGGCGTCCCTCGCGTGGAGTGCGACCTGGGAAGCTCTCCAGGCGGAAGGTTGGACGGACGACCAGCTCCGTCGGCTCCAGCAGGCATGGCAGGAAACCGATTTCATCGGGTGCATGATTCGCGGGCTGGAGATGGAGCGCGCGCTGGGGCTCACGGACTATGCCCACTGTCGGGAGGATCCCGGGCGGCTGGGCACTTTGATTCGTGCGCGCGGTGGCGGTCGTTTGGGAGGAACGGGGCCGCCGCCCCTCTCGATCCGTAATCTCTCCAGCATCCCGTGGCGGGTGGTGCGGTCATTCCATTGCCGCAGCGAAGGCGCCCGGGCCCGGGTTTGGGCCTGGACCAAGTCCTGGGACGACGAACGATGCTATCTCGAAATGACGCACTTGATGATCACGGAGGCGCGGGCTCGGTTGGCTCTCGCCCGTCCGCCGCGCGTTCTTCCGCTCACGCTGCCGGCGGGGAAGAGGTTTGTGCTGACTGGCGTTCTAAGCCCCTCCGTCTACGATCCGATACGACGGCACATGCTGGCCTCGATCTCCTTGCTCAGGCTCGACACCAGGATGGCGATAGCCTTTCCTCCACAGGCGCAGCGCGAGATGGCTCTCACAGCCGTCGCCCTCAAGCGCCACCAGTTGCGGCATGGGACGCATCCCGAGGACCTGGCAGAACTGGTGCCCGCATTCCTGTCCGAAGTCCCGATGGATTGGATGGACGGTCAGCCGTTGCGCTACCGTCGCCTGGAGGGGCAACGGTTTCTGCTCTACTCGGTGTCCGACGATGGCATCGACCAAGGCGGTGATCCCACGGTGTCGGGAGTGCCTCGAAAAAGCGTGGCCCTCGACAAAGGCCGCGATTTCGTCTGGCCCGAGGCCGTGTCACCGTAGAGTCCTTGAAGCTCAGAACACGTTGTTGACAGATCAAGTTCTGAATTCGGCGTTTCAGGATTCAAGGACTCTATAGGCGAGGCGGCGACAGAGGCGGAACCGAATGGCCGTCAGATGTCCGAGTCAAGTTGAACAGCCATGGTCTGAGGCGCCGCCTCGCTGGGTGGGTGAAAGGGACGCGTGCGTCGAGGAGTCCATCGGGGGGGGACAGAGCGATCAGGGTGTGCTATGCTCCGTGCGTTCGGGCCGAGAGCGCTGTCCAACTGAGGTCACCTGATAGACGAAGGATGAACGTTGAGGCTACAAGACCTGCCCGAAGACGACGGTTGAGGTGGTGGTGGTTCGTGCTCGCGGTGGGCGTCGTGGGCGCGGGGTATCTCCTGCATGCGGTGGTCGCGCCGCGTCGCGCGCTCGAGGCGACCAAGTCGAAGCTCAGAGCCGCCGGTGTACGCCTGGCGGTCGAGGATTGCGTTGGGCCCCGGGTGCCCGAGCACCAGGCGGCGGCACGACGGTTCGTGGCGGCGGCGCAGTCGCTTTCGTCCCGGGCTCAGGTGCTGGCCAATTCCGCGCCCCGCGCGATGGAGATGGTGGCGCCGGGGAAAGCCCGGGTGGGCTGGCGTCGAGCGGAGTTGCCCGAACCACCCGCTGGCCCGGCCCAATACGAGGCAATGCTGCTGCAACGCTACGGATTGCGGGTGCCGGCTGGCACCACCAACACGCCGCCGCCCCCGCGCCCGACGTGGGAGGACCTCGCCGTCGAGCTCCAGGCGTGCGCGTCGGCGTTGCAGGAGATCGGGGAAGTCACCAAGGTCGCGGGCTTCGACTGGAGCTTGGACTACTCGCAGGGGTTTGAGATGCTCCTGCCGCACCTCGGTCCGGCGAAGTCTGCGGTTCAGAGGCTGCAGGCCGCCACGTTGCTCGCCCTCCACCAGGGCCGGCGTGACGACGCGATCGAGTTCCTCGAAACCCAACTTCGCATCGTTCGGGGTTTTCCCCGGAACGGCATGTTGATCGACGAACTGGTGCGGATCGCCATCGGGGCCATCGCCTGGAACACCACCTGGGAGGCTCTCCAAGACGGCGATTGGACCGACGCCCAACTCCGTCGGCTCCAGCAGGCGTGGCAGGATACCGAGTTTGTCGACTGCATGATTCGCGGCCTGGAGATGGAGCGCGCGCTGGCGCTCGGGGAGTATGCCCGGTGCCGGGAGGATCCCGGCCGGCTGAGTAACATGCTGAGCGCGTTCGGTGGCTTGGGAGCAACGGCACCCACACCCCCCGCGGGCAGCAATCTCTCTGACATCCTGCGCCGGGTGGTGGAGTTCTTCCGTCGCAGCGGCGGCGGGATGCACGCCCAGTTCTGGGCCTGGTTCAGGTCCTGGGAGGACGAGCGTTGCTACCTGGAAGCCACGCACACGATGATCGAGAGCGCCCGGGCGCGATCCGCCCTGGGGCATCCACCGCGCACGCTTCCGCTCGCGCTGTCGGCCGGGGAGACGTTCCTCCCGAAAGACCCCTGGATGGATTCGGCCAAGATCCGGCGGCATTTGCTCGCCGCAACAATCCTGCCCTCACTCGGCAGCGCAATGTCGAAGGCCTATCGCGTGCAGATGCAGCGCGAGATGGCTCTCACCGCCATCGCCCTCAAGCGCCACCAATTGCGCAACGAAACGTTGCCCGAGGAACTGGCAGAACTGGTGCCCGCCTACCTGTCCGAAGTCCCGATGGACTGGATGGACGGCATGCCGCTGCGGTACCGTCGACTTGAAGGGCAACGGTTTCTGCTCTACTCGGTCGCCGACGATGGCATCGACCAGGGAGGAGACCCTGCACCAGCCGAAGGACGTTCCAAGGGGAGGGCTCTGCACCTTGGTCGCGACTTTGTCTGGCCCGAGGCGGTGGGGCCGTGAGTGATACTCCCCAATGTCAAATCCCCAATCCGCAATCCTCGATGACCGATTGATTGGGGATTGAGGATTGGGGATTTGGGATTGAGGCGACTGGTCCCGTCCCCTTTCTTTGCACCGACCAGGCGTGAGATCCCCGCATGCGCCGCATGCCGTCCGGTTGCATTCGCAGGAACCGGTCCCCGCGAGGGACACAGAACTTCTACGAGGCGGTTAACCTACCTGCGAACCACGATGAGCCAGTCCTCGTCCGGCTCCGCCGGCGCCTGACCCAACGCTCGCGCGCTGCCGCCCTTCACTTGACGGACGGAGCCTTCCCGCAGCGCGCCTCCGTGACGCGGATCAAACCAGTGCACGCGGAACGTGCCGGAGGCCCCGCGCAAGTCGAGTTCCGCCGTGCCGCCCTCGGGCAGATAGACGAGATAGACCTCGCCCGCTTTCGCCAGGCAGTAGCGCGAGTTGTCGTTCTTGGGATTGCCAACCAGGGCGTCGGCGTTGGTCATATCCCAGAAAGGGATTCGGTGGTCGTGGAAGAACTCGAGGGCGATGCGGCAGCAATCCCAACTGTGGTCGCGGCTCCGCCAGTCTTCGCACTGCAGATCGTTTTGTGGGAGGGCGTAGCCGAAGTAGTATTCGACCCCGCCGCCGCCGGCCATGAGGTTACCCCAGAGGCAGAGTTTGCGGATATCGTGGAAGGTGTAGGTCTTGCCGCCCTGCACCGCCTGGCCGGTGTGGCCCTGGTAGCCGGGGTCGGGGGGCACGCCCATTTCGGCGGGGTTCTGTTCGTCGTTGCAGACGACCCAGGGTTTGCCGGCCTGGGCGGATTCGTTGATCCACTGGAGGGTGCGCTGGTGCGCCTGGCTCCAGGAGTTCTGCAGCGAGGCCCCTGTCAGCGCCGACTGGCGGCCGAGCAACGGGCGGTACACCTTCTCCTGCTGGTTGGGATACGTGTGGATGACGAGGTGGTGGTCGTAGGGATCAAGGTCGCGAAGATACTGCGCCATGTCGCGGTGCTCCTCGGCCGACTGCGTGTTCTCCTCCCCGAGGTTCCAGTTCAGCGCGAGGTTGTGGGCAAAACGCGCCACGAGTTCGCGGCAGTAGAGCTTGCGCTCGACACCGAGCCGGCCGCCATCGAGCGATTCCGGAACCGTTTGCTGATCGCGTCCGTCGCCACGGCGGTTGTCGTCAATCTCGTTCTCCTGGAGTTTGAAATGCAGATACAGGCCGAGCGCGGTCGCGTGGTCGAAGACGATCCCCCACTGATCGAGTTTGGAGACGTCGTAGTGCAACTTGTGGTCGCGTTCGGCGAAGGGCCAGACGTCGTCGCCATCGCCTCCGGCGTTGTAGGGGAGGAAGGAGAAGGCGTTGACGCCTTTGCCGGCCAGGTAGTTCAAGGCACCGATCAGCCCTTTGCCTTGGCCGCCCTTCCATGTTGGATCGCCGGTTCGCCAGTCCCGCACATGCGGCTGCCAGGTCTTGAGTTGACCGGCCGGGGCATTCTCCCCGGGGCGCGCGTCGCGACGTCGGTTGGCGCGGGTGCCATCGAAGTCGGCGTAGCCGAGCAGGTTTTCGGGCGCGTCGGCGCCGGCCTTCAGGAAGTAGTCGCCGCTGCCGGCAAAGCGGAGGTGGTGTCGGCCGACGTATTGCAGGCGGCCCCGCGCGCGGAAGTCACGTCCCGTCTTGTCTGTGGGCGCAACGGTGAACTTCCCGGTCAGGCCGAGGATCGGCGACGCCGCCCGGGCGGCGGATTCGTCAACGGCTACGTTCTTTCCCTGGAGCATCGACACCGCGTAATTCCATTGGCCGGGTTTGTCCGGCGAGAGGTGTGCCCGCCATTTGGAGCCCGACTCCGCGCCGGTGTTCGCCGCGTTACCATCGGCTGCGAAGTAACCGGGGACGACGTATCGCGGTGCGCCCGACTCGTGGGTGAACGTGACGCTCAGCGCGTAGTCCGTGAAGGGATTCGGGTCCGTGTCGCGTTCGCGGGCCAACGGGCCGTCGAGCGTGAGGGTGACCTTGTGCCATTGGCGGAGTTCGCCGGAGACGGTGACCGTCGCGGGCGGCGGTTCAGCCGCCGTCAGCGACACCCCGATGGCGAGGAGCGCCGCCATCTGCAGGGCGAGTGGGTTTGATGGGTTGCGCATAGTGGGCAAAAGGGTCGGGAATTCGGGTGAGGGGGTTGATTCGCTGGGACGCCCTTGCTGGAGCTCATGATGTGCCACCAGGGACTGCGAAACCGTGAGGTAGGGACGCCCGGCCTCGGGCGTCCGCACGACCGGTCCCTGCCAGCCAAGCCTAAGGGGCGCGCGCGGCCGCGCGTCCTTACCTTCCACTGATGTCTTCGTAGATTTCGGCCAGATGCCCGAGCAGCCCGTCCATCAACCGGTTCGCTTGGTCGAACCGCTGCGGTTGGGACAACATCGCGGCGGCGTCCTGCACGAACGGTCCCGGAACCAGTTCGTGTTCAAGCCCGCCGATCAGGGCGCGGGCGGAGGCGGGTGTTGCTTCGAGGTGGAGTTGGAGCCCCAGCACGCGGTCGCCCCAGACGAAGGCCTGGTTGAGACAGGCAGCGCTCCGGACCAGCCTCACCGCGCCGGGAGGGAGATCGAACGTCTCGCCGTGCCAGTGGAACACCACGCACTCCTCGGGGAACAGCTTCCCCATGGGGTGACGATCGGCGTCGGGTTCGCGTGCGATGGGGAACCAGCCGATCTCCCGGGCGGCATTTCGATGCACCCGAGAGCCCAGAACCGCGGCGATCATCTGCGCGCCGAGGCAGACGCCGAGGACGATCTTGCCCCCGTCGATCGCCCTGCGGACATACGCCTTCTCGGCGACGAGCCAGGGGAACGCCGTCTCGTCGTTCACGCTCATCCCGCCGCCCAAGACGATCAGCCAGTCGAAGTCCTCCACGACGGGGAATTGCGGATTCCCACGGTAGAGGCAGGTGGTGGTCACCACCGCTTGGTGTGTGTCCAGCCAGGTGACAATGCTTCCCGGGCCTTCGAAAGGCTCGTGCTGAAGGATGTGCGCCCTCACGATGATTCAGGAGGTTGGTGGTGTGGCGTTGCACCTACGGAAGAGTCGTTCGAAGCCGTCATACGGCCTGAGGGCGAACACCTCGAAGGCGATACATTGCTCGCGCACCAGCGGCAAGGTCTTGAGCAGCCGGGTCGCTTCTTCCGCAGACGCGCACTCGAGAAGAAGCACCGCTCTTCTGTCGGACAGGGTGAACCAGATGTCGCGCACGTACCCCTCCCGGTAGAGTTCCCAGACGCGTCTCGCCTCCTCGTCGAGCCAAGGCTGCAGATCTTGAACGCGCTTCTCCGTGCTGGGCTTCTCTATCGCGAGGATTCTCATTCTTCCGGCATGCCCGACCTCCGTCGGCTGCGGCCGGCCGCGGTTACCCTCGGCGGGCGGGTTGCGTCGCCAGAATAGGATTCCGCCCGGCCAGATACAACGACGGATGCGATGTGGGTCCGACTTGCGTATTGGTATCAGACCGAGCCGCACGCACCGTTGCCGGCGCTGCCGCCGCTCCTCGAGCGGGCACCCGCGCCCGATGAAGCGTTCTGGTCTCGATCGTCGAGTGGAAGGCACCCGAGTAGGCAGGTCCGGCCCTCGGGCGTGGGGAGGCCTTTCGGTTGGTCGACCGCGAAAGCGGGGCGGCCGCTCCGCACTCGATCCGGCCACGCTGCGCAACACCATTCAGCGGAGCCCAACCGCGATCAGGTCCATCACCGAGGCGAGCATCGCCAGGACAAACGGGATGAGCACCACGAGCGACAGTACCAGGCCCGCCCACGCCAGGCGCCGTTGGGGCGCCTGGCGGCGGGCGTGAAACGCATAGGCCGCAGCGAGGGGAGCCAGAAAGCAGAAGACGCCCGCCGTGGGCGTCGCCAGAGGATCGCTTCAGCTACGCCCGATGAGGGAGCAAAACACGGCCAATGCGAACAGGGGTAGTGCCAGCGCGATGCTGCCGGAGGCCGGTAGCCGCCGCGAGCCCATGCCGGCGACTACTCCCAAGAACGCCCCGGCGAGGTAGACGATGGACTCACTCATGCGCGTCCGGTTCTCGGTCGGTGCCCTCGGTGTCGGCGGACCGTGATTGGCGCCGGATCTCGTCGAGCATCCGCCGGATTTGCTCGTGGAAGTTCCGTGGAGCTTCGACGTGTCCCCAACCCTTGCCGGCCTGGAAGAGCCCGTCCAACGCCGAGTCATGGTAACACTGCATCACGTGCGGAATATTCTGCTCGGCGAGCATGCCCTCCAGCACCTGCGCCTCGACCTCATTGTCCAAGACCGCGACTTTCTCAACTCGTTCCATGGTTGCCTCCGGTTCGACCGTCCGTGGACGCGCAAGACTCGTTCCCTCTGGCCGTGCCATCGTAGTCTGCCCGCGCGGCGGACCACAGAATGCCCGTACCGCCAATGATACAGGCAGCGGTGTCCGCGTAGAATGGAAGCGGCGGCAGCCCCAACCGGACACCCTGCGTGAGCAGGACCAGGCCTTCCACCAGCATCCGGTCGTAGCCGATGGGCTGAGCGCCAAGCCCCTGGAGTGCAGCCGCGGCAGCCGGCCAGGGCAAGATGACACCGAA
>CAYSPU010000073.1:0-22931 GCA_964432995.1 uncultured Verrucomicrobiota bacterium
GTTCGTGGGCACCAAGAAGCAGGCGCAACAGGCGATTCGCGAGGCCGCCGAGGCCTGCGGTCAACCCTTTGTGACCGAGCGCTGGCTGGGCGGCACCCTCACCAATCTCAAGACCATCAAGCGCTCGCTCAGCCGCTTGAAACACATCGAGAAGATGGAGGCCGACGGCACCATCAACAACTACGTCAAGCAGGAGCAATCCAGCCTGCGCCGGGAAGCCGCCCGCCTCCACAAGAACCTGGATGGCATCCGCGCGCTCGAGGGCCAGCCCGACGCCGCGTTCGTCGTGGACATCAAGCGCGAGCACAACGCGGTGGCGGAATTGCGGCGTCTCAAGATCCCGATTGTGGCGCTGGTCGACACGAACTGCGATCCGGACCTGGCGGACTATCCCGTGGCGGGGAACGACGACGCGATTCGGTCGGTGCGCCTGGTGTTGAGCGTGCTGGTGCAGACCATTGCGCGGGCCCGGGCGGAGTTCGAGGCGAAGCACGCGCGCAAGAAGTCGGCGGAAGAGACCGCCGCAGCGGTGGCTCCGGAGGCGGCGGCGGTTCCGGAAGCCGGGCCGGTGACGACGGAGGCGCTGGCGGCACCGACAGCGTTGGCAGCGCCGGTGGCACCGCCGACAGCACCGGCGGCCTGAGCGGCCACCCATCCCAAACAACGAGTAAAACGACGATTCGAGGACTGGCTTTATGGCGGAGATTACAGCGGCCCTGGTGGCCAAGTTGCGGGAAATGACCGGCGTCGGCATGATGGAATGCAAGCGCGCGCTGACCGAGACGAACGGCGATGTGGAAGCGGCGGTGGACATCCTGCGCAAGAAAGGGATTGCCAAGGCTGCGGTCAAGGCCGGCCGGGAGGCCCGGGAAGGCGTGATCGCCCAGTGCATCCTGCCCGGAGCGCGCGTGGGCGTGCTGGTCGAGGTGAACTGCGAGACCGATTTCGTGGCGAAGAACGACTCGTTCCGCGCGTTCAGCGCCGAAGTCGCGCGGTTGCTGGCGACCGACCCCTCCACGGATCTGGAGGCGATGCGGGTCCAGCAGGTGGCCAAGATTGGCGAGAACATCAAGATCGCCCGAAGCCGGCGGTTCGAGGTGAACGGCATCGGGATGCTCGCCGCTTACATCCATACCGGCAGCAAGGTCGGCGTCCTCGTCGAAGTCGGCGCCGAGAAGGAAACCACCTTGGGGAACGAGGATTTCAAGCAGTTGGTGAAGGACATCACGCTGCAGGTGGCGGCCGCCAGCCCGCTGGCCGTCCAGCGGGAACAGATCGATCCGGCGGTGGTCAGCAAGGAGCGCGAGATCGCGGCGGAACAGGTCAAGGGCAAGCCGCCGCAGGCCATTGCCAAGATCGTCGAAGGCAAGCTGGAGAAGTACTATCAGACGGTCTGCCTGGTTGATCAGGGGTTCCTGAAGAGGAACTCGGAGATCACCGTGCGGGAGCATGTGGCAAACATCGGGCGCCAGGTTGGCGACACGATACTGATCCACCGGTTCCTGCGGTTCCAGGTCGGCGAAGCCGTCGGTGCCTGAGACGCCGGGACGTCGGGCTTTCGTTTGACGGCGGTGTGCCGGGCGGGGTAGAACTTCGCCCGATATGACCGGCCTGCCTGCTCGCTTCTCCGGGGAGAAGGTCGTTCCGCGTGGCGACGCGGCCTCCGTGTCTGTTGGTGTTCTTCCGTGGTGCCATCACCTTTTCTCAGGATGAAGAAATCCCTTCGACCCAAGTATCGGCGTGTTTTGCTCAAACTGAGCGGCGAAGGCCTGGGGGGCAAGGCCGGCACCGGGGTCTGTCCGGAGGCGGTCCACGACATGGCCCGGCAGATCGGTCAGGTCCGTCGGTTCGGCGTCCAGGTCGTGATCGTGGTGGGCGGAGGCAACATCTTCCGGGGGCTGCCGGGAAGCGAGCGGGGGATCGAGCGCGCGACCGGCGACTATATGGGGATGCTGGCCACGGTCATCAACTCCCTCGCCCTCCAGGATGCGCTGGAAAAACAGGGCGTCGCCACCCGCGTCCAGACGGCCATCACCATGTCCCAGTTGGCGGAGCCGTTCATTCGCCGCCGCGCCGTCCGGCACCTCGAGAAGGGGCGTGTGGTCATCTTCGGCGGCGGCACGGGCAACCCCTATTTCTCGACCGACACCGCCGCGGCGCTGCGCGCGAACGAGATCGGCGCCGAGGTGATTCTGAAGGCCACCAAGGTGGACGGCATTTACGACAGCGATCCGTTCAAGAATGCGAAGGCCCGGCGCTACTCCCAGATCAGCTACGGCGAAGCCCTGGCGAAGCGCCTCAAAGTGATGGATTCCACGGCGTTCTCCCTCTGCATGGACAACCGGATGCCGATCATCGTCTTCGACCTGTTCAAGCCGGGGAATCTGCGACGGGTGGTGCTCGGTGAGAAGGTGGGCACGCTCGTCACGTTCTGAGCCCGATCTCCGTCCCCATGCAACGCGTTCCCGTCCGGTTCCACTCCCGACCTTAAACCGATCCTCGCTATGCCAATCGACGACATCCTCCTCGAAGCCGAAGACAAAATGTTGAAGACCGAGCACGTGGTGCAGAACGAGTTCGCCGGCGTGCGCACCGGCAAGGCCTCGGCCGCCCTCGTCGAAAACGTGGTCGCCGAAGTCTACGGATCCCAGATGCGGATCCGGGAATTGGCGGCCATCACCACCCCGGAACCGCGCATGCTCGTCATCCAACCGTGGGATGTGAACAACCTGCATCCGATCGAAAAGGCCATTCAGAAGAGCAACCTGGGCCTCAACCCGGCCATCGACAAGAAGATCATCCGCCTGGTGTTTCCCGAACTCAGCCAGGAACGACGCGTCGAGTTCACCAAGATCGTCAAGAAAATGGCCGAAGACGGCCGGGTCGCCATTCGCCACGTCCGGCGCGACGCCATCGAGAAGCTCAAGAAGGAAGGCAAGGCCGGCGGGGTCACCGAGGACGAGGTGGAGCACGCCGAGAAGGAGATCCAGAAACTGACGGACGACTACATCGCCAAGATCGACAGCCACCTGGTCCACAAGGAAAAGGAGATCATGACGGTGTAGAACGCCGCCGGACGTCCGGATCCGCGACCGCCGGAGCGGGGCGACGGCAACGGTTGCCGGATCGGTTGCCTGAGGAAATGCCCGGGCTCACGCCCGCGACCGGCGAACGGTGGGACGGCACCGTCAGCGTGGGGCCGCCGCCGGGCGGTTGCTGACGGGCTCTTCGAACCGGATCACCCACTCGCCGGTACGGGCGAGGTTCAACTGCTCCCGCGCCATCCGTTCGACGGCCCGCGGGTCGTCAAACGCCTTCAGTTGCGCCCGATTCTCCTGGAGACGACGCAGTTCCTGCTGAACCAGCGCTTCGTGGCGCATGATGTCACGCCGCCGACGCTCGTTCTCCTGGATCGTCGGCAAGTACCAGAGGATGACCCCGACCACGGCGGCAACCACCAGCAGGGCGAGGATCAGCCGGTTCAACTGATCCCAGATGCCGAGGTTGACCTTCATCGGCGGCATCGAACCACGGACGGAGAGCCGACGGAAGTAGAAATTGGGCCCCATTTTCCGCCTGCCGCCGACCCGCGCTCGCGCGTAGAGTGCGCCGTATGCACATCGAGCTGATCAATACGGGTTCGGAACTGCTCCTGGGGCGCGTGCTCAACACCAATCAGCAGTGGCTCTGTCGACAACTGGCCGACCGCGGTTACACGGTCTCCCGGCAGGTTTGCGTGCCCGACACGGGCCCGGCCATCGAGGAAGCGGTGCGCGAGGCCCTCTCGCGCGCCGATGGGGTGATCACCACCGGCGGCCTGGGGCCGACCTCCGACGATCTGACGCGGGAGCGGATTGCGGGTTTGTTGGGACGCGCGCTCCGGTCGGACCCGGAGGTGCTGCGGAGGATTGAAGCGCGCTTTGCGGCGCGCCACTGGCCCATGCCGGAAAGCACGCGCGTGCAGGCGCTCATCCCCGAAGGCGCGCTGGTCCTGCGGAATGACCACGGGACGGCTCCCGGATTGCTGATCCGGGTCGAGCCGAATCCGCATCGCGCCGGGGGCCAGGCCGCGTGGCTGGCCATGCTGCCCGGTCCGCCGCGCGAGCTGCAGCCGATGTTCCTCGAGCAACTGCTGCCCCGGATCCTCGAGTACTCACCCGTGGCGGAGCCGGGCGCGATCCGGACCTTGCGCACGACCGGCATTGGCGAGTCGCTGGTGGAAGAACGGATCGACCGTCCGCTCCGTCCGCTGGCCGATCGGGGGCTGGAGATCGGCTACTGCGCGCGGCCCGGAGAGGTGGATATCCGGTTTGTGGCGCGAGGCGCAACCGCAGGGCCACTCATCGAGCAGGCGGTGCAGATCGCCGAGCAAGCCGTGGGCCGGCACATCTTCGGCGAGGGAGAGGAGGAGATGGAGACGGTGGTGGTGCGGTTGCTGCGCGAGCGCCAGCGGACGGTGGCGGTGGCCGAGTCGTGTACCGGCGGGCTCTTGGGGCATCGAATCACGAGCGTGCCGGGGGCATCGGAAGTCTTCCTGGGGGGATGGATCACCTACGGCAACGCCGCGAAGGAGTCCTGGCTGGGCGTGCCGGCCCAGGTCCTGCAGGCACACGGCGCGGTCAGCGTTGCCACGGCCCGGGCCATGGCAACGAACGCCCGACGGATCAGCGGCGCCGATTACGCGCTGGCCGTCACCGGCATTGCCGGGCCGTCCGGAGGCACGCCGGACAAGCCGGTCGGAACCGTCTTCATCGCCCTCGCCGGTCCCGACGAGGAACTGTCCGTCCTCAACCCAACCAACGCCTGGGATCGCGCCACCTTCAAGCACGTGACCACCCAGCAAGCCCTCGAGTTGCTCCGGAGGGCGCTCTTGCCATTTCCCGGGCGCAAGGAATAATCCGCGGCGTTGATCCCAGCAAACAAACCGCCACGACCACGAACGAACTGGAGCCCCATGAACACTGCTTGCCCCTCTGAAGTCCAACCCGGTGCCAACAGCCGCCGCGAATTCCTGGCCAGTGCCGGCAAGGCCGCGGCGGGGGCGGCCCTCGCCAGCGCGATCGCCGCGCGGAGCCATGCCGCCGAAGACAATACCATCAAGATCGCCCTCGTCGGCTGCGGCGGTCGCGGCACCGGCGCCGCTCGGGAAGCGCTGTCCACGCGCGGACCGACCCGGCTATGGGCGATGGCCGACTTCTTTCCGAACCGCTTGCGGGGCAGCCTGGAGAGCCTGAGGAAGGAGTTTGGCGACAGGGTGGACGTGCCGCCGGACCGGCAATTCGTCGGTCTCGACGCGTTCCGCAAGGCGATGGCCACCCTGGACAAGGGGAGCGTGGTGCTGCTGGCGACGCCGCCGGCGTTCCGGCCCCTGCACTTCGAGCACGCGGTGAGCAAGGACCTGCACGTCTTCATGGAAAAGTCCTTCGCCGTGGACGCGCCGGGCATTCGCCGGGTGCTGCAGGCGGGAAAGGAGGCCGAGCGGCGCAACTTGAAGGTGGCGGGCGGGCTCATGAGCCGCCATTACAGGCCGCTCGCAGAGGCCGTGCAGAAGATCCACGACGGCGCCATCGGCGAGGTGATCACCGCGTGGGCCTACCGGATGCATGACCCGGTGGGGCTCAGCCCCAAAAGCCCGGGGATGAGGGAACTCGATTACCAGATTACCAACTATAGCTGCTTCACCTGGCTGAATGGCAGTTTCCTCGTCGACTGGCTGATCCACAACATCGACGTCTGCTGCTGGGTCAAGAACGCCTGGCCGGTCTCCGTTCAGGGCATGGGCGGCCGCCAAGTCCGCACCGCCCCGGATCAGTTGTTCGATCACTACGGCGCCGAATACACGTTCCCGGACGGCACCCGCCTCTTCGCCCAAGGCCGGCACATCGCCAACTGCTACGGCTTCTTCGGGGACACCATCCACGGAACAACCGGTTCCGCCGAACTCGGCGAGGGCATCCCGTCGCCCCGCCTGTTCCGGGGGCACCGGCAGACAACCGCCAACATCATCTGGCGTTACCAGGGACCGGAGTGCAACGCCTACCAGGTCGAGCACGACCTCCTCTTCGACGCCATCCGCAACAACAAGCCCCACAACGAAACCGAGCGCTGCGCCCGGGCCTGCCTCACCGCCATCATGGGGCGCATGGCCTGCGAATGCGGCCAGACCATCACCTACGAACAGGCGCTGGCCTCCAATCGCGAACTGGCGCCGGGACTGGACGCGCTCGCCGCCGACTCCCCGCCGCCGGTCGTGCCGGATGCCAACGGGCGCTACCCCGTGGCGATGCCCGGCACCACCGAGGTGCTGTGAGGCGGGGCGCGACCTCCGGGCGCGCCGCACCATCACCGCTTGCGCGCACCTCAGCTCCCGCCGACGCGCGCCTCGAGCACGCCACCCGAGAAGCCTTCGCGCAGCGTCACCTCGATGCGCAAGGCATCGGTCGTGACCGGCTCGAAGCTCGTCGTGTTGAACCGGTCCAGCGCGACGCCGAAGCCCGAAGCCCCGAAGACCGGCACCCACTTCCCCCCCTGGCGATACAGCAACCGCCAGGAGGCGGGCGCCCGACACTGGCCCGCGCCCGTGTCGTCAAACCAATACACCTCAACCTGCGAAACGCGCCGGGCGGCAGGCAAGGTCCATTCCAGCCACTCTTGCGTCCCCCGATGGTCCCACCAGGTGAACCGCGGGATCGACGTGTCTCCCGAACGCCCCGGCACAATCCCGTCGACAATGGCGTCCACCGTATCGTTGTCGTGGCAGTGGGAAGCCCGCACCGGGGCGATCTTCGGGAACGGCCAGTCCGCGGCTGACGGTCCCTGGCCGATCACCGGGAAGGCCGAGATGCGGAGTCGGGCGGCGCCCATGGGGACGAGCGTGATGTTCTCGACGCGCTCGGTCGAGCGCACGGGGCTCTCGAGGACTTCGCGCACAAGGCCGTTTTGGTCCAGTTGCCATTGAGGGATGCGGCGGCCCTTGGCTCGGAGCGCGATGGGGGAAGCGTTGACGCCGAAGGGTTGGTCATCCGCCGGCCAGGCGCGTTTCTGGACCTTGAAGGAATTGGCGGGCTGTCTGGCGTCGAGCGCCAGGCCGTAGTTCCACGGCGAATCGGGGAAGATGTTCCAGGCCGGCCAGGGATCGGTCCCGCCGTGCCGGACATACTTCTCCTTGATTTCCAGAGAGTAGGTCAGGGGCCCGCGATCGACGCTCACCGTGTGGCGATTCCTTTCCCAGGTGCGCAGTCGGATCTCCATGGGGAGCCGCAGTTCGACGACATCGCCGGATTGCCATTCCCGATCGAGCTTCAGGTAGCGTCCGGGGAGAGGGGTGGCGTTCAGCTTCTTTCCGTTCAGGCGGAGCTCGGCGCGGGCGCACCAGGCCGGCACGCGGAGATGGAGAGGAAACCGGACGGCGGTTGGGGTCTCGAGTTCCAGTCGGATCGATTCTTCAAAGGGATAGCGGGTTTCTTCGCGGATGGTGACTGGGGTGCCGCCGCCGACCTTGGCGGTGACGGTGCACGGGGCGTAGAGAACGGCGGCGAGGCCGTTGCCGGGGGTGGCATACCAGAGGTGCTGGACGAAGTACGGCCAGCCATGCCCGAAGTTGTGCTGGCAGCAACGGTGGTTGTGAGGGTCCATGTGGTACATCGGACCGCCGTTCATGATGCCGGGCGATTTGCTGACTGCGTCGCTTTTGGGCTGGTTTGGCGCCGTCAGGTAACGGAGGGCCTTCAGGTCGGCGGTCAGCGCCGCCGGCAGGCTGTTGAACGCGGCGTCCTCGCAGCGCTCGGCCCAGACCAGGTCGCCCGTGATCCCGAGGAGGATTTCGTCGGAGAGCATTTCCTCGACGATGCCGCAGGTTTCGATGGCTTGGCGCGGGCCGGTGTAGCCGGGGCGGCTGACCTCGTCGCCGCCGAACATGCCGCCGGGGACCTGGCCGTAGGCGTCGCGGATCTTCTGCCAGTTCCGGTAGGTCGCCTGGAGGTCCTGCGGGTTGTGGCTGAGTTGGGCGTAGACGGCCGGTTCGCGGAAGCCCTGGGCGAGGTTCACGTTGTGCCAATCGATCACGTCGCGGTCCCAGCGGGCGGCCTGGCGGTGGGTTTTGTGGGCGAGGTCCAGCAGCCACGATTCGCCCGTGTGATTGTAGAGCCAGAAGATGCTGTGGATCTGGTCGCCGGCACGCATCTTGGGCCAGTAACCGGGCATGAACTCCTCCTCGGGAATGGTGGACAGGTGCCGGAAGTAGCGCTTCATTAGCTCGAGCACCCGGGCGTCGGCGGTTTGCTCGTAGAATGACTGGAGGCAGAACAGCATGACCATGTTCGGCCAGAGGTCGGAGCGCCCTTTGAGGTCGGTGGCCAAACCGGTGCGCCCCTCGCCCGGGCCGAACCAGCCATCCGGCTGCTGGCTGTTGATGGCCCCTTCGATCCAGATCCGTGCTTCCTTCATCTGACGCTCGTCCTGGAGGAGATAGGCGCAATCCTGAAAACCCTTGAGCCAGTAAGGGGGCTCTTCCCAGCCGCGCTCACCCCGGCCGGTCGGACTCAGCCAGGCGTTGTTCTCCTTCTTCAGGAAGGCGCTGATCTCCGTCAGATGCCCGTGGAAGCCATCCGCCTGGAGCCGCAACACGCGCCGGGTCCAGCCCTCGGGGCGGACACTACCGATCGGCAGCTTCAGGAGCGGGCTGGGCGTGAGCGGGGCGCGGTTGCCGACGTAGTGTTGGTTGGGGATGGCGATGTCGGGCTTGTCCACCACGGTCACCGAACTCGAAGCGGCGTACATCATGGCCAGGGGTGTCACCAGACCCAACAGGGTGAGAGTGCAGAAAGGATTCATCGTGTAAACAGTCGCGGGCTTCCCATACCAGAGCCCGGGAAAAGCCGCAAACACTGCCGCGGATGATTTTTCCCTGCGGGCGTGCCAGATCGGTTGACGTCGGGCAACGCGGCTGGGATGCTCCGGGCCCGTGACACCTGCTGACCCGCTCGCGCCGAAGGCCGCGGACCGACGGTTCTTCGGCCATCCTCTGGGGCTTCGGACGCTGTTCTTCACCGAGATGTGGGAGCGCTTCAGTTACTACGGAATGCGCGCGCTGCTGATCCTTTTCATGACGGCGCCGGCGGCGGAGGGCGGGCTCGGCTTCGACGACAAAACGGCCACGGCGCTGTATGGCCTTTATGTCGCCGCGGTGTATTTGGTGGCGCTCCCGGGCGGTTGGGTGGCCGACCGGTTGTTGGGCGCGCAGAAGGCCATCTGGAACGGGGGCATCCTGATCATGATCGGCCACTTCACTCTCGCGCTGCCCGGCTTCAGCGAGGCGCTCCCGGGGCGGCCGATCTTCTTTCTGGGGCTGTTGTTCGTGGTCCTCGGGACCGGGTTGCTCAAGCCCAATATCTCCGCCATCGTGGGGCAGCTCTATCCCGATGGCGGCGCCCGTCGGGACGCGGGCTTCTCGCTTTTCTACATGGGGATCAACCTGGGAGCGATGCTCGGTCCGCTGGCCTGCAGCTATCTCGGAGAGAACGTGAACTGGCATTACGGTTTCGGGGCGGCGGGGGTGGGGATGTTGTTTGGCCTGATCCAGTACCGGTGTCTGCGCGGGCACCTGGGCGGCATTGGGGAAAGCCCCGCGCCGGTCGAGAACGAGGAGGCCGGTCGACGGGCACGGCGTCGGAACAGGATGCTGCTGGGCGGCGGGGTGGGTCTGTTGGTGGTCGTGGTCATCCTGCTGCTGACGAGAGCGATTCGCGTGAACCCGGTCCAGTTGGCGCGCGGCACCGGGATGCTCATTCTCCTGTTGGCGATGAGTTTCTTCGCGTGGCTGTTGTTGTTCGGCAGGCTTTCGCGGGTCGAGCGCCGCCGGGTGGTGGTCGTCGCGGTGTTCTTCCTCGCCTCCGCGGTCTTCTGGTCGGGCTTCGAACAGGCGGGATCGACCTTGAACCTCTTCGCCGAGCGGTATACGGACCGGTCGTTTCTGGGAGGGTTCTTCCCCGCGGGAGAACATCCGGCCGGTTACTACCAGTCCGTGAACGCCCTCTTCATCCTCCTCCTGGCACCATGGTTCGGCTGGCTCTGGATCACTCTGTCCGCCCGGCTGCTCGAACCGTCGGCCCCCCTCAAGTTTGCGTTCGGCTTGATCTTCCTGGCTGCCGGTTTCGCCGTCATGGCCATCGGCTCCTTCCGCGTGCTGCAGAGCGCGGAGAAGGTCTGGCCCACGTGGCTGATCCTGACCTACCTCTTCCACACGTTTGGCGAACTCTGTCTCAGCCCGATCGGCTTGAGCTGGGTGACCAAGCTCGCCCCGGCCCGGTTCGTGGGCCAAATGATGGGGCTCTGGTTCACGGCGACGTCGCTCGGCAATCTGATGAGCGGGCTCATCGCCGGCTACTTCGGCAAGGAATCCCTCCAATCGATGCCGGGCCAGTACCTCACGATGGTCGAGGCCGCCCTGCTGGTGGGACTGCTGCTGGCCCTCTTCGCCCGCCCCATCAAGCGCATGATCGGCGATGTGAAGTAGGAGAAGCCGGGAGCCAGGAGCCAGGAGCCAGGGATGAACAACCACGGATGAACGCGGATGAACACGGATTGGAGCAGGTCCGCCGTTCCATCTGCATGAACGACAAGGCCTGTGGGGAACGCGGGCACAGGGTCGGCACGTCGGCACGTCGGCGAGGGATGGGGATAGCAACGAAGAAACAAAGGCGCGAAGGGGAGGGGATCCCGGATCCTCGAGTAGGTGGCGCTGGAGGTTCGTTCGTCCCCCGTCGCAGCGCAGGTTTCGCCCGTGCGAACGGGCGTTCTGTCGGCTCCGGGATTGCGCCGACTGACTTCTGACTTCCGACTTCTGACCTTGTCTATCGGAGCAGTTGTTCGGCGACGGCGTCGGCGAAGCGGAGTCCCTCGCGGGTGAGGCGGAAGCCGGTGTCGTCCTCCGTGGCCCAACCGAGGCGTTGGAGTTCCTCGAGTTCGTTGCGCCAATCGGTGCGGAGATCGAAGCCGGTGGTTCGCTGGAATTCGTCGAATCGCCAGCCGATCACCATGCGAAGGCCAAAGGCGGCGATCTCGCCGGCGCGCGCCAGTGGAGTGAGTTCGTCGCGCGACTCGACGGGGGATCGGCCCTGTTCGATGAGAGTGCAGTAGCTCTCGGTGTTCGCGACGTTCTTCCAGCGGACGGCGTGGTGAAAGCTGCTGGCGCTGGGGCCGAGGCCCAGGAAGGAACCGCCCCGCCAGTAGTTCACATTGTGTCGGCAGGCGCGGGCGGGGAGACCAGTGGAAGGGTCCAGGGGACCGCGCGCGAAGTTGGCCACCTCGTATTGTCGCAGTCCGTGGGACTCGAGTGCCTCCTGGAGTTCGCGATACATCTGGCAGGCGAGGTCTTCGTCCACGCGGAAGGCGCCTGCTTGCAGTTGCTCGTAGAGCGGGGTGTCCTCCTCGTAGGTGACTTCGTAGGAGGAAAGATGCTCGCATTCGAGGGCGAGGGCCTGCTGCACGGTGTCTCGCCAGGAAGCGAGGTCCTGTCCCGGCACGGCGAACATCAGGTCCAGGCCCACGTTGTCGAATCCCGCCTGTCGGAGTTGGTCGAACGCGCGGAACACATCCTCGCGGGTGTGCAACCGGCCCAGTCGGGCGAGGACCCCGGGATCGAAGGACTGGGCGCCGAGCGAGATCCGGTTGACGCCGCCGGCGCGGAGCAAGCGGGCCTTGTCGAGCGAGAGTGTGGCGGGGTTGCATTCGACCGTCCATTCGGCTGGCGCTTCAGGAAACCAGGCGAGGAAGGAGTCGAAGAGTTGTTCCCAGTGATGTTCGCGGAGGAGGGTGGGGGTGCCGCCGCCGAAGTAGACGGTTCGGGGTCGCAGGCGGGGGACCTGCTGTTCGAGTTCTCTCAGGGCAGCGCTGAGGTAGCGGTCGACCAACCCGGGGGATGCGACCTCGGAGTAGAAGGCGCAGTAGGAACACTTCCGGGCGCAGAAAGGGACGTGGAGATAGAGGGACTCCACCAGCCCACCGTGAGGCAGGCCCTCAGGCATGAAGCACCTTGGCGTGGGGCGGTCGGGTGACCGCGCGGGTGGGTGGAGGGTGTCCGGCCCGGAGGCCGGAGAGTCACTGCTGGACAGGTTGATTGCGCTGTACGTTCTGAGCCTTCAGTCCCTTGCCGCTTTCGACGACCTCGAAGTCGACAACCTCGCCTTCATTCAGCGTCTTGAAACCCTGTCCAAGAATGGCCGTATGATGCACGAACACGTCGGGGCCGGTTTCCTGGATGATGAAACCGAAACCCTTCTTGTTATCGAACCACTTGACCTTGCCACTGGCCATAACGTTCTCCTACTTCCTATCCAGGCGCAAACAGACCCCTTCTCCGGTAGAACCTAGTGAGCGGACGCCTCCAGGAATTAAACGGATAACTGCATACGCCTTAGATAATTCGCGGGGATTTAATAGTGTCCGAAGTCTAACGTCAAGGATTAGTCGCTCTCAAATCCGGCTCCGTGGGAGGGCGACTTGCCTTCTGTGACGGAGCTACTCGAGCTCAAGCGCTTGGCCGAGAAGGGCTTCCAATTGCCCCAGCAACCGGTTGCTGGCCGCCACCAGGGTGGCGCCGGCAGACCGCGCCGCCTGCTGCAGCTTGCGCTCTTTCAGGGGACAGAACGCCAGGATCGGAACGTGCGCGGTCTCGGGGTCTGCCCGCAGCGCCGTGATCGCGGCGACGATGTCCCCGCTCTTCCAGAGGAGATCGAGCACGATGATCATCGGCTTTTCGTCGCGGGCCGTTGACACGAGCAGGGAGGTCGTGTTCAGGCACTTCACCCGGTAGCCGAGTTCGCGGAGCCGGTTGACCAATTGGCTGCCCGGCAGCAGTTCCTCGTAGACCAGGAGGGCCAGCGGTTGCGTCACGGCTGCAGAGCTTGGGGTGGCGATTCGAAAAAGGCAAAAAGTTTCAGCGAGCGAAGTGTCAGTTGAGGTGCGGGATGGTCAGCGGGCCTTGCGGGAGCACGGCAACTCGGGCGCTGGGCCCCGCCTGGTCCAGGGCGTCCCGCACGGCGCGTCCGATGTCCGCACACGGTTGGAGGTGGCAGGCCCGAACGACGTCCTCGGGGAGGGCGCTGTGGAGGAGGACGCGCGCGCGGAGTTGGATCTGGGCTTGGATCTGAACCTGCCACTGATCGGGGATCACGTGATGGGCCTGACGCAACCGCCGCAGAAGGTCGGTGGCGTCGCGGCTTTCTCGGAGCAGACGTTCGTAGGAGCTGTTGGCGGGGGCACCTTCGCGACATTCGCTGGCGACGATGAGCGTGCCTCCTGGTTTGAGGATGCGGGCGGCGGCGCTCATGCCTTTCACGGTTTGGTACAGGTTCTGATCGAGCGGCGAACCGCTGTTCGAGGTGACGACGACCTCGAAGAGGGTATTGACGGGACACATTGCCGACCGGCGGACATGGGCGACTCCGGCGCGGTGGGCGTCGACGAGCTGGCCCGCGAAAACTCCGGTGAGACGGCGGCGTTCGTTCAACGTGACATTGAGGAGGAAGGCGGGGCCCGCCTGCAGGGCTACATCCCGCAACTCCTCCCAGAGGGGATTGCCGTCGGTAACGCCGAAGGTCGCGTTGGGGTGGCCGATGTTCCGTGGGCCATGGTGGCTGAGCACGGTCGACAACCCGGCGCAGCCCGGGAGGATGCCCTTGGGCCCCCCGCTGAAGCCCGCGAAGAAATGGGGTTCGATGAAGCCGGTGATGATGCGGAGATCCGCCTCGACGAGATGGCGGTTGACGAGGGCGGGGGTGCCGTCGCGGAGGCGGCCCACCGGTACGAGGGCGTCCGGATTCTCCGGTTCGTGGTTCAGGACGCGGTAGCGCTCCAGCACAGACGGCGTCAGCATGCGGGCGAGTTCGACGCGCGTATTGGGTCGGTGGGTGCCGAGTTGGTTCAGCAGGGTAATCCGATCCGCCGGCACGTCCGCCAGGTAATCGAGGAGCCAAGGGATGAGGCGGTCGTTGGGCGTCGCCCGCGTGCTGTCCGTGAAGGCGATGCAGACGCGGCCTCCGGGGCGGATCCACTGGCGCAGCGGTGGGCACTCGACCGGGTGCTCGAGAGCGGTCTGCAGTGTGGCCCGTTCATCGGGGAGTTCCGGCGCGTGGCGCGGTTCGATGACCGTGGTGCGGTCGGCAGGCAACTCCACCGCGCGGTGGCCCTGGCCGTAAGCGAGTCGGGCAATCATCCGCGGGAGACGATACCGCGCGGCGGCGATTAATCCAGTTGAACCACGCGATAGTAGCGTTCGGGGCTGCCGTCGGGTGGAAGCACGACGGTGGTCGTGGTGTCGGTGGCCGGGTATTCGCTGCCGAGGATCCAGTCGCCGCTACCGAGTGCCGGCCGGTGGTCCAGGCGATAGGTCTTGCCCGCAGTGGAGATCCAGCTCAGCGACAGGTTCCCCGCAGGATCGAGGGCGATCTCCGTGAGCCGGAGCACAGCAGCGGAGTCCACTCGGATGACGAAGGTCACGGTATCGGAGAGCGGCGCCACGCCGTTGTCCGTGACGGTGATGGTGACGGAGTTGGTGCCGGGGGCTTGCTCGGGGGTTGGGGTCCAGGAGAAGACGCCGGTGTCGGGATTGATGGCGGCGCCGGCGGGCGCGCCGGGATCGAGTTCGTACTGCAGTGTATTCGCCGGCAGGTCCGGATCGGTTGCGGAGACGGTGAAAGTCAACAGGGTTCCGGCCGTGGTCGTTTGATCGTCAATCGCGGCGAGCACCGGGGCGGTGTTCACTTCGTTCACGATGATCTGGATCGCTTCACTGTCGCTCTGGGCGGGCGACCCGCCATCGGCGACGCGGAAGGTGACAGTGTTGGTGCCAGGCCCCTGGGTCTCGGTGGGGGTCCAGGTGAAGGTGCGCGTGCCGGCGTCGAAGGTGGCTCCGCTGGGGGCCCCGGCGTCCATCGAGTAAGTGAGCGTCTGAGCGGGCAGATCGGCATCCGTCGCGGAGATCTGGAAGGTGAGGGCGGAGCCTTCGTCGACGGACTGGTTGCCGATGGAGGTGAGGACGGGGGCGGTGTTCACCTCGCTGACGACGATACTGAAGGACGCGGTGTTGGTGAGGTTGGGCGATCCGTTATCGACCACGTAGAGGGTGACCGCGTTGGTGGAGGGGCCTTGGTTTTCGGTTGGGGTCCAGGAGAGGAGGCCGCCTGAGCTCACGGTCAGACCGCTGGGCCCGTTGATGAGGCCGAAGGTCAGGGTATTCGCCGGGATGTCGCCGTCCGTGGCCGTGAGCTGCAAGTCAAAGGGTGACAGTTCGCTGATGGTCTGGTCAGCGGGGCGGACGAGGGTTGGGGCGGTGTTGACCTCGCTGACGGCGATCGAGAAGGTGCGCGCCGCGTTGAGGGGCGGGGAGCCGTTGTCGGTGACGACGATGGTGACGGAGTAGGTGCCGGGGCCCTGGTTCTCGAGGGGAGTCCAGGCGAGGAGACCGGTGGAGGGATCGATGGTCAGGCCGGCAGGCGCGCCCGGTTCGAGACTGAAGGTGAGCGTCTGTGTGGGCCGGTCCGGGTCGGACGCGGCTGGCGCCAGGGTGAGGGGGGCCAACTCGCCCACCGTCTGGTCGTCGACCGCCGACAAGGTGGGGGCGGAGTTCAGTTCAGCGACGGTGACAGTAAGAATCTCGTAGTCGCTGTAGGCGGGGGTGCCGTTGTCGGTGACACGCACCGTGATGGAGTAAGAGCCCGGTCCCTGCGCCTCGGTGGGGGTCCAGGAGAAGACGCCGCTTTCGGAGTTGATGGAGGCTCCGGCGGGGGCGCCGGCGTCGAGGGTGAAGGTGAGGGTCTGGGCGGTGTCAGGATCCGTGGCGGTGGCCGTGAAATGCAGGGTCTCGGTCTCATTGACGGACTTGGCGCCGATCAAGGTGAGCAGGGGCGGACTGTTGCTGATGACGATGTCCAGCGAATTGGCCGCCCTGGGTGTCGGGACGGACATGAAGTAGAAGTCACCGGAATTGCCGTCAGGGTAACGGCCCTGGCTGACGTCGTTTGTCTGCTGGCCGAAGGTGACGAGGTCGAGGTTGGTGCCGTTGGGGGCGTAGAGGGCGATGGTGTCACCGCCGGCGCCGAGTTTGAAATCGGCATGGAGCTCGGTGGCGCCGGCCTCGTTCTGGCCGGGTTCGCCGTCGGCCCAGACGAGGAGGTATCCGTTGGCCGGGATGATGGTGTTGTCGGGGATGGTCCAGAGCGCGGGGTTGTTGGTGTCATCGGTGAGGGTGAAGCCGGAGAGATCCACCGCGGTGGAGCCGGCGTTGTAGAGTTCGAACCAGTCCTCGAAGTCGCCGTCGGTGTCGGGGAGGGTGATCGTGTTGCCCGCCAGCCATTCATTGATCGTGATCGGGAAACCGGGGTAAGCATTAGTGTTGGGGCCGCTCGGCGTGGCGTAGTAGAGCTTGAGGCGTTTGGTGGGGGTGCCATCGGGGAAGGCGCCGTAGGCTTGGTCGACGTTGATCGCCGGGTAATTGAGGTAGTCGACGATCGTCGTGACGCTGCCACTGACCTTGGTGAGGACGACGGAACCGCCGGTGCTGGAGAGGCGGAAGCTTGAGTGGAGTTCACCGCTCCCGGTTTCGCCGGGTTCGTTGTCGCACCAGACGAGGCGAAAACCGCCGCTGGCGAGAGAGGTGGCGTCGGGGAAGGGCCACTTGGTCAGGTTGGTATAGGTGTCGCTGAGGTAGTAGCCGGTGAGATCGGCGGCGGTCGTGCCGGAGTTATGGAGCTCGACCCACGGATCGCGGTCGCCAAAGCGGTCCTGGGCACCGGAGACGTTGTTGGGCTGGGCTTCGTTGAGCCAGACGAGAGGCAGTGCCGGGAGGGACTGGGCGACGGAGTTGGCCGCGCGGGGGGTATACGGTTTGGCGGCGGTGGTGACCGCTTCCAGCGCCAGGCCAAAGACGATGTCGGTGCTGCCGCTGTTGACCTGGTGGACTTCGACGGCGATGACGTTGACGCCGGCGACGAGGTAGGTCGAATCGATCGTCAACGGACCTTCCAGAGTGGCGTCGCCGACGGTCCGAGAGGCGAAGGTGCTGTAGGTGGGGATGACGCCTTCATCCATTCCGATCCAGCGGACCGGCCGGCCGTTCAGGTAGACGACGGCGCCGTCGTCGAGGATGGCCCAGAGACGGAGTGCGGTGGTGGCGGGATTCCCGGAGTAGGTGAAGGTCTTGCGGAAGTAATAGGTGGTGTTGCCGATGTTCAAGGGAGTGTTCTTGGCGGCGGGCAAGTCAGCGCTCTCGTTGTAGAGCAGCGCAGCGCCGGAAGACCATGAGGCGTCGTTGTAGGTGGTTTCTTTCCAGGCGGTTCCCAGGTCGGTTCCAGACTGGTTGTAACGCCACGTGTCCGTCATGGTGATGAGGGTGTTGGTGCCGCCCGCGGCGCCGCCGCCAAGGGTGGCGGCCCAGTTGGCGACCCGGTTGTTGTCCTGCGTCGGGTCGATCAACTGCAGGGACGGGCCGTAGCCATCGGCTTCGGACGGCCAGGGGGCGTCGTCGTCGTACGTCACTTCGTCGATGACCGCATCCAGGTCCGGGGTGAGGCCGGGTTGGACGAGTTTGAGGGTCTCGCCCCCGTTATCGAGGCGGCCCTGATAGATGCCGTCGACGGGGATTTCGGCGCCGTAGGCGCCGGCGAAGGCATAGGGGTCATTGACCACGACGAGGAAGCCGCCGGCGGGGATGATGGTGCCTTCGGGGAAGGCGAAGTCCGCGCCGTCGATGCGGAAGTTGGAGAGGTCGAAGGCCGTGTTGGAGGAGTGGTTGTGAATCTCGATGAAGGAGGTGTCCGGCACGGCGGGGTTGTACATGATCTCGTTGATGGCGAGGAAATCCTGGGGCAACTCGCTGGCACCGGTGTAGTTGACGGTGATGCTGTCGGTGGCGCCGCTGACGGGGTTGCCACGGAGGTCGTAGCCCACGATGCTGAGGGCGTTGTTGCCGGCAGTGAGGGCGTAGGTGAGGCTCCAGCTCGTGAGGCCGGTCCAGGTGGGAGGATAGGCGACGCCGTTGACTTCGATGGTTTTGACGCTGATGGGGGCGGTGCCGGTGAGGGTGATGTAGTTTTGGTTGGTGCTGAAGTTGTTTCCGCCGTTGCTGGTGATGCTGAAACTGGCGGCGACTCCGGCCAGTTGGGTCTGGAGGTTGCTCCGGCGGGTGGCGATCCAACTGATCGTGCTGCTGGGGGAACTCACGCCGATGCCGGCGGCGGTCAGGCCATTGTACTTGGCGTTCATCAAGGTGGAGACGGTGGTCGATACCATCGGCCCGCTGATGGCGTCTTCGATGGCGCGCCAATAAGCGCGCGTCACCGGCGGGAACGTGAGGAACGTCCTCAGAACCGGGTCGGTGATCGAGAAACTGTTGGGGTCAACCGTCGTGCTCGCATCATCGCCTCCGTTGTCGAAGAGGAAGTCGATGTCCCACGGCAGCAGCACCCAGGGACTGAGCGCGGGTTTGTAGGCGTACATGTTCTTGCCGCGGCTGTGGCCGTAGCTGTCCCAGTTGCCGACGATGTGCTCGACGGCGATGATGCGGACCCACTCCTCGATGTCGATCCAGGTCTCGATCTGGGAGGTGTAGGGTTCGGGGCGGGTGGAGTTGAGGGTGTCGACGAGCGCGAAGAGATTCACGTAATCGTTGGCGGAGTCTTTCACGGCGCGTTTGCGCCAGCACCAGCGATAGCGCGCCAACTTCTTGACCCCGCCGGTCGTGGTGAAATCCTGCAGCGTCGCGTCGACATTGCCCAGCCTGGTGTCGCCGCTGTCGTCGAACTCGAACCAATCCTCGATCTTGTGGAGGTCGCCATCGGCGTCGTCCGGATACCACGTGTCGATGATGTCGCTGCCGGGTTGTTGAGCATCCTCGTAGATGGTAGCGCGTTGTTGTCCGTTGATGACGAGGTTGAAGAAGCGACGGTAGAGAGTGGGGACTCCGAGTTGCTGGAGCATCCAGAAGGCGGTCTGCTCGCGTTGGGCGGTGGAATCGTTGCTGAGGTTTCCGGTGCTGGCGAGCACCAGGTCGGTGTCACCGAGGAAATCGTCGTCGGCGGGGAAGCGGACCACGTAATCGCAGATATTGCCGAGAGGTCCGTTGTATCCGGGGGTGTGCCAGGGGCTGCCGCTGTAGAGGGTGCCGATGTTGTAGACGACACGGTGGGTGCCATACGCGAAGGTGCCGTCGAGAGGATCGTTGCTGTTGCGTTCGCGGGCGGTCCAGCGGTTGATGGTGGCCTGGGTGACCCAGAGGCGGTAGGTGCCGACGCGGCCCGTGCTGAGAACCGGATCGCCAAACCGGATCAGGCACTCGCGGGTCGGGGCGTCATCCGGGAACCGAGTGGAGCCGACAGGCGAGGAGGCATCGGCGGCCTGGATATGGAAGGCGACGATGCTTCCGGAGGTCTGCCCGGGGATGGTCGCGGTATAGAGCCCGGCGCCCCGGTAGGTCATGCTGATCGCGGTAAAATTGGTGGCGGGATCCACACGGTATTGGAGGGTCAAGGCGGCGACGCCGTCGGGATCGCCCACCTGAGCGCGAACGGTTACCGCCTGGCCGGCGGACGGGGTGATGGGGCTGTGGCTGACATCGTGGATGGCGGGGCCGACGTTGGAGAGATAGCGGCTGTTGACTGCTCCGGGAGTGCCGAGGTTGCGGGCGGCCACGATGTTGGTGAAGGCCTCGAGGTAGTTGCCGCGCAGACGAAGGAGGATTTCGTGGTTGCCCTTGAGCCAGCGGACCTTGGCGCGCAGGGTGGCGACCGAGCCGCTGGACAGGGAGGAAGTGAGCGGGGTGCGGACGCGGTTGGCGCCGGTGTCGCCGCGGGCGCTGGCGCGGAGGTGGAGGCACTTTCCGCCGCCGTAGCCGCCGGTGTCTTCGATGGTGGACTGGTCGTGAGTTCCCTGGAAATACCAGCCCGCAGATCCGGACTCGAAGCCGCCGTTGCTCACCATGTTGCCCGTGGTGACGACCTCGACATTGTCGACCAGGCATTCCCCTTCATCCTGGAGAAAGAGGTGGAGGGCGTCAGCCGCAGCCATGGCGCCGTTATCGAGGGTGCCGGTGAACTCGACGGTGACCCAGGGGCTTTTGGCGGACTCATCGCTGTCGGCCCAGTTGGGGGCCTGGCGGGCGTCGCTGTGCGGGTCGATGCGCTCGAGGCTGCTGCCGCCGCCGTCGGACCAACGCCCCCAGCGTCCGCCGTCACGGTAGGTGACCTCGTCGACGACCACGTGAATGGTGTTCGTGACGGTGAACGAGCCCACGATGTCGATGAGGTCGTCGGGCATGCTGAGGGCGATGCGCTCGCCGCCGTTGGCGAGATTGCCGCCGTAGTCGCCGTAGACGATGCCGGGGTTGGCGGCGAGATTGGGGTAGTTGGCGAGAAGGCGGTCCCGGTTGTTGGCGACGACGACGTAGCCGTTGGCGGCGATGGTGGCGCCGATCGGGAATTCATAATCGATGCCGCCGCTGAGGCGCCACCCGGCGAGGCTCACGCCTACCCCGGTGCGGTTGTGCAGTTCGACGTATTCGTCGTCGTCGTTTCCGGAGATGGGGTTGTAGAGAATCTCGTTGAGCACCACCGGGCTGACGAGGGGCTTGGCGTTTTCCGCGCCGAAGGTGGGGCTCGCGAGTCGGTAGAACGCCGGGGCGCCATCGGGGTAGCGGCCGCTGGAGACCCCGTTCTCCTGGTCTTCGAAACGGACGGCGTCGAGGACTTTGGTGGCGGCGGGGTTGAAGAGGTAGAGCGTTTCGCCGGAAGCGTTCAAGGCGAAGCCCAACTCGTTGGTGGTATAGGTAACGAATCCGCCGGCGGGAATGGTCACGCCGGAGCCGATGACAAAGCGAGCCGCTTCCGGGTCATCGGTGAGAATGCAGCCGCTCAGGTTCACCGCCGCAGTGCCATAGTTGTAGAGTTCGACGGAGTCGATATCCGGAGGGTCGGTGTGGGCGAGGAACTCGTTGATCACCACGGTGCGGTAGGGGTTGGCGGCTGTGGTTTCGGCGCGGCCGGGACTACCCCCGATGAGGTCGCTGGCGGCCCAGGCGGTGGGACTGGCCTCACCGAAGCTGGGGCGGGCCAGGACCAGCGAGTGGCCCGCGCCGTCCGCGGCGGCCGGCCACGGGGGGTCGGCGGAGTAGGTGACTTCCAGAATGACCGCACCGCCCAGGTTGCGGAGGCGGAGGGTGCCCTCACTGTTCGAAAGGCGGTCGGTGAATCCCCCCAGCACTCCGGAGATGCCGTAGACGGCCTGGACGTCGGCGGGGTTGGGGGCAACGACGAGGTAGCCGCCGGCGGCGATCGTCGTGTTGGTGGGAAAGGTGAAATCGATGGTGCCGGTGATCCGCCAACCGCCGATGTTCTCGGCAAAGACCTGCGAGTTGTAGATCTCGACGAACTCGAGGACGCGCCCGTCGGTTCGGTTGGTGGGATGGTACATGATCTCGGAGAAGACCAACCCGCCGCGGCGGCTCGAGGGGCCGATTGGTTCGAGATTCGGATAGAGACTGGCGATGTCGGCTGCGGTGTAGTCGATGGTGAAGCTCTTCTGGTTGTTGGGAGCTTGGATGGGGTTGGCCGCCGTCGAGCGGTCGCGGACATTGACGACGGTAAGGGTGTAGGTGACGCCGCGGGAGAGCGTCGAGGTTTTGAGAAGGATGGTGCGAGTGTCACCGGCGAAGGTGGCGGAGGTGACGGAGGCGCCGTTGTTGAGGCTGTAGTTGGCAGAGGTCGTGGCGGACGCGGTTTCGACGGGCTCGGAGAAGAGCACGGTCACCATCTGGGGGTCGCCCGGGTTGACCACGGAGACCAGGGTTGGGGCGGTGGTATCGGCCTGAACAGTGAGCGTGGCGGAGGTGCTATTGGTGGAGCCGTAGGGATTCGCGACGGAACAGCGGAACTGGGCACCGCTGTCGGCGAGCGCTACCGGCGACAAGGAGTAGGAGGCGTTGGTGGCGCCAGGAATGCTGCTGCCGCCGCGGAGCCATTGGTAGGTGGCCCCGATGGTCCGGGCCAATTGAACGGAGAAAGTGGCTGTCCCGCCTTCGACGACGGTGACGCTGCCGGGCTGTTGGGTGATCTCCGGCGGCCCCAGACCGTAGACCAGCAGGCGCGAAGCGGGGATCGGTTCCTCGATGCTGCCGCTGGGCAACTGCCAACGGACGGCCAGGTTGTCGCCGCCACCGCCCTCTTTCATCAGGGCTTCAATGTAATACTGCTGGCCCGCCGTGAGATACTGGGAAGAGGACACCTGCGAAGAGTACTTTGTCCACTCCCTGGAACTGGTCCATCCGGGGACCTCGGCGATGGCCACCTTGTTCGCCGGAGTGGCGTCGCTGCTGAGCCAGAGAACGGAGTTGTCGTCGCTCGCGATCCAGAAAACGTAGTTGCCGGTCGTGGGTGGGATAAGGAGCGCGCGCAAACGCTGCCCGTAGGTGTCCTCCAGGTCGGTGGGCGCCTCGAAGTACTGGGTCAGAATTTCCTCCCGGCTCGGATTGCCAGGGTAGTTGACGCTGTTGGTCAGATCCGCAACGGTCTCTCCGGCGATTCCCGTGTAGACTTCGCGGAGCACACCGCTGGTTTGCGCAACGAGTTGAATACGAACGCTGCAGCACAGAACTCCAACCGACAGAAGTGCGCTCAGCCCGCGGGACGAAACCATCGATTGCATAGAATTCTTCCGGAACCGATCTCTCGGGATTTCCACGTTTTCCGACTTGGCGCGAATCAACGGGAAGAGGAGCAATGACGGTGCCAGATCCACCCCAACAACAGAAAAAAGTCCTTCCCCTGCAAGGAGATCCCTTCCTCGCGCCCGCAAACGGTGCGGTCCGAAGAGGCGGATGCCTGGCCATCTTCCGGACCGCCCGCCGTCCCGGCGGGCAGCAGCCTCACCGGCCGAACGCGTCGTCG
>CAYSPU010000074.1:0-22589 GCA_964432995.1 uncultured Verrucomicrobiota bacterium
GCGGTTGGACCTGGCTGGCCGGTGTGGCGGCGTCCAGGGTGACGGGCGCCCGTTTGGCGGGGTCGGTTCCCTTGCTCGGATCGTGAGGATCCACCTGATCGGTGGCGATGGTGACCGAGAAATCGAAGGTGATCTGGGCGACATTGAAGATCTCGGTGCCGGAGGGGAGTCCAGCCTTGGGGCGGACACGATAGCTGACATGTCCCTGGCCGCGGCCGGTTCCGTCTTCCGGCGGGAGGAAGCCCAGGGTGACCTCCGGAGGCAGGCCGCTGAGGGGATCCAGCGTGCTGAAGGTGACCTGCAAACGGCCGCTCTCCAGGTCGAGGCCGGCGCGGATCTCGACGGTGAGTTCGTGCCCGAGATAGCTGATGGGCTCGTTCACGGTCAGGGTGCGGGTGTCGGTGGGGACGGTGAGCAGATAGTCGCCAAAAGCGATCTCCGCCAATTCGAAGGTGGCCCAATCTAGTTTCTCGTCGAGATCGTCCACGATGGAGACGTATTGGGCGGGGGCGGTGGCCTGCGCGTCGTTTTCGAAGTCGATGCGGTAGCTGAGAACGCCTTCGGCGGAGACGAAGTGGTTGGTGCCGCCGCCGACGGTGCCGGTTTTTTCGTTGGGATCGATGGAGCCGGCGGTCAGGCTGTTCCACTGGTTGCCGGCCCATTGGATGGCGTCGTTGATGGCGCTGCGGACCTGCGGGAGCATGGTGGAGAACCACTGCGTGAGCAGGTTGATGTTCTTGGGCAGAGTCGTGTTGTACCAGTTCACGGCATCGCGCTGGATCCCGCTCCAGGTGTCGCGGAGCCAGGCCCGGACGGGCCGGGTTTCGGCGGACAACTCGGCGCCGCGTTGGGCGAGGAAGTTGCGCCCCTCGTTGAGGAGGTTCCCGCCGGTGTCCGTGACCCAGCCCCAGGCGTTTTGGAGCATGAGAACGGCGTCGAACGACTGCCAGGCGAAATCGATCCTGGCGCGGTCTTCGTCCGACATGAGATGCAGCTCGTCCATCGCCTGGAAGAAGCGTCCCCAGCCGCGGTCGTAGGCATTGCGGAAGAGATAGAGGGTTTGATTCAGGCCGCTGCCATCGAAGAAGACGTCGAAGCCGGGGAAGTCCTCGTCTTCGCCTTTCGGGTCGATGAAGCTGACCGGGTTATTGGCGGCGTAGGTGTAGAGGTTCAGGCCGGCCTGCTGGCCGAGAGGATCGCGGCTGAGGAACCGGCCGAGAGCGGGCAGGTAGTCGCGGGCGCGCATATGGTACAAGCCGGAGCCGTCGCTGGTTACGCCCCAGCGCCCGACGAACCGGAAGGGATTGGGCACGACCTCTTCGGCGTCCAGCAAGGCCCCGAACGGCTGGTAGACGTATCGGTTCACCAGACTCCCCGTCGCGTCGGTCATTCCCGCCGTTGAACCAAGAGGGTCGAAGTCGTAGTAGTGAGCGGTGCCGATGGCATCGACGCGGCTCACCAGGCCCATTCCCTGGGCGTAGTGGGCCACCAAGGCGCCGCCGGCCCCGTACTCGCCGAGGACGCGGCCCGGCAACAGCGGGTCAAAGACGAACTCCTGTCGTTCCGCGCCGCGGACAACCGCGACCCGGTTTCCGAGGGCGTCGTAGTCGTAACGCCAACTGCCTTCGGGGGTGTCGACCTGGACCAGCCGTCCGAGGGCATCGTGGGTGTAGTGCCAGCTTTGGGTGGCGTTGGTTTGGGCGGCGAGATTCCCTTCGGGGTCGTAGGCGAAGAAGGCGGAGCCGGCCTGGGCATACTGGTTCAGGGAATTGGCGGTGTAGGACGTTGTACTACCCTGGATGACGGATTGGGTTCGGTTCCCCGCGGCGTCGTAGGTGTAGACGAGGTCCTGATCGGGGAGATCGGGGGTATTCGAGACGAAATGGGCGCGGACGAGTTGGCCGAGGGTGTCGTAGGTGTAGTTCCAGGTGCCCTCCAGGAGTTGGAGGGTGGTGACGCGGGCGAAGTCGTCGTGGGTCCAGGCGAAGTGGGAGAGTGTTTCTCCGGAGGCGTTGGCGTTGGTGACGGCGACGAGGCGTCCGGCCGGGTTGTAGGCGTAGGCGGTGTAGGTGCCGTTTCCTTTGTTGACGCGTTCGAGACGTCCGGCGGTGTCATAGTGGTACTCGGCCAGCGAACGGTCTTGAGCATCGGCGAGGTGCTGGAGACGGCCGGTGGCGTTGTATTGGTAGCGCAGGGTGAACCCGGTTTGGTCGGTCACGGAGCTGCGGCGACCGGCTGCGTCGTAGGCGAAGGTCAGGTGTCGGCTTCCGGGAAGGTCGATGCGCACGATTTGATTGCTGGCGTTGTAGGAATAGGTGGTGGTGCCGGTGGCGTCCGTGGTGTTGGTGAGGTTGCCCCGGGAATCGTAGGCGTAACCCAGATCCGTGCCGTCGTCGGCTTGGATTCGGGAGACGCGTCCGGCGGTGTCGTAAGTGAACTGGACTCGGGCGCCACCAGGTCGGATCCACTGCGTGAGTTGTCCGGCAGCATCGCGGACGTAGCGTTCGGCGGTGGCGTCCGGGAAGGTGACTTGCAGGAGGTTGCCGCGGGTATCGTAATCGTAGTCCGTGGTCTGGCCGCGGGGATCCGTGATGGCGGAGAGCCGACCCGGGGAATCGTAGGCGAAGGCGGTCGTTTGGCCGAGAACATCGGTGACGGCGAGGAGGTTCCCGCGGCTGTCGTAGCGTCCCGCCGTGGTTCGACCGAGGGGATCGACGACCTGGACGAGCTGACCTTGAGCGTCGTAGACGGCCTGGTAGACGAGGCCGTTGGCATCGCGGGTTTTGACCAACTGCCCGTCGGCGTCGAAGAAGAACTGGCCGGTGACCTGTCCGGCGGTGATGTCGATCTGGCCAGCGGAACTGTAGTGGAGGGTCAAGGCCGGTTCGCCCTCGTTGGGGGTCACCGCGACGATGCGGCCGCGGTCATCGTAGGTGAAGGACCGACGGTCGCCAGCGGTGTCCGTTTTCTCGAGGAGGGCGTGGGTCTGGGCCCCGGTCGCGCCGTAGCTGTAGGTGACGACGCGGCCGGTGGGGTAGCGGACCTCGGTGAGATGCTCCTGGGCGGCATCGTAGGTGAAGGAAGTGGATTGTCCTTGGGCATCGACGAGTTGGGTCAGGCGACCGGAGGCGTTGTAGGCGAGCTGAAACTCGTGGCCGGAGGAATGTCGCAGCCGTGTGAGTTGGGTTCCGGTGTATTCCAGGTTGAGTTGGCGTCCGTTGGGGTCTTGGATCGATTCGAGCCGGCCATCGGTCCGGAACAGGCTGGTGAGGCCGTCCGGTTCCTGAAGTCGGAACCGGCCGTCAGACAGTTTGGTGAGGATGCCGGAATCGCCTGTCGGCGCCAGATAGCCGCCGCGGTTGTCGGGTTGGAAGATGTGCACCCCGCTGCCCCGGGTGCGGACGGTGACCGAGCCGTCCTCGGCCGCGGCCGCGGAGGTTTCCCAGCAATGGGTCCAGCCACGTCCGAGGGGGCCCAGGTTGAAACGGGCGGAGAGGAGCGCCGGGTAACTGCGCTCGAAGACCAAGGGCAGGCCCGGGGTGTCGCTGAAGGCATCCAGCTCGCGCTCCAGTCGATTGAACGGGATCCGGCTGTCCGCCTGGGCAAGCTCGAAGGCGAACAAGGCGGCGGCATCCGAGACCCGCTGGCCGAGTTGACCCAGGTAGGTGGCGTTGTCCGTGAGCACATCCATCAGACTGCCCCAGGTCGAGCCGATCTCACGTTCGAGGTTGGCGGCGACGATTTCCCAGGCGTCGGCGCCGATGGCTCCGGGCCGGAGCGCGGCCTTGAGGGCGGGCCAATCGATGGGGACTTCGCTTTCGGTTGTGGTGGCCAGCAGGTTGAATTCGATAGGCGGGTAGCTGAAATCCCAGGGTTTGAGCCAGCCGACGTAGTAGACGGGGACGCGTCCGGATTCGCCCGGGTGCAGCCAGCCGGGGATTTGGCCGTTGCCGAGCAGGTGGACGGTGTGGCTGAAGCCCTCCGGCATGCTGGACACCCAGAGGCCGGTGCCGGCCCGCGTGGCGTCCAAGGTCAGGAGACCGCGCTGCTGCCCGCTCTGCGTGGCCGAGAGAGAGAGCAGGGGAGCGGGCATCGCCGCGGTGCCCGTGTTGCGATACTCGATGTAAATTGTGGCCAATTGGTGATAGCCGACGACGCTGGGCACGACGAGGTGGGTTTCCAGTCGCGCTTGGCCTCCGGGAATCACGGTCACCGCGTCGGCAACCGCATGCTCGGCGCCGTTGGCCTGGACGCTGAGGGCATAGGCTCCCGGATCGAGTCCCGCCAGGTTGAGGGTGACACTCAGTTGAGTGAACGAATCGACCGCAACCGCTGCGGCGGGGTAACGGGTGCCGGTCGGCCCCACCAGTTCAACCTGAGTGCCCGGGACGAATCCCGCCCCGCGCAGACGGAACACGGCTCCGTCCAGTTGACCGTATTGGGCGGGAAACACGGAGGACAAGGTGAGGTCTGCGACATCGGCCTGAATGGTGTATTCGCCGGAATCGGGGACGCGGCTGGCGAAGGCGAAGATGTACCAAACGCCCGGTGGCGGGGCGGCAAGGATCAACTCCTGGTCGGCGCTGGCGGCGAGTTCGAAGCGCCGGTCGTAGGTGTCGCGGGTCGGCAGCGAGCCGCGCCGCAGATACAGTTCGTTGATCCCGGTGTCGTTGGCGTCCTCGAGCGCCACCCGCAGGTTCTGGCCCTCCTCGATTTGGACACGGTAGTAGTGGCCGACGCCGGCGCGGGCGAACCGGCCTTCCAGCGGGACGCCGGGACGCAGTTCGGGAATGGCCAGGTCGAGGGCGAGCGCCTTCTCGTTGTTCAGTTGGTGGGTTTCGAGCACGGCCCACTCGTCGTCGACCGACACAATGAGGTGCAGCACTCCGGCCTGGATTTGGTCCGAGCCGAGCGTGGTGCGCAGGATTCCGGTGTAGCCGGCGCCTGCCGGGACCGACTCGCTGATGGTCGCAACCTCCAGCAGGATGTCGTCCGCACTCAAATACGGGTCGGCCGAGAGGTAGAGCGCGTCCGACCAGGAGTGACCGGTGAGATCGGCGTCACCGCGGTTGTTGACCTGGTAGCGGATTTCGATCGGTTGTTCCACCGCCAGTTGAGCGGGAGGGAAGATCTGGGCGAGTTCGAGGTCGGGCAGGGGGCCGGGTGCGGACACCACGGTCAGCTCCATGCTGGAGGGATTGGGGTCCGGGGTGCCGTCCGGGCTGATGGCGGTAAAGGTGATGGTTTGGGTGCCCGGGGTGCGGAAGGTGATCAAGCCCGGATCCTCCACTGCGGCAGACTGGCCGGCGCCGAAGTCCCACCGGAACCGGGTGATCCCGTCGAGGGCCTGTCCGGTGCCGGCGAACCGAAGGGTGTCGCCGGCGACGATCGCCCCGGCGCGACGCGGGGTGTCGAGCTGACTGAGCCAGCGATCGAGTTCGAAGGCGCCGAGGTCAACGTAGGGCGGCGTTCCCGTGCCGGTGTTCGGATGGAGCGGGTCGTCGACGGGGGCCTGGGCCAGGAAATCCACCAACGGTGCCGCGTCGCCGAAGCCGGCATCGACTACCGGCGACTGCGCCTGAAGGGCGTAGTTCCACGACGCCGCTTCCACGTAACGGGGGTCGACGTCGATGTTCCCATCCGTGCCGGTGAGGATGGGCAAGCCGTCATAGTTGCGCGTGCCGGCGGCGGGGTTGTGCACGTTGTTGTGGCGGGCGGTGATCGTCGCCGTCGTTTCGCGGGTCAGCCCGGCCACGTGGTTGCTGGTCACCAGGTTGTTGACCAGGCTCACGGTCGACGCGTCCGCCCAAACGCCTCGCGCGTTGGCATCGATGGTGTTGTTGATCGCGTTGACCTGGGCGCCCGATTCGGTGCGCAGACCGCTGCTCCAATTCTGGCAAAGGACGCTGCTGACGAGGGTGAGTTGGGCATCGTTTCTGGCGGTCACGCCGTGGGTCGAGCAATGTCGGACCAGAGCGCCCGTGAGTTGGGCCTGGGTCCCGGTGAACACCAGGGCAGCGGGCGATGAGGCACCGGCGAAGCGGCTTTCCACGTGGGCAAGTTCATTCTCGAGGCTGGTGGCGGTGAACTCGATGTGTCCCCAGTAACCCGGATATCCGGTCGTCGGCCCGTTGTTGTTGGTGTCGCCGCCGGCCGAATCATCCCGCAACTCGGTGAAGACGATCGGGCGCTCGGCCGTGCCTTTGGCGGACAAGCTTCCTTCGACGATGACCGAGGTGGTTCCGCTGCTCTTGATTACCTGCCCGGCGGCCACGGTGAGCCGCCGCCCCGCCGGAACCGTCACGCTGCCCCGCAGGTAATACACCACATCCGGATCGTCCCAATACCCGTCCGCCGGCAGGGTCCCCGCGTCGACGCTCAATCCGTTGATACCGTTGCCCTGCGTGGTCGGCGCCGTCACCGCCGGGTTGGCCGCCAGGTCCATGCTCAGCGCCGACTGCCAGTTGTGGTGGAAATACCCCCGGGCCACCACCGGGTTGCAGCCCAGGATCCGCAGGCCGTCGGTGTACGAGTAGCTGACGGTGCAGTCAGTGAACTGAACCGGGGCCTGATCGACCACGACTAGGCCAGCCGAACTGGCACCGCCGTAGCGGAACTCGACGGCGCTCAACTCGTTGCCCTGGCTGGTCGGCGTAAACTCGACCCGCCCCCAATAGCCGGGATACCCGGTGGTCGGGCCGTTGTTGTTGGTGTCGCCACCGGCCGAGTCATCCCGCAGTTCCGTGAAGACAATCGGCCGGGCCAATGTGCCCGCAGCCTGCAGGGTTCCCGCCACCACCAACTTGGTGGTCCCCGTGGCCTTGATCACCTGCCCGGCGGCAATCGTCAGTCGGCGGCCGACGGGGACGGTGACATCGCCCTCCAGATGGTAGACGACGTCCGGGTCGTCCCAGAATCCGTCGCCAGCCAGGGTGCCGCTGTCCAGGCTGAGTCCGTTGATGCCGTTGGAGGCGATCTGCATTCCGCTCAGTGCCGGGTTCGAGGCCAGGTCCATGCTGAGGGCTGACTGCCAGTTGTTGTGAAAGGAACCCTGGGACACCACCGGGTTGCCGCCCACAATCCGCAGACCGTCCGCGGAGGAGTGGCGCACCGTGCAGCGGGTGAATCGCGCCCAACCGCCGTTGACGAGCACCTGGGCCACCGCGCTCGCCCCGCCGTAGCGGAACTCGACTCCCGTCAACTCATTCTCGAGGCTGGTGGCGGTGAACTCGATGTGTCCCCAGTAACCCGGATATCCGGTCGTCGGCCCGTTGTTGTTGGTGTCGCCGCCGGCCGAATCATCCCGCAACTCGGTGAAGACGATCGGGCGCTCGGCCGTGCCTTTGGCGGACAAGCTTCCTTCGACGATGACCGAGGTGGTTCCGCTGCTCTTGATTACCTGCCCGGCGGCCACGGTGAGCCGCCGCCCCGCCGGAACCGTCACGCTGCCCCGCAGGTAATACACCACATCCGGATCGTCCCAATACCCGTCCGCCGGCAGGGTCCCCGCGTCGACGCTCAATCCGTTGATACCGTTGCCCTGCGTGGTCGGCGCCGTCACCGCCGGGTTGGCCGCCAGGTCCATGCTCAGCGCCGACTGCCAGTTGTGGTGGAAATACCCCCGGGCCACCACCGGGTTGCAGCCCAGGATCCGCAGGCCGTCGGTGTACGAGTAGCTGACGGTGCAGTCAGTGAACTGAACCGGGGCCTGATCGACCACGACTAGGCCAGCCGAACTGGCACCGCCGTAGCGGAACTCGACGGCGCTCAACTCGTTGCCCTGGCTGGTCGGCGTAAACTCGACCCGCCCCCAATAGCCGGGATACCCGGTGGTCGGGCCGTTGTTGTTGGTGTCGCCACCGGCCGAGTCATCCCGCAGTTCCGTGAAGACAATCGGCCGGGCCAATGTGCCCGCAGCCTGCAGGGTTCCCGCCACCACCAACTTGGTGGTCCCCGTGGCCTTGATCACCTGCCCGGCGGCAATCGTCAGTCGGCGGCCGACGGGGACGGTGACATCGCCCTCCAGATGGTAGACGACGTCCGGGTCGTCCCAGAATCCGTCGCCAGCCAGGGTGCCGCTGTCCAGGCTGAGTCCGTTGATGCCGTTGGAGGCGATCTGCATTCCGCTCAGTGCCGGGTTCGAGGCCAGGTCCATGCTCAATGCCGAATGCCAGTTGTTGTGAAAGGAACCTTGGGTCACCACTGGATTGCTCCCTACGATGCGCAGGCCGTCGGCGGAGGAATGCCGCACGACGCACGAGTTGAAAGTGGCCTGGGCGCCATCGACCAGCACGGCCGCCGCGGCGCCGCCACCGGCATACCGCACCTCGACGTGCTCGAGGACATTCGCCACGCTCGAGGCCGCGAAACGGATCTGCCCCCAGTAGCCCGGATACCCCTCGGAAGGTCCGTTGTTGTTGGTGTCGCCTCCCGCCGAATCATCGCGCAACTCGGTGAAGACGATGGGCGCCGCGGCCGTGCCCGAGGCATGGAGCGTCCCTTCGACGGTGAGGGCGGTCGTCCAGCCCACCACCTTGACGACGACCCCCGGCTGGATGGTCAGGGTGGCACCGGCGGGGACGCGCGTATTCCCGGTCATGCGAATCACCGTTCCCGACGTCCAGACCGTTCCATCGGGGATGTCTCCCGCCACATCGGTGGGTTGCCCCTGCGCGGGAATGGCGAACAACAACAGGCCTAGCGCAAGCGCCCGACCCGATGATGGAAAAGTCAGCGTGAGCATACGAATCTTCTTTCCGGCGGAGCCGACCGGTGTGCCGCGCCGTCGCGCGCACGGTGGATTCGCCTGTTTGGGTTCAAACGCAGGCTAACGGTTGCTGGGATCGAATGCAAGGCGGTCGGGAGGTTTTTGCTTTCGACATTCCTCTGGTGCCCAGGTAGACTGCTGGTGCTTGGGTTGAATGATCCCGGCGGGGCATCCTCGACTTGCGGTTGTCCTGCTGGCCGAACGGGTGGCGGTCTGTCCGATGGTGACTGGATGCGTACTGCGGATTCCTCTTCCTCGTGGGTTCTGGTCCCGTTGCTGGCACTGTTGGCCTCCGCTCCTCTGCGTGCGGAAGTCATCATCAGCGAGGACTCGGAATGGCGTTACTTCAAAGGTCTCGCGGAGGCGTCTTCGCCGGTTGGTGCCTGGCGGCTTGCCGATTTCAACGACGCCGCCTGGCCGGTCGGCCGCGGCCCGTTCTACTACGAGAATTCGACCGGGTTCTCGGGAAACACGGCCCTCCTCGACATGTTTGGTTCCTACACGTGCGTTTTCCTGCGCAAGACCTTCAACGTGGCGAACCCGACCGGCGTCAAGGAACTGACGCTCTACGTCCAGAGCGACGACGGGTGTCTCGTCTGGCTGAACGGCATCGAGGTCGCCCGCGTCAACATGCCCGAGGGGGAGGTCGCGTTCAACGGGACGTCGCTTTCGGCTGCGGGCGAACCCAACATCGCCACGGTCGTCCTCGCCGACGCCGCCTCGATCCTCAAGACCGGCGTCAACGTTCTCGCCGTTCAGGCCTTCAACTGCAATCTGGCGAACAGCACGGATTTCCTCATTGCCGTCTCCTTGAGCGGCGATCTGGACGTCCAACCGCCAACGGTGGACGCCGTCATGCCGGGTGCGGGTGCGCGGGTTCGTTCTCTGACCGGGATCGAGGTGGCGTTCAGCGAGAACGTCACGGGCGTGGATGCTGCCGATCTCCTGATCAACGGCGTGCCGGCGAGTGGTCTGAGTGTTCTCTCGCCCCGCGAATACGCCTTCAGCTTTGCTGAACCGGCCGTCGGCACCGTGACCGTCTCCTGGGCAACCGGTGCCGGCATCACCGATCTCACGGCCGGTAATCCCTTCGCCGGCAACAATTGGACCTACGAACTCGACCCCACCGCCCCATTGGCCGACGTCATCCTCTCCGAGTTCATGGCCGACAACGACAACGGCATCCGCGACGACTTCGGTTCGCGGTCCGATTGGATCGAGTTGTTGAACCGCAGCGGCACGGCGGCGGAGTTGGACGGGTATTTCCTGACGGATGACGCCGGCAACCTGACCAAGTGGCGGTTCCCGGCGGTGAGCCTGGACGCCGGGGCATTTCTGCTCGTTTGGGCTTCGGAAAAGGACCAGACGAACCCGCTGGCCCCTTTGCATACGAACTTCAAGCTGTCCGCCAGCGGTGACTACCTTGCGCTGGTGGACCCGCAGACCAACGTCGTGTCCGAGTTTGCCCCCACCTACCCGGCGCAGCAGTCAGACATCTCCTACGGCCGCGACCAGACGAGTCCGGACCTCGTTGGCTACTACGCCGCGCCGACGCCGGGATCGGCAAACTCGAGCAGCGGGCCGGGCTTTGCCCCGGAGCCGGTCTTCTCCATCTTGGGTGGTTTGTACACCAACTCGTCGCTGACGGTGACGATCTCGGCTGCGGCCGGCACGATCCGCTACACGACCGACGGGAGCCGTCCGACCAGCACTTCGGCCATTTACACCAGCCCCATCGCCGTCAGCAGCAGCACGGTGATCCAAGCGCGGGTGTTCCAGACCGGGCTGCTGCCGAGTGCGATTGTCGTTCAGACGTACAACCTCCTTGGCACGACCGCGGCCGGCTTCAGCTCGAATCTCCCCCTGCTGATCGTCAATACCTCAGGCAGGGATATCGTGGCCGAGTCGCGCACCCCGGCCACGGTGGTGGCGATCGAACCGGTGCGCGGCCGGGCCGGCATGGTCACTCCGCCCGTCCACCAGGGCAACTGCCAGGTCGAACTCCGGGGACAATCCTCGCTCGGCTTCCCCAAGCAGGCGTATACCATGGAACTCAATGACCCCAACGGGAACGACTCCGAAGTCGCCCTGCTCGGGTTGCCCGCCGAATCCGACTGGGTCCTCTACAATCCCTATTCGGACAAACCGTTCCTTCAGAACTTCCTCGCCTACGAACTGCACGAGAAGATGGGCCATTACTCGCCGCGCCGCCGTTTTGTCGAGGTCTTCGTCGATCGG
The DNA here is from genome assembly GCA_964432995.1 of uncultured Verrucomicrobiota bacterium. GTDB lineage: Bacteria > Verrucomicrobiota > Verrucomicrobiia > Limisphaerales > JAHDYP01 > CAYSPU01. The sequence continues at coordinate 11,006 of CAYSPU010000074.1, forward strand.
ACGGGCGGCCGGCTGGAATACCCCACGGACTACCGGGGCATCTACATCCTGGTGGAGAAGATCAAGATCGATGGGAACCGCGTCGATGTGGCCCGGCTCACCCCGACCCAGAACGCCGAGCCGGAGATCTCGGGCGGCTACATCGTCAAGAAAGACAAGGACAGCCCCGGGGACTTGAACTTCACGACGCAGGGCGGCAGCGGGTTCAGCGCCCAGAACCTCAAATACCACGACCCGAAGCCGCGCGAGATCACCACCGCCCAGCGGAACTGGATTCGGAACTACCTGGTCCAATTCGAAAAGGCGATGTATGCCTCGACGTGGCTGACGGCCACGGGAACCAACCACTATTCCCACTACATCGACGTGGATTCGTTCGTGGACAACCACTGGATTGTGGAGTTCGCGAAACAGATCGACGGCTATCGGCTGAGCAACTACATGAGCAAGGACCGTGGGGGGAAGCTCAAGATGGAGCCGATCTGGGATTGGAACCTGAGCTTTGGCAACGCCGACTACCTTGGCGGCGAGTCCACCTCGGGCTGGTATTACAGCCAGTGCGGGGAAAGCGATCACATCTGGCTGCGCCGGCTCATGTGTGGCACCACCTCCAGTTCCGGAACCACGGGCGATCCCGACTTCCTCCAGAAGATCATTGACCGCTGGAGCGTTCTCCGCACCAACACCTTCTCCTCCACCAACGTCCTCCGGCGCATCGACGAACTGGCGACCCATCTGAACGAAGCCCAAGCCCGCGACTTCTCCCGGTGGCCGCGCCTGGGCCAATATGTCTGGCCGAACCCGCCCATTTACTCCACGCCCACCACCTATGCCGGGATCATCTCGAACATGAAGAACTGGGTCAGCGGCCGCTACAACTGGATTGACACCCAGTTCGTGAAGGCGCCCGCGCTCAGCCACATGGACAGCGGGGTCTCGCCCGGCTTCGCGCTCACCATGTCCGCGCCGGCCGGCGTCGTGTACTACACGGTGGACGGCACCGATCCGCGCGCCCCGGGCGGCGGTTACTCCGCGCAGGCACGCTCCTACACGGGCAGCCTGGTCATCCAAACCAACAGCCGCGTCGTCGCCCGCGCCCGCAGCGGCAACCGCTGGAGCGGTCCCACCGCCGCCACCTTTGTCGTCGACGTGCCCGCCCTTGTCCTGACGGAGTTGATGTACTCGCCAGCGCGCACCGCCGGTTCCACCACGGACGATTCCGCCGAGTTCGAGTTCGTTGAGTTGGTGAATGCGGGAACAGAGACGCTGGATCTGCGGGGATATCGGTTCATCGAGGGGATCCACTATGACTTCCCGACCAATGGCGTGACGACACTCGAACCCGGTGCGCGCGTCGTGATCGCCCGCAACCCGACAGCCCTGGCGAGTCGTCATGGCAGCATCCCCCGGGTGATCGGCCCCTACGATGGCGCCCTCGCCAACGAAGGGGAACGGATCACCCTGGTCGGCCCCATGCAGGAGATGGTGTTCGACCTTTCCTACCACCCCGACTGGTATCCCGCGACGGATGAGCTGGGATTCGCCCTGGTCGCCGCCACCGAGGGACAGCCACGCGCCGCCTGGGCCGACGCCCAGGGATGGCGGACCGGGTCAACCCGTGGAGGGACCCCCGGGCTTCCGGAGCCGGCCGCTCCCACATTCCCGGACGTGGTCGTCAATGAGGTGCTGACACGCGGAGACCCGCCGCTTGTCGAAGCCATCGAACTCCTCAACCGTGGCGCCACGGAAGTCGACATCAGCGGCTGGTTTGTTTCGGATGATCGCCGCACCCCGAAATACGCCATCCCCCCGAATACCCGACTGCTGCCGGGCGCCTGCCTGGTCCTGACCGACTTCAACCCGACGCCCGGCGTCTTCCCGTCCTTTGGTCTGAGCGCCTCGGGCGAGGAGGTCTACCTGTTTTCAGCGGACAGCGATGGGAGTCTGACGGGCTACGCTCAGGGGCATGACTTTGGGGCGGCTCTGAGCGGGGTGTCGTTCGGCCGTCACGTGACGAGCACGGGTGACGAGCACTTCGTGGCCCAGGCGACCCGCACGCTGGGCGCTGCCAACGGCGTCCCGCGGGTGGGGCCCATTGTCATCAGCGAAATCCAATACCGGCCACCGGACGTCTTCACCAACAACGCCTACTGGGACAACACCGAACACGAGTTCATCGAGCTCTGCAATATCTCGGCCATCACGGTGAGCCTCTTCGACCCCGCGCTCCCCACCAACACCTGGCGCCTGCGCGATGCCGTGGATTACACTTTTCCTGCCGGTCAAACCATGAACCCTGGGACCCGGTTGCTGGTCGTCGGGTTCGATCCAGTGGTCGATCCGGCCGGCGCCGCCGCTTTTCGCGCTCGTTACGGGCTCGGCCCGAGCGTCCGTCTCTTCGGCCCCTTCCAGGGCAAGCTGGCCAACTCCAGCGAGTCGGTGGAACTCATCCAGCCCGACAGCATGCTGAACCAGGCCAGCAACCTTGTGACCCTCAGCATCCTCGCGGACCGCGTGCACTATCGCGACAGCTCGCCGTGGCCTGTTGGCGCCGACGGGCTCGGCTTTTCCCTGCACCGGCGGGTCGAGGCGGCTTACGGCAACGACCCAGTCAACTGGGTGGCCGCGGCCCCCAGCCCGGGCGATGTCCTGGGCGCCGGGGTCGAGCCGACCATTGCCACGCAGCCGCGGGGGCAGACGGTTCTGCCCGGTTCCACGGTGGCGTTCACCGTGGTTGCCAGCGCCGCGGTTCCGCTCTCGTATCAGTGGCGATGCAACGGGGAGAACCTGGCCGGGGCCACTGCCGCCACCCTGACCCTGGCCAACGCGCAACCGTCGCAGAGCGGCGAATATCAGGTGGTCGTGTCGACAGCGTCGCGGGCGGTCGACAGCGCCGTCGCCGTTCTGAGGGTGGGCATGCCGCCGACGCTGCTGCAGCCGCCGGTGGCCGAAGAAGTCTGGGTGGGGGAGACGGCCGCGTTCTCGGTCATCGCGTGGAGTGGCACGCCCTTGCACTACCAGTGGCGGCGCGACGGAGTCCCGGTTCCCGGCGCCGTGCGCCCCTCGCTCGAATTGCCGGACGTGGACGCCTCCGTGGAAGGCGCCTATGACGTGGTGGTGTGGGCTGAAGCCGGTTTCACCAGCAGCAGTTCAGCGGCCAGCCTGACCGTGCTCGGCCAACCGGTCGACACGGACGAGGACGGGATGCCGGATGCCTTCGAAACCAGTCACGGACTCGACCCTCGTGATCCGGCGGACGCCGCGATGGATCCCGATGACGACGGCGCCTCCAACCTCGATGAGTACCGGGCCGGCACCGATCCGCAAGACGCAGACAGCGTCCTGAGGGTCGATGAGGTCAGCGCCGGCGCCGCGGTGACCATCCGGTTCCGGTGTCTCGCGAACCGCTCCTACACGTTGCTCTACCGCGATACCGTCGAGCCGGTCTCCTGGTTGTCCTTGACCAACGTGCTGGAGATTCCCGACGCCGGTGACGAGCTGCGCCTCATCGAGGTCGTCGATCCGACCGCCGCGGGATCCGACCGGCGGTATTACCGCCTCCAGACGCCGGCGCGGTGAAACCCGTCCGGATCCGTCCGCTGTGCCTGCCGCGTGTCGGGATCGTGAATCGGAGGCAACGCGGGGCAACGGAGGGCTGAGGACGGTCGGACTTTGAACAGAAGGCCGCCAAGAACCGCAGAGAGGCATCGGCCGCGAAAAGGCGCAGAACCGGCCCGCCCCAGTAACCCCCGGGCCGGACACGCGTCCTTGTGCGGACAACGAACGTTCAGGCCGTCTCTTTTGTGTCTTCTGCGCCTCTTCGAGGCTAACCCGAGGTTTTGGGGTTACGTTACGTCTCCCAAATCATCTGCACTTCCCGCCAATCACCGCCGCGTTCGAGGCGGAGGGTGCGGATTTCCCAGGGCTGAAGCGTGAAGGTCAGTTTCGGGCCACGGGCTACCGCCAATTCGCCGTTCGTGCTTTCGCCGGCGGTTTCCTGGAGGCGGACGATCAGGCTCGTCCCATCGGCGGATGGCCGGCAGGCGAGGAGCCGGATGTGCTCCGGGGCGAGGTGAAGGAAGCTCGCGTGCTCCCGGACCGCGGGAACGCCGGTGCCGATGGGCAGATGCGCGTAGACCGGCGGCGGAGCGGTCAGCCAGTCCGCCAACCCCGTCACCCGACGGCGCACGGCATCCGGTTCGCCCACCGTTACCAGGAGCCGGATTTCGTGCTCCCCCTGGTCCATGAACTTGCGCAGCGGCCTGGGCTCAAGGGCGAACCCTTGCTCGTGACAGTAGGCCGCGCTGCGCAACAAGGAGATCCGGACCTCACCCTCGAGGCAGTCGTAGCCGTTCGGTCCGTTGCTGACCAGGGCCAGGCTGGCGGGGTGTCCGTCCAGCTTCCCGCTCAGGATCAGCCAGCGGCGCTGCACGTGTTCCTGGCCGTCTGCCGGACGGCGGATGGCGCCGCCCGGGATTTCACAGAGCACCGTGGTCTCGGTCAGGCGCGTGGGCACCGCCAGCTTGAGACGCCGTCGTTCCTCGTTCCATTGAACGCGGAGGCGGAATTCGAGCACCGGCCAATCCGCGTAGGCGATGGTGTGATACACGATGCGGCTCCGGCCGAAGGTGAGTTCGGCTTCGGTGATGTTGCGCACCGGGCCGCACTCCGTCACGCGGGCACTGCCGGGGACACAGGCGAACGAACCGACCACCTCGCGGTAGCTCCAGCAGTCGGTTCCCCAGGCATCGCCGTCGTCCCGGACGACCAGCGGTTGCAGGAGCGGCCCTTGGAGACAGCCCGCACCGCGGCCGGAGTCGAGTTGGTCCACGAGGCCGCTCTGGGAGTCGATGTGGTGCGGCAGCGCCGGCGTGCAGGCGGTGGCGGTGCGGACGCCTTCGGCGAGGCGCAGTTCGTAGTGGGCGGCTCCGACCTGCGGCAGCGTATCGAAGAACGAGATCTTGCGGCGCCACCCGTTGAAGGGAAGCAGGGCTTCCGGCTGCTCCTCCTGGCAGACCAGTTCCGCGCCGTCCAACCGGAAGAGGCGGAGGTGCCACGCGCCGGTCCACTTCGGACGCAGGTCCAACATGGCTTCGACTTCGATGGGGACCGCCGTGCACGAGGGATTGGCGTGGAGAACGGTCACCGGGATGTAGAGCCGCTGCGTGGCGCCGCGGTTGAAGGCGGCGGCCGCAGTAAACCGGAGCCGGCGCGCGGTGTTCTCGACTTCGCCGTAGAGGCGGAGCGAGTCCTGTTCTGCGGGCTGCACACAGGTGCCGGGCAGGATGTCGTGGAAATCGTTGAACAGGTGTTTGCGCCAGGCACGTTCGACGGAAGAGGCGGGAAACGGCTCGGCGCCAGGCCACCAGACGGCGGCGCGCAAGGCCTCGGTCTGGACGAGTCCGGCCAGGCTCGAGGCCGACTGGCGTTTGATCCGCGAGAGGGAGGAATAGCAGCCGGTGAAGACCCGTTGGAGTTCGCCCTCGACGACCGGCGCGCCGGCCAGCGAGGGTGCCAGCGCCGTGTAGAGCCGTTCGAGCGTGCTGTGACAGACCACGACCCGCTGTTCCTGGCGGGCATACTCGTCGATCACGCGAAGGTCTTCGCGCGTCGGGCCGCCGCCGTGGTCGCCGATGCCCCAGAAGACCGGCACGTCGCGTCCCAACCGCAGCGCCAGGGCCGTGCCCTCCTCGATTCGCTGCCGCAGGTTGTGGCGCTCGGTGTGGTAGAGCCCCACCACAATCCGCAGCGCGCCGATCTCCGAACCGTCCACACCGCGCCAGCGATAGAGGTCGGCCGGCAGCTTCAGGTCCGGCTCCTGGGGGCGCATGTGGACGTAGAGTTCATAGCCGGCGCGGCGCAGGAGCTGCGGCAGGCCGGCGCTGTGGCCGAAGGAATCGAAGTTGTAGGCGACCCGCGGTTCCGCACTGAAATGCTCGCGAAAGAAACGACGCCCCTCGGCCATGCAACGGATCAGCGATTCCGTGTCGGGAAGGTTCACGTCGGGCTGGAGGAACCAGCCGCCGCTGATGCACCAGCGCCCGGTGGCCACCAGCTTTTGGATCTCGTGGAACAGTTCGGGCGCATGATCCTTCACCCAGCGATAGAGGACGGCTTCGTTGTGGTTGAAGATGAAGGAGGGGTGTTCGTGCAGAATCTCGACTGCCGTGGCGAAGGTCGAGAGGGCCTCGGCACAGCCCTCTTCCCAGCGCCATTGCCAGACCGGATCCAAATGCGCGTTGCCAATGAGGTGGAGGACGGGCTTGCTCATGGGGAGGGTTGGCAGCCAGTAGACAGATACACGCTGGGGTCAGAAGCCACCGAACGCTCAACGCTCAACGTCCAACGTTCAACATTCGACTGGGGAGAAGTTGAGCGTTGAGCGTTGAGCGTTGGATGTTGAACGTTAAGGTTCATGGGAAAGAGGTGCCAGGCTCAGGATTCTCCCTTGGCTGGCAGGTTTTTGTACCAGGTAAAATAGAGCAGAACGCTCAGAATGGCGAGAATGGCGAGCCACAACCACATCTGCGGCCAGCGACGCAGGAAGAGGTAGAACGGGACCAGCGCCAGCGCCAACTGGAACGGGACGGTGATCAGGCCATTGAGCATGTCGATTCGCGGCATCGGATCCCGCGCCGGAACCAGGCCGCGTTTCACGGCTTCGGCGCGCACCGGACCCCAAACGCCGAAGGGCCGCACCTTCGCATAGAACTTCACCAGGACTTCCCGGTCCGTCGGGGCGAAGAGGGCGCCGCACAACAGCGTCAGCGCCAGACTGACCGATACGTCCACGAGCAGGGTAACGCTGGCCGTCCACTGTGGGAAGAAGGCTTTCTGCAACACGATCCAGGCGGCCGTGGCCACCATGCTGGCCACGAAGGCCTTCGCCCCAAACCGCCACCAGTGCCAGCGCATCGTCGCCGGCGCCAGGATCATCGTCAGCACCACGAAGATCATGGTTTCCCACGCCGAAACCACATCCTGGAACTTCAGGCTGAAGAGAAACCCCAGCAGGATGGCTCCCAGCGAGGCGAGTTGGCCCAACCGCACCAGCCGGCGCTCCGGGAAACGCCGGGCGCAGTAGCGTTTGAGGAAGTCATTCAGCACCACCGAACTGGTCACGTTGATCATGGCGCTCAGCGTCGACATCAACGCCGCCAGGAGCACCGCCATGAAGACGCCCCGCATCCCCGCGGGCAAATACTGGAGCACCTGGGGCATGATCTTCTCCGCGTCAAATGCCGCCTGCGCGCCCAGCAGCCGGAGCCCCAGCACCAGAAACGCCAGCCCGATAAACCAGCGCAGCGTGTAACCCACTGTCCACAACCCCGCCGCCAGCGAGGCGTCCCGCGGACTGCGCGTTGTCAGGAAGAACTGGAAATCCCAGACATTCGGCCCGGCCAGCAGTCGGAAGATCATCCACAGGAAACCGGCGCCCAGCAGCGGTCCGAACGCCGCGTAGTGCTGGTAACTCTTCGGGACTTCCTCCGCGTAGCCCGACCACAGCGACCACGTCGGGGCCAGCGCGAACCAGTCGGCGTTCTTGGCGGCCAGCCCCGACGCGCCGGGGTCTCCCTGGAAGGCTATCACGGTCAGGACCACGGCCCCGACGGCAATCAGCACGGTCTGGAAGATGTCGGTCAGGATGACTCCGAAAAAGCCGCCCAGCGTCACATAGATGCCGACGACGCCGAAGACGAGCAGCGACGACTGCCAGCGAGGCAGGGGCAGGAATTCCTCGACAAACTTGCCGGTGCCGACCGCCATGTACATCAGGTTGCAGATCATGAGCACAAGCAGGAAGACCGCCGCGGCGATCCGCGCCGCCTCGGCCTCCCGCGTGTCGCCAAACCGCGTCGCGTTCCATTCGGCAAAGGTCATCACGCCCGACCGCCGGATGTATTTCGCCTGAAACGCCATGTAGAGACAGATCATGAACCAGCCCCAGAAGACGTGCGTGATCCAGATCGATTTCAGGCCGAGATAGAAGAGCACCCCCACCATGGCCATCGTGCCCCCGACATCGATGTAGCTCGAACAACCCGAGAGCCCCAGCATCCACCAGGGGACGGCGCGATCGGCGAGATAGTAGGAATCGAGCTTCCGCGTGGCGCGCCGGTGAACGATGACGCCGATCGCCGCCATCGCGGCGAAGTAGACGGCGATGATGCCAAGGTCGAGAATCCCCCAACTGGTTGGCGATGCGGTCATGGCACGGCGCCGGGCCGGAGGCCGTCACCGTGCGTCGCGGGGTGGGGACATCTGGCGCGGATGCCGCAATAGTCCAGCGCCCGCGCGCCGACTCAAGAACAAACACTCCGCCCGCTGCTGCGGCGCGTTGGGATCGGAACACGCTCTCGTGACGGCTGCTCCGGATGGCCGCCGACTTTGGGCGTGCGATTTCCCGGGGGCAGTGCATACTGGTGCCGGATGAGCCAGGCGCGCGGTTCAGGTTGCTGGTGGGTGCTGTTGTTCTCGGTGGCGTTTCAGCCGCAGGCCGGGGAGTTGCCCATCGCCGCGCGCCGAGACGCTCCCTGGCAGATCACTTCATTCGCGGAGGAGGCGGGTGTCACCCAGCGCCGAGTGTTCGATCTGGCGTTTGAACCTGGCGGTGCGGTGTGGATCGCGGCCTCGGACGGCCTGCGTTGGTATGATGGCTACGGGTGGCGCCACTACACGAGCAGCAACGGCTTGCCGAGCAGTCTGGTCCGTTGTGTGCAGTATACCCGCGGCGGGGAGTTGTGGGTGGGGACCGACGTCGGGGCCGGCGTGTTCTTCCCGAAAGAAGGTCGATTCGAGACGCGGGGATCCGCGGAGGGCCTGGCGGGGCCAAGTGTGCGCCGGATTGTGGAAGACCCGGACGGTTCCCTGTGGTTCTGTTCGGACCGATGGCCCGAGACGGATCGGCCGGGCGGGGTGAGCCAGTATCAGCAGGGCCGTTGGCGGAAGTTCGGGCTGGCGGATGGGCTGCCCGACGACCACGTGATGGCCTACTTTCGGGATTCGTCGGGACAGCAGTATGCGGGGACGACGCAGGGGTTGGCGGTGCGGCGGGGGGACCGCTGGGCTTTGGTGGAGGAGCCGGGTCTTCCGGCGGGCGCCTATATCTGGGGGCTGACCGAAAGTGCCGATGGGGTGTTGTTGGTTCAGGCGTCGTTTCCGGGCTGGAGGGTATTGGCGCGTCGGGCGGGGAGATGGTCGCGGGTGGAGGCGCCGGGGTTCTTCCCGATGCGGACGAGCCGGGGGGAGGTGCTGGCCAGCGTGCACGATCGGCGGCGGGGGGTGCTTCGGTTGGCGCGCTGGGATGGCAACGCTTTCGTTCCGGCAGCGGCGGAAGTGCCGGCGCAGGTGGATTTTGTCGAGCAGATGCGGCAGGGGCCGGACGGGGCGGTGTGGGTGGCAGCGTATGGCACGCTGCTGCGTTGGGAGTATGAGGGCGGGGCGTGGGTGCCCTACGATTCGCTGCCTGGGCCGCGGTTCGTTGACGGCACGGGTGCCGTCTGGTTTGCGGATGCGAACACGGTGGTGGTGAAGCGCAAGGAGACGTTCACCGTCGAGGAAGGATTGCAGGGGGCGATTTGGCGGGGGGCGGGGAACGAGGTCTGGGCCTTTGCCGGAAACGCACTCGTGCGGCTGTCGGGGACCAATCGGACGCAATACCTTCCGGAAGAGACCGGTCTGCAGGCGGTCTACTCGTGCGTGGGCGGCGCCGGTGGTGCCGACGACTGCTGGTTCATCGGCCGGGGTCCGGAAAACCGCACGGTATTGGTGCAGTTCGACGGAGCCTCGTGGAAGCGATGGGAGGATCCGCGGCTGGCGGGGTTTGTACCGTCCGTTGCCCGTCGGGATCCAAGGCAGGGTGTGTGGGTGCTGTGGCGGGCGGAGCGCAGCACGGCGACGGCGCTGGCGCGGGCGGGGGCAGGGGAGATGGAGGTGTTCACCAAGGCCGATGGTTTCCCCGCGGTCTACAACCCCGTCTTCGAGGTCGATCCGAACGGTCTGTGGCTGTTGTCCGCTGGCGGTGTTCACCGGGCAGACCCGGGGGCGCCGGGTGTGTGGGGGCGCATCGACGCTCTTTCGGATCGCGGTTTTCGGCATCACGCGTTCAGTGCGGGAGAGAGCTTGATCACCTATGACGAAGGGGCGCTGGGACAGCCGGGCATTGCCGTTTTCCGCGGTGGCGAGGTGCGCCGGGAGACGGCCTGGCTCACCGAGCGTCCCCTGTGGTCCCAGGTGGCATCTGACGGGAGTGTGCTGTTCGCGCAGGGCGGTGCCGTGCACGTGCGGACGGCCGGGGGTGGGGGGGAGGTTGGCCGGGTGCTGGTGCCCACGCGCACGGCCGTCGAGAGCTTCGTGCTGGATCCGGACGGCACCTGGTGGATCGGGACGGCGGAAGGAACGGTGCGGTATGTGCGGCAGCCGCATCTGCCAGGGACGTTGGTATCGGCTTCGGCCGCGGAGGTGTCCTTTGACGGTCGGCTGCGCCTGGACGTTCGTGGCGTCGAGCGGTTTGCGCCGCGATCGGCCCCGGGTGCCTTCCAGTTCACGGTGCGTGTCGATGACGGGCCGGAGCGGGATATCGGCTCCCGGCCGGTGGAGGAGGTGGCGGCGCAGGAATTGCGGCCGGGGCGGCACCGGATGGTGGCGCGCGCCCGCGACGCTTTTGGGCGGGTGGACCCGCAGGGTGCCGAGTGGTGGTTTACCGTGCAGCCGCGTCCGCTGGAGCAGCGCCCGTGGTTTCGCGTGCTGGTGTTCCTGGTGCTGGGGGCGATCGTTCTGTTGGGGGGGCTGGCGCTGCAACGAGCCCTCCGACTCAGCCAAGTGAACCTGGCGCTCCAGACGGAAATCCGCGAGCGGGAGCATGCGGAGGGTGAATTGCGCCGGGCGCGGGCAGAGTTGGAGCAGCGGGTACTGGAACGGACGGCGGATCTGACGCGCTCGAACGAGGCGCTGAGCCGGGAGATTGCCGATCGGGAGAAGGCGCAGCGCGCGCTGATGGAGAGCGAGGAGAAGGTGCGGCAGTTGAATGCCGACCTGGAGCGTCGCGTCGTGGAGCGGACGGCCGAGCTGAGCGCTGCCAACCGGGAATTGGAGGCGTTCTGCTATTCGGTATCGCACGACCTCCGCTCACCGCTACGGGCCATCAACGGTTTCAGTCAGATTCTGGTCGAGGACTACAAGGACCAATTGGATGCGGAGGCAGTGAGTCATCTGACCCGGGTGCGCGCGGCCAGCAAGCGGATGGGTCAGTTGATTGATGATCTGCTGGCGTTGTCGCGGACCACCCGGGCGGAGTTGGTGCGGCGGCCGGTCGACTTGACCCGCATGGCCCAGTCCATCCTGACCAACCTGGGGACCGGCGAACCGGATCGCCGGGTGCAAACGGTGGTCGCCCGCGGGATGGTCGTGCCCGCGGATCCGAGTCTCCTGCACGTGGTGTTGGACAACCTGCTCAGCAACGCGTGGAAGTTCACACGGCGCACCGCCCACGCGCGGATTGAGGTCGGGTGCCAATCGGATGGTGGTCAGGGTGCCGAGGTCTACTTCGTGCGCGACAACGGGGCGGGCTTTGACATGGTGCATC
>CAYSPU010000075.1:0-22564 GCA_964432995.1 uncultured Verrucomicrobiota bacterium
CCTTGATGAGGACCTGTTGGGCCGGGGCGGTGGCGTTCGTGCGGTTCTCGAAGTGGATGACATAGGGCCAGAAGGCCTCGAGATCCACATAGCCCGCAAGGCTGTAGCCGCCCGGGCCGAATTTCACGTTCGGATCGGAGGAACCTGCAGGTTGCGTCTTGCCGGAAGCGCCGGGGGACGGAGGCGGATGGGGTGGAGGATCGGGCGGGAGAGGCGGCCCGGGAGGGCAACCGGGGTAGCGGCCCTGGCGCGCCAGGTCGAGGAACTCCTCCGCTTCGTCGGTAGGCAGTCCGCGTTCTCTCAGGCAAATGATCTCTTTCATCAGAGCCTCGGCCTCTTCCGCGTTGCATTGCGAGTCGTCGTCGCCGGGGCCGTCCCTCGCGCACTGTTCATGGTGGACCCCCTCGTGTATTTCAACACACGGGTAGGTGGGATCATCCTCGGACACAGAAATCATGATGACGGTGTAGCGTCTGCCATCTTCCGTTTCCATGCAGGCGGTCGTGCCAACCATGCCATATTCGTAACCCCGCGGATCGCTGGCATAGGTGACCGCATTTCCCGCGTAACGATAGAGATTCATGTCGCTTCCCGCCAAGCCAATCGGGTCCGCAGAGACGAAGCGACCGGCCACGGGATCATAGAATCGGGCGTGCATGAGCGACCAGCCGTGGTCGGCGGTCAGGACACCGGACTGTCCGACAAACTCATGATCGTTCGGAACGGTTTCGAGCGAGAGCAGTTTCTTGCCGAAGGGATCGTACACATACCGATTGAGGTACTCGCCGGCAGGCCCGGTAACGCCGCTGACGGAGCCGAGGGCGTCGCACTCGAGGAAGCGGATCTCGCCCGACTGGTCGATACACCCGGCCAACCCTTCTCCATGCACGTAGCGAGCCACCAACTGGCCACTGCTGCCGAATTCGGCCGCGATGGTTCCGAGGCCGGTCGGGTCCACAAGGAACTCGGTCCTCTCGCCGTTGTGGACGATGGCGGTGCAGTGGCCAAAGGGGTCGTATTCGTAGGTCCAGGTCCCTGCGGACGTCACCAGCCTTGTCAGTCGGTTGTAGCAGTTATATTCCGCCGTGATGTTGCGGGGCACACCCGCCCAGCCCGTCAGATTGCCATCGGCATCGTAGGCCAGCACGGAGCCGCCCACGGAAGTGTACTGGTTCAACGAATTGGCCGCGTAATCGGTGGCGGTGCCGTTCTCGACGGTTTGGATGCGGTTGCCGGCCGCGTCATAGGCATACGTGAGGTTCTGGTCGGGGATGGCCGTATTGGCGGATGCGAAAACGGCTTCGACCAACTGGCCTTGGCGGTCGTACTCGAAGGCCCAATGGCCATCGTGAGTCTCCAGCGTCTTGACCCGCCCTTGTCGGTCATAGGTGTAAGCGAAGCGGGAGCTGATTGCGCCTTCGCGCGCATAGTGGGTGAGCTCGGTGAGTTGCCCGGAGCAATCGTAGGTCGAGGTGGTGTACGTGCCGTTGGCGCGGTCCTCGCGAACCACGCGACCGGTGGAATCGTAACCGTATTGGATCAAGAGTCCGCCGGCGTCGGTCGAGATCGTGGCCAGCCGTCCGGCGGAGTCATACGCGTAGTTCAGTGCGAATCCGAGGTGATCGGTCATCCGGGTGCGGCGTCCCCCGGCATCATAGGTGTACGACAGGGAACGACCGTTGGAGTAGCTGACGTTTGTCATCCGATCTGCGGGGCTGTAGGCAAACTCGACCCTCCCTTGCGCGTTGGAAACCGTGAGGAGATGGCCCCGGGAATCATAGGCGAAGTCCGTGAACTCCCCGGTGGGGAGGCTTTCCCGGATGACCCGGCCCGCGGCGTTGAAGTCATAGGCAGTGGCATCGCCGCGGCGATTGGTGATGCCCACCAGGTTGCCCGCCGAGTCATGATCGAACTGTTGTTGGCTGCCGTCCGGGAGCGTGACCGTCACCAGATTTCCGAGGGTGTCGAAGGTGTTGCGCGTCACGTGGCCGCGTGGATCTGTATGGGAGGTCATGCGGCGTGGTGAACCGCCGTAGATGAAACCTCCCGTCCGCCCGGCTGGGTCGGTCTGCGTCGCGAGGGCATCTGGAGCGGCATACGTGAACGAGTGCGTATTGCCATCGGCGTCCATGAGCCGGGTCACCCGATGCAGGTCGTCGTACGTCCGCCACAGGGTGTTGCCCGTGGAGTAGTCGGTTCTGGCGACGGCCCCGCGATGGTCGTGGAAGAGCCGAGTGCTTCCCCCACAGGCGGTGGTCAGGGCGACGGTCCCCGTGGAGTCGTAGGCATAGTCCCGTCTCTTGGTCTCCCCGTCCCGGTAGGAGCTGGTGAGGCGTCCGACCGCGTCGTAATCGTAGTATTGGTGGGTGTCGCCGGGAAAGGTGATGGCGGCCAGGGCGTGGTTGCGCGGCGAGCCCGGTTCGTCGAGGTAGGCATAGCGCGTAATCCGACCACCGGTCTCCTCAAAGGCAAGCAGGTGTTCCTGGGCTTCGTCGTAGGTGTATCCAACCGTTCGACCGAGGGAGTCGGTGAGGCGCTCGATTCGTCCGGCCACGTTGTAGGAGAAGTCGATCCAGGCCCCGGAAGAATGCGTCAACCGCCGGAGCTGGCCGTCGTGGTACGCCGCGGTGATGCCATTGCCGTTGCTGTCCGTGATCGATTCCAGTTGGCCTTCGGTCCCAAACCGCAGAACGGCGCCTCGTGGTTCCGCTAGCTCGAAGACCCCGTTGGCCTGCCGCGTCAGAACGCCTTGGTCCCCCTGGGCCGCGAAGTAGCTGCCGGTTCGGCTGTCCGGCTCGAAACGGCGGACGGTGCCGTAGTGACTGGTTACCTCGACCGCACCATCAGGCAACGTGAGCAGGGACGCCGACCAGAGCGTGGACCAACCTCTTCCGAAAGGGCCGGTGCGGAACCGGCGCTCGACGTTCTGGCCGTACACTCGGTTGACGCCGAGGGCCAGGCCCGGGGCGGTGATCGCCAGATCGAACCGACTTGCCAGATTCCGCTTCGGGTCGAAGCCGGCGATCTTGCGGAGTTCAAACCCCCAGAGGGAGGCAATGTCGTTCACCTTGTGTCCAAGTTGGCCGAGGTAGGTTGCGTTGGCATCCAGCATACCCACGTAATCGCCCCAGGCCGGCCCTACCTGACTGATCAAGTGAGGATAGAGCGCGTCCCAAGCCTCTTCGACTAGCCACGCCGGACGGAGCGACGGTTGGATCTCCACCCAGTCCACCCGGTTGGTATCGTCGGCCATCAGCACACTCGCGGTGAACAGAATCTCCGGATAGCTCATGTCCCAGGGCTTCTGCCAGCCGGCGTAATAGATGGGCACGCGGGCGCGTTCGCCCGGGCCCAACACTCCAGGTATGGCACCACTCCCAAGAAACTGGACCTTCGAGTCGAAGCCTTCCGGCATGGCCGTGGTCCAGAATCCCCGGACCACACGGGAACCGTCGAGCGTGAGGATCGCCGCCATTCGATCGTTTTGCGTGCCGTAGACCTGCAGCAACGGTGCCGGCATGCTCACGGTCCCGGCGTTCTCGTATTCGACGTAGAGGGTGGCCACCTGGTGATAGCCGACGCGGCTGGGAACCACCAGGCGCGAGACGAATTGCGCTTCACCCCCAGCCTGCATTTCGAAGGCGTCCGCCAATTCGCTCGCCACGCCGTCCGGCAGTGAGACGCGAACCGCATAGAGACCTGCCGGCACGCTGTTCGAGGCGAACGCGGCTGTGATCTGCGTGAAGGAGTCCGGCGAGACGGCGCCGGCGGGGAAGATCGTTCCACTCGAATCCACCAGCGCCACCACTGTCGTGGGACCGAAGCCGGCACCGGTCAGGGTCAACACGGTGTCGGTGCTGTTACCGTGGCGGCTGGGGGTGACCCTCGCCACGAACAGCGAGGAGGTGTCCGCGAGCACAGTGTATGAGCCCGGCGTGACGATCGTGTCGCCGTAGACCAAGGCATACCACGTGCCCGGATATGCTGAGGGCACGAGGATCTGGTGGCTGGCGCCCGGCGATTCGAAGCGGGCATCGTACTCACCACGGGAGGGTGGTGCGCCATACCGCAAATACAGCTCGGCGCGGTTCTCCACAACGGCATGGCTCAGACTCAAATGCAGAGGCGCATTCGTCTCCAAAACGACCCGGAAGAGGCGTGCCTGACCACCGCCAACGAACTCGCCCGCGAACGGCACTCCCAGCGTCAGATCCGTCTGGGTGGTCTCGGCGAGCCGGAAAGCATAGTCGCCCCCGGAACTCCCGCTTGAGGCCGTCGCAGTCACGGTGTACTGGCCGGAGGATGGAAGGTTCACCAGGGCCGAATTGGTGGCAAGCTCGACGAATCCCTGCCAGCCCTCGGGCCCCGACAAAGTGAAGACGATGTACGGCGCGGACAGGTTGCCCCGCTCGAGGCGCACCTGCGTGGCAGCCGATGCGGAGAACGTCCATTGGTCGACGCTGTAGGCATTCTCGATTCGCCCTGAAGCCTGGTCGTTCAGCACCAACTCGGCAACGTCAGGCGCTACGTCCCATGCAACAATCGAGTAGTGACCCGTACTCGCCGGATGCTCCGGAGCCGCCCGAACCTGGACGCGGTAGACACCGTCGTGTAATAGCACAATGCCCGTCTGGAAGACGATCTGCCCACGGACCGTGTTGCGGTTCGTGCAGACCACCGCACCCGCGTCATCCAGGCAGACCACCTCGGCGTAGTCGAGGCGTACCGTGGGAATGCTCTCACTCCCCGGGTCGACCTCAATGGCGCAGATGTCACCCGTTCGACCGAAGAAGGTCCACTCGTCTACCTCGCCTTGTTCGGAGATGGTCCCGGCGGCGATCATGCCCAGATCAAGTGCTCCACCGTCGGGGACGAGAGTGACGGACCCGCCCGTGATGGGCCCACTGGCGGTCAGCCATCCTGCATAGAGATTCAGGCCGTTCAGGTCCAACGCCGCCTCCGCCGGCACCACGAGGGAATTCACATAAATCGCTTCCGCATCGGCCCCCGGTGCGTTGTTCGACTCATCGACCAGTCGAACCGCCGATGCTCCACTCAAGGCGATCGTTCCGTAGGCGAAGTTCCTGGAATAGCCCGCCCGCGCCGGCCCCAAGTCCTGACTCATCACCTCCAGCAGTTGCGGATTGCCCGGAGTCCGGCCACCGTCCAGCAACAGTGTGCCGCGCGGTGCATAGGCGTCGCCTCGCTGCGTGCCACCGACCAAGTCACCGCTCACCCGGACGACACGACGCGGCTGGGTGATCAGCGTGCTTGACGTGTCGAACCAGAGCCCGCCGGCGTCGATGGTTCCACCGAAGTCGACCTGCAGACCGCCCTGATTGGTGAACTGTTCCCCCTGCACCACCACCGTTCCCCCACTCACGTCCGCCGTAATCACCCCCTGGTTCACCACCGATACGTCCCCTGCCCCATACCACGGATAACCAGTCCACGCCCCCACCACCCCGTTCTGCCCACGCACCGTAATCCCCGAACCAATCGTCAATACCGTCCCCGATCCCAGCGGCAACAGCGCATTGTAGCCGCTCTGCCCAAACACCACCGTCCCCGCACCACTCAGACTCTGGCTCCCCCGAAACCGCAACGCCGCCTCCCACGAACTGCTCGCATTGCCCAACGCCACGCTCCCGTTCAACACCAACCCGTTGGTCACGTCCACCCACACATGATCCGTCTCCGTCAACGCCATCAACCCCTCGACCGTCACCCCGTCCAACATCCCTCCAGAACGCGTACCCGCAAACGCCACCCCGTTGGTCGCCACCACCCGTCCCCCCAGAATCGTTCCCCCGACCAACCGCCAGCAATCCTCAGCCCCCACCACCAACTCCGCCTCCCGATTGTCCATTACCCCCACCAGGTTCACACACGCATTGCTCTGCGTCATTGTCCCCAAGTCCGCCGTCCGAAAGGCCCCCTGTAACTCGAGAGTCCCTCCCTCCAACGCAATCTGCCCCCCATTGCTCCATGCCTGCTTCAACACCAGACGCCCTCCCCCCATGCTCCCCAGCGCCCCTTGGTTCGTAAAGGGCTCCGCCTGCACCACCAACGTCCCCCCACTCACGTCCGCCGTAATCACCCCCTGGTTCACCACCGATACGTCCCCTGCCCCATACCACGGATAACCAGTCCACGCCCCCACCACCCCGTTCTGCCCACGCACCGTAATCCCCGAACCAATCGTCAATACCGTCCCCGATCCCAGCGGCAACAGCGCATTGTAGCCGCTCTGCCCAAACACCACCGTCCCCGCACCACTCAGACTCTGGCTCCCCCGAAACCGCAACGCCGCCTCCCACGAACTGCTCGCATTGCCCAACGCCACGCTCCCGTTCAACACCAACCCGTTGGTCACGTCCACCCACACGTGGTCCGTCTCCGTCAACGCCATCAACCCCTCGACCGTCACCCCGTCCAACATCCCCCCCGAACTGCTCCCCTGCAGCGCCACCCCGTTGGTTCCCGGAAGAACGGTGGCGCTACTGAGTTTTCCGCCCGCGAGGCGCAGGCCATCGTCGACTTGAATCGTGCCGGACACCATGAGCGAGCCTCCGGCCAGGATCAGCTCCGCCTGGCTCACGATTTGCCGGGCAGATTGGGCGCCGGACTGGATGGTGACGGAGATGTTTGTTTCCGGCAGGCTGATCTGAACCTCGTCGTCTGGGCCCGGCAATGCGCCGGTGCTCCAGTGGGTGGGGTCGTGCCAATAACCGCTGCCGCCTACCCAGGAAACGGTCGCCGCGCACAGCGTGGAAAGACTGCCCATGCAGGTGAGTGCGCACAGCACCGAGCAGAAGGTCCGCTGGCGAGCGCGAGATCCTGTTGTACAGGCGTGTTCGGGGCATCCAGTGGGCAGGGTTTGGGGCGAGTTCATGACGCAACCATCATGTTGGCAGGCGTGGTCCGCGGTGTCGGTCAGACAAGGGGTGCGAGACCGGCGCCCATGACAAATCTGCTGCAAGCGGCTGCCAGGGGCATGATCCTACGCATGCACCGGGGATAACGCGGTTGTCAAGGACCGATTTGGAGCACTTGAGGCCTTCGCGGAGGGCGCTGGGGTGCGGTCGTCCCCGGTCAGCGCACGGTCTCCGCCCCTGTCGCCATGCTGGGCTTGGTCGTGGATTTGGGCGAAATCAGGTCCGGGCGGGGCGTTCACCTCGATGGACACCCAACCGGTGCGCCGGCCGGGCATTCAACGAGTGAACTCACATGCCGACTTCCTGCGGGCCCCGACCGCCGTTGACCAGGAAGAGGACGGCCATGCGCACGGCCAAGCCGTTGGTGACCTGCTCGAGGATCACCGAGCGGCTGCTATCGGCGATGTCGCTGTCGATCTCCACTCCCCGGTTGATGGGGCCGGGGTGCATGATGATCGCGTCCGGCTTGGTGCGCTCGAGCCGCGCCTTGTTCAAGCCGAAGAGACTGGTGTACTCGCCCGTGCCGGGGAACATGGCCTTGCGCTGGCGCTCGTGCTGGATGCGCAACAGGTTGATAACGTCCGCACCCTCGATGGCCTCGAGGACGTCGTGAGTGACGCGGCAACCCATCTGTTCGAAGCCGCGGGGCACCAGGGTGCTCGGGCCGCACAACGTCACGTGCGCCCCCAGTTTGGTGAGCGCCCAGATGTTCGAACGCGCCACCCGGCTGTAGAGGATGTCGCCCAGGATGGTGACCCGCAGGCCGGCGATCCGCCCCTTCTTCTCCCGGATGGTGAAGGCATCCAGCAGGGCCTGGGTCGGATGCTCGTGCGCGCCGTCGCCGGCGTTCACCACGCTGGCGTTCAACACCCGCGAGAGGAAATGCGGCGCTCCCGCCGCACTGTGCCGCATGATGAAGATATCCGCATTGAGCGACTCGAGGTTGCGGGCCGTGTCCTTGAGGGTCTCGCCCTTCTTGAGGGAAGAAGCCTCCGCGGTGAAGTTGATGACATCCGCCGTCAACCGTAGCGCCGCCAACTCGAAGCTGATCCGCGTGCGTGTCGAAGGCTCGACAAACAGGTTCACCACCGTCTTGCCGCGGAGCGCCGGGACTTTCTTGATGACGCGCTCGCCCACCGCCTTGAACGCCGTGGCGGTGTCGAGCACCGTCACGATTTCCTCCGCGGTCAGCGACTCGATGTCCAGCAGGTGTCGGCGGTTCCAGTTCATCCTTTGACCAGGTCGACCCGGTCGGCGCCCGCATCCTCGCGGAGGCGGACGTTGACCCGCTCGGTGAGGGCGGTGGGAACGTTTTTGCCCACGAAATCCGCCTTGATCGGCAGCTCGCGGTGACCGCGGTCGATGAGCACCGCCAACTGGATCCGCCGCGGCCGACCGAGATCATTCAGCGCATCCAGCGCGGCGCGCGTGCTCCGACCCGTGAACAGAACGTCGTCCACCAAGACAACCGTCTTGTCCGTGACATCGCACGGAATCACCGTCGGATGCACCGTCGGCGCCAATTGCGAGTCCAGGTCATCCCGGTGCATGTTGATGTCGATGCTCCCGACGGGGACCGGGTGGCCCCAGATCCCGCCGAGGTGCTGCGCCAGCCGGCGCCCGAGGTGGACCCCGCCGCGCTGGACCCCCACCAGCACCACGTTCGCGGAATCCTCGTTCCGCTCCGCAATCTCGTGGGCAATGCGCGTCAGCACCCGCGCAATGGCGGCTTCGTCGAGAATGATGATTTCCCGTGGTTCGGGCATAAAAAAAGAATTGGCTCAGTCTCTGAACCAATTCAACACCCAATCCGTCTTACCGGCAACTCCACATCGCGCACCCCTTTGCGGCCTCGCGGGACCGCCTTAAAGGCTTCCTCCCGGCGCTCAGCTCGTTTGCATGTGCACCTGGCGCGACTTCCGCCACTTGGCGCGGTGCTTGACGATCCAGTCCATGAGCGCCCGCTCAAAACCGATGTCGTACCCGACCTTCTCCGACTCGTACCACTTGTGCCGCAGGATTTCCTCGCGTTCCAGTTGGAATTCCCGGAACAAGTTAGAGTTCCGTAGCAGCTCCGTGCCACCTGTGCCCGTTTTCTCCGTGGACATAACAACCATCCAAAGACCTCATCGGCTTTGAATGCACTGCAATCTAACACCCGGCGTCCCCTTGGCAATCGGAAAAACACCGCCGGCGCACCGTTCAGATCATCTCCCGGTAGACGTCCGGATGCGGCCTTGAAATCACCACCGCGTTCACCAATACCCCGGCCTCCTGGATCACCTTCCGGCCCGCCGCGACCGCGGACTGGACCGAGCCCACATCGCCGCAGAGGGTGCAAAACGCCTTCCCCCCCAGCGCCATCGCCAGCCGAATCTCCAACAGCGTCACGCTCGCCGCCTTGGCCACGGCATCGGCGGCCTGCAGCAGGCTCGCGACGTTGAACGACTCCAGCACGCCCAAGGCGAGCCCCTTCCCGGGTTCCACCGACTGGCTTCGCCCCAGGGCGCTGAGGACGTCGGGGTGGACGTTCGCCAGCACAAACCGGTCGATGAGGCAGCCGTTGGCCGCCTCCGCCCCGGCCGCCACCGCGCTCTGCACCGCCGCGGTCTCGCCCCCGATCAGCACCATGTACTTTCCGGAACAGATCGAGCGCGACAGGAGCAGCCGCACGTTCCCGGCTTTCAGCATCGTGTCGGCCACCAGAAACCCGGCCGCCACGCTGGAGAGTTCCAGCAAACCGATCGATTTTTCGCTCATGAGATGGGATGCAACACAACCTGCCGCTCATTGACTTCCGCCACCGTTGCCGCGAGAGGCGCGTGCAGGATGGCGCCCAACGATTTGGCCGGAATCTCTCCCAATGCCTCGCCGGCCCGCACCCGTTCCCCCGCCCGCACGCGCGCCTGAATCGGCACGCCGGCCCCCTGCTTGAGCGGCAAGACCAACCGCCGCGGCTGCAACGCCACCGCCTCGAGCGGCGCCGGCACGTCATAGGCCTCCACCTGCAGCCGGTTCACCAACCTCCCAATGGGGACCCGCCGCCCCTCCCGCATCCCGTGCGGCGTTACCGTGATCGGGCCACTCCATTTCACCCCCGCGCGCCGCATCTCCGCCTTGGCATCGTCGCAGGCCTCCTTCGGAAACAGTTCCTCCGGGCAGGCGTAAAGGGTGCAGAGACCGCAGGCGCAGCAGAGCGCCGCCCACTGGTTCCAATAGGCCGCGCCGGTGGCCGTGAAGGCCAAGCTCCGCATGACCTGGTGCGGTTCGACGGCATAACCCAGCAGATACCGCGGACAAAACTCGGTGCAGTATCGGCACTGGTCGCAGGCGGACTTGCCAATCCCCGCCTGCGCCGTGCGGGGCTTGAGCTTGCGCTGGATCACGTGGTGCTCGCGCGGAAGGACGACCACGCCGGTCGAGGTCTTGGTGACGGGCGTGTCCAGGACCTCCGTGGTCTCGCCCATCATGAGGCCGCCCAGGCAGAGCACGGGCTGGTCCGTGGCCAATCCGCCGGTCGCTTCGATGGCCTCCCGGTAGGTGGTGCCCACCGGCACCTTCACCGTGACGGGATGCCGCACGGCGCCCGCGATGGTCACCATCTTGTGCGTCACCGGCGCGCCCTGGACCGCGGCGGCGATGTTCGCCAGCGTCTCCACGTTGCAGACCACCGTCCCCACCTGCAAGGGAATCCCCGCCGGCGGGATCAGGCGCCCTGTCACCTCGTGCACCAAGTCGTACTCGTCCCCCGCCGGATAGTAGTCTCCCAGTAGATGCACCTCCACCTTGGAACCCCGACACGCCGCTTCCACACAGGCCACCGCGTGGCGGTTCTTGGCCTTGACGGCAATCACTCCCCGCGAGGCGCCCGTGGCCTCCATTGCCAGTCGCACCCCCTCCACCACCGCCTCCGGTTCGTGTTCCATCACGGCGGCGTCCTTGTGCAGCAGGGGTTCACACTCCGCGCCGTTCGCAATCACCGTGTCGGCCTTGCCCGCCAGCTTTACGTGCGTCGGGAAACCCCCTCCGCCGGCACCCACTACGCCCGCCTTCCGCACCTGATCCACAAGTGTCATGACTGCGGCGGAGACTAAGGCGCGCCGCCCCCGAACACCAACCCATTTTCCGAGAGCACGAAACAGTCCCACAGTCGCACCGCCACACTGGCGCACTGTGTTCCGGCGTGCCGACGTTGCGCTTCGCGGAGCATTCGATTACGTTCCGCTGCATGTCGTTCTCGGCGGAAACCTCTTGCTCGCAAGCGGGATGGCGGGTGCTCACTCGAGTTCTCCCGGCGGCCCTGCTGTTGCTGGGGACGGCTTGCGGTCCCATGGGCGGGCGGGCGGTGGACGAAGAGAAAGACCCGGCCTTCCTCTCGGGTCGCAGCCGCGTGGAGGAAAAGGACTACTCCGGGGCCGTCGAGTGCTTCGAACGCGCCCTCCGGAACAACCCGCAATCCGCCGCGGCGCACCTCGAGCTGGGCCTTCTCTACTATCGCAACCTCTCCGACTACGCGGCGGCCATCTATCACTTCGACCGCTTCAACCGCCTGCGTCCGCAATCCAGCAAGCGGGATGTGATCAACCAGTTCATCGACGTCTGCAAGCGCGACCTGGCCGCCGACGTGCCGCTCGGTTCCGTCCCGCTGTTGATGCAGCGGGAGCTCGACCGGCTCACGCAGACCAACAAGCTCCTGGTGCTGGAGGTGGAGCGACTCCGGTTGCAGCTCGCGCAACAGGCTCAACGACTCTCCCTGCCCATCCCACAGCCCACCAACCCGCCAGCGGCCGGATCCACCACTCCGTCGACGGTCCCGCCGCCCGCGAACCAGCGCCCGCCGACCGCCGCCGCCTCGACCCAAACGCCGCCCCGCGCCTCCACACCACGAACCCACGTCGTCCGCCACGGTGACACCTTCTACTCGATCGCTCGCGCCCACGGCACCACGGTCGCGGCGATCAGGGCCGCCAATCCCGGGGTGAACCCTCAGCGGCTCCGCACCGGCCAGGTTGTGAAGCTGCCGGCGCGATAGTCCCGGGAGTTCCCCATGGAACGGCGCCAAGGACTTCCCGGCTCAGTCAGGACCGCGCCAGGAGCGGTGCAGCAGCGGCTCCTCCTGCTGGTGTTCGTCCTCTTCTGGGTCCTGATGAACGTGTTGCTCTGGCGCGCGGAAATGGGTGGCCGCGGCCCGACTGGCAGCCCGGTTTCCACCGAAGTCGTCCTCCAGAAGATCCTGACCGCCCCGGACGCTTCGACCCTCGAAGTGCACCACCAGAACCGGCGGATCGGCTACTGCCACTGGCACCCGGATCCCGGCGAGGAGCACAATCCGACACAGACCATCTTCGCCCCCGATTACGTCCCCGAGGGGATGCTGCGCGCCCGCCACCAGTACGTGCTTCGATTCGACGGCCATTTCCAGATGGACACGCCGGACCTCCGGCCACGCTTCGAGGCCAGTCTGGTGCTCACCACCAATTATGGCTGGCAAGAGTTCCGACTGCGCCTCGCCGTGAAACCGTCCACCTTCACCCTCCACACCTCCGCTGCCCGCCAAGAAGTCCAGTGGACGTACCAGGAGGGGGCTGGTCCCGTGGTCACCAACAGCGTCCGCCTGGACGACCTCCGGAATCCGCAGTCGCTCCTCCCCACCGTCGGCGGGCCCTGGGCCGGCCTCCTCGCCTCGGCGCTCCCCGGCCCAGCCACCGCCCCCCGGCCACTCCGACTCACCTGGCAGGCGCACCACGACCGCATCCGCATCGGCAACTCCCAGATGCGCGTCTACCGCCTCCAAACCCGCATCCTCGACCGCTACGAAGTCCGGTTGATCGTGAACCGCGTGGGCGAGATCCTCCGGGTCGACCTGCCCGACGACTTCCGCCTGGTGAACGAGGAGTTATGGTCCCTCTGACCGCCCCCCCATGATCGAGTTGATCCATCTCACGAAACGATTCGGCAACCTCGTGGCCGTCGATGACGTCAGCCTCCAGGTCCCCCCAGGCGAGTTCTTTGCGATTCTCGGTCCCAACGCGGCCGGGAAGACCACCACCATCCGGATCCTGGCCGGGCTGGCCAAACCCACCGCAGGTCACGCCCGTATCGCCGGTTTCGACGTCCAGCGCGAACCGCTCGAAGCCCGTCAGCGACTCGCCTACGTGCCGGACTTCCCGTTCCTCTACGACAAACTCACTCCCTGGGAATTCCTCCGGTTCATCGGCCGGTTGTTCCGGATGCCCGATGCCCAGGTCCATGGCCGCGGACGCGAGTTGGCTCAGCGCTTCCACCTGGAGTCCTTCCTGAACCTACCCATCGAAGGCCTCTCGCACGGCACGCGACAGCGAGTCGCCATGGTGTCCGCACTCCTGCACGAACCGGAAGTGCTCCTGCTGGACGAACCGATGGTGGGCCTCGACCCCCAACACGCCCGCATCCTCAAGGACACGCTCAAGGAACAGTCGCGCCGGGGAGCGACCGTCTTCGTCTCCACCCACCAGCTCAGCGTGGCCGAGGAAATGGCCGATCGCATCGGCATCATGCACGAAGGCCGACTGGTCGCGGTGGGCACCCGGGATGAACTGCACCGGCTCAGCGGCCACGAAGGCCCGCTCGAACAGACCTTCCTCGCGCTGACGACCGCGCCCCCAGCCAGCGCCAGCGCGCCGAGCAGAGGACTGCCCCATTCACCCGCGTCCTTGCCATGAACCTCTGGGTCCAACGCTCAACGTTCAACGTTCAACGCTCAACGTTCAACCCTGGTCCTCTGGATGTTGAACGTTGGCAGTTGAGCGTTGAGCGTTCGGTTCATGGTCCCCACGGCGCATCCAATCCTTGGATGCCCTTGCTTCCCATGAACCGTGGCGCCGACATTCCATTTCGCATGAAAGGTAGGGCGACCTCTCCGAGGGCGCCGCGGGATGCTGTCGCCGAACCAGTGCCACGGAAAGGAGCCTCCCTTTGACTGGCGCCATGTTCAGCACCACCACGGCTGGCGCACCGGAACGTGCGCCGGCCATCCTCCCGCTCCTGCTGCGCACCAACCTCCTCCAGGCTTGGCGCCGACTCCGGGCCGTCCGACAACAGTCGCGCCTCCTCTCCTCGCTCATCGGCCTCTTCGTGCTTGGTTATGTGGCGTTGGCCTTCTGGCTGTTCAGCCGGGGCCTCCTGTTCGTGGCGACGTTCCCCGGTCTGGGTCTGATGCTCATTGAGCGGCTCAT
This sequence comes from uncultured Verrucomicrobiota bacterium, assembly GCA_964432995.1. Lineage (GTDB taxonomy): Bacteria > Verrucomicrobiota > Verrucomicrobiia > Limisphaerales > JAHDYP01 > CAYSPU01. The sequence continues at coordinate 14,153 of CAYSPU010000075.1, forward strand.
GTACTTGCTGTTCGCGTTCCTCTTTGTGCTCCTGATGTTCAGCAACGTGGTGATTGGCTACGTGAACTTGTTCCGGAACCGCGAAGCGGCCTTCCTTCTGACCCTGCCCGTCGACGCGCAGGTCGTGTTCCGGTGGAAACTCCTCGAATCCACCCTGCTGGCCTCGTGGGCCTTCCTCTTCCTGGTCGCCCCGCTGCTGGCGGCCTTCGGCTGGCGCGCGGGTGTCCCCTGGCATTTCTACCTCATCACGCCGCTGCTCGTCGGCCTGTTCATCGTCCTGCCGGGAGTCGCTGGCGCCTGGGGTGCCATCCAGCTCGCGCGGTTTCTCGACCGCCGCACCTTTCAGGTGTGGGCCCTCATCCTGGTTCTGGCTCTGGCCGCCGGCGCGGTCTTCTGGCTTCGCGCCCCGGTCACCATGACCGACGACGCGCTCGAGACGCGCGTGCTGGTGGTCCTGGACCGGCTCATGGCCAAGACCAGCTTCTCCCAATTCCCGTTCCTGCCCAGCTTCTGGCTTTCGACCAGCGTCCTCAACTGGGCCGAAGGCGCAGTTGCCGGGGCGATGCTCTTCATCCTGGTTCTGCTGAGTTATGTGCTGCTGTTCGGCGCCCTCGCCTGCACGCACACCGGCCGGATCTTCTATGAGGGCATCTCCGCCGTGCACAGTCGGGGCAGTGTTCTCTGGCAGTGGCGGTGGTTCCAGGCGTGGCGCCGCCGCCGCGCCGCGCTTCCCGGTCGCGGCCTGCTCGAACGCCTGGTCGACTGGCTGCGCTTCCTGCCGGCCGACGTGCGCGGGTTGGCGGGCAAAGACCTGCGCGTCTTCTGGCGCGACACCACCCAATGGGGACAAACCCTGGTCCTCTTCGGCCTGCTGGCCGCCTACATCGTAAACCTCCGCCATTTCTCGCGCCAGTTCTCGAACCCCTTCTGGATCCACCTCGTCTCCTACCTCAACCTGGGAGCATGCGCGCTCAACCTCGCCACCTTGACCACCCGCTTCGTCTTTCCCCAACTCTCGCTCGAGGGCAAGCGCATGTGGATTGTGGGCATGGCGCCGTTGGGACTGCAGCGCGTCCTCTGGACCAAGTTCGGCATGGCGAGCGCCGCTTCGCTCCTGGTCACGCTGGCGCTCATGCTGCTCTCCTGCTCGATGCTGCAAATGCCCTCCCTCCGCACCGCCTACTTCGCGGCGGCCATTGCCGCGATGACCTTCGCCTTGAACGGCCTCGCCGTCGGTTTGGGGGCCATGTACCCGAACTTCAGGGAGGACAACCCCGGCAAGATCGTCTCCGGTTTCGGCGGCACGCTCTGTCTCGTGTTGTCCTTTGTCTACATCCTGCTCTCCATCGTGGTGTTGGCCGCCGGCACCCCCTGGAGCTGGAGCTCCACCCAACCGCCGGATCCCGCCCGCGTCCTCACCTGCCTCCTCGGATTCCTCATCCTCTCCGGACTGGTCGGATGGCTCCCCTTGCGATTCGGCTTCCGCCGGCTCCGGCAGTTCGAGTTCTAGCAGTTTCCGTTGCGCCTCCCATGTTCCCCGATTACAGTCTCCCCGTGGCCGCCCCATTTGACGAATCCGATTTTGTCGACACCGATTTTCAGGCCGCACGCAAAGCGGTGTACCCGCCTCCCTCCACCGTGCCGGCTCAACTCCCCAACCGCCCGCCCACCTCGGAGGAACTCGATGCCCGCGTCGGGGCCACCCACCAGAAACTCGCGGAACTCCGCCGCCAACAGGAAGCCCTCGAGCAGGAACGCACCGCTCTCGAAGAAGCACGCCGCCGCCGCACCGAGTTCCAGGTCGGCCGCGAGGAAATGCTCCAGCACCTGACCCGCGGCGTCGGCCTGCTCGAGGAAGCCGAGTTCACCGCACGCCGCGACGCCGAGCAGATGGCCAAAACCCTCGGCGAACTCCGCGACCAACTCACCAAGGTCCAGGCCCTCGACGAACAAACCTGGACGCAGGAAGGGTATCAGGTCGAACTGACCCGCAGCCTCACCACCCTCGAAAACGCGCGCATGGAATGGAACGCCGCCCAGCTCAAGTGGCCCCTGCTCAGCGCGTCCCCCCCAACGCCGGCGGTGTCCGCCCCTTCCCACCCCGACGCCGCCGAGTGGCTCGCCTCCCTCTCCTGGAAAACCGCACTCAAACTCGGCCTCGCCCTCACCTGGCCCCTCGTCGTCGTCGCCTTGCTCGGCCTCGGCGTGCTCGCCCTCGCCTACCTCGGACGCTGACGCATTCCATGGGCTTGCTCCGACAGAAGAAACCGGATCCGCTGACCGACCGGGCGAAGGCGCTGCAGGCGGAAATCGCCGCCCTCGAACAGCAGATCCGCGTCCTCGGATCCCAAACCACTCCGCCGGTCAATGGCTCCGACCCCGCCGGCGCTTCCACCGTCCCGGGCGCGCTCGAACCGACCTTCGAACCGGTCAACCATCAGCGCGTCACTGCCGAGTCGACCCTCGACGGGACCCCCGCCCACTTCAACGACCTCGGCGTCCGCAAATACGACCTGGCCGCCGCATGGCACCGGCTCCGGCAGCATTTCCACGGGCCACCCGCCAACAACCCGCGCCTGATCAACTACCTCGCCGCCGGCAGCATCCATGGCCTTCGCCCGCGTCGCTACGAACGGCGCGTCGCCCGCAACCGCGTCATCGCCCTCAGCGTCCTGCTGCTCTTCGTGCTCTGGGGACTCATCGCCGTCCTCAACCGCTGAACCGTTGAACCTCGCAACCGGGAACCACTGAACCTCCCAACCGCGGAACTACCGTGAGCATCCATCTCAGCCTGGTCGCGATCCTGGGCGTCGGCCTGCTCATCGTCGGCACCGTCATCATCCTCGTCCTGGGACGCAAAGAATGAGCCGAACCACCCGCCGCCGAGAGGCAACCAACCCCGCTCCCCTGCTGCGGACGGCGTCGATTCCCACGCCGCTGGGCCTCTTCACCGCCATCTACTCGTCCCGCGGGCTGCTGGTTCTTGCCTTCCCCGATTCACACGCCCAGCGTTCCGCAGGCGACACCGAACGCCTTCCGGCGCCGTGGTCGCAGTGGCATCGTCTCACCTCCGCAGCGCTCGGAACCGCCCTGCGCGGACGCGCCCCGCGTGGCTTGCCTCCCCTGGATCTGAGCTCCGGCACGACCTTCCAGCAGGCCGTCTGGCGCGCCTTGCGCCGCATTCGCCCCGGACGCTCCTCCACCTACGCCCAAGTCGCCGCCGCCATCGGCCGACCTCGAGCCGCCCGCGCGGTCGGCCAGGCCTGCGGCGCCAACCCCATCCCGGTCCTCATCCCCTGCCACCGTGTCCTGGCGTCGAACGGCGGGCTCGGAGGGTTCTCCGCCGGCCTCGACTGGAAACGGAAGCTCCTCGGAATCGAACGCGCCCTCTGAACGATCGCCTTCCCGCGGTCCCGGCAAGCGGCAGGATCAGCTTCTACAGAAGCCGCCGAGACCCCGGAGAACCGACGCGAAGTTGGCCGCGAAGATCCGGCAATCCCTTTGTGGTCCTTGGCGCGCTTCCGTTCAACGCCGCTCACCGTACTCTCTGCCGCCTCCGCGTCGAACGGTGGGGTGTAGCGCCTCGGACGGCACGCCACTCGAACTCACCCCGCAGAACACGCCGACCACGCGGAAATCATCTGCGTCCTTCCGCGTGGTCTGCGGGCAGAAACCAACATCTCGACCATCACAGGCTGGTTTCCTACCGGCGTCCGATCCAGTACTCTGGCCTCCGATAACCACAGGCGATCGCCAGTACCCAAACCGTCTCGTCCCTGACAACGTAGGCGATGTAGTAGGGAAAAACCTCGAGGTTGACTCTGCGGTAACCACCTTGCCGTACGCGGGGAATACCGGCGTGCTCGCAGATCCACCGGATGTGCCGGTCAACTTCATCTCGCAACCGGCGTCCAAGGCCTTCCTCTCGCTCATCATAGTAACCGATGGCATCGTTCAGCTCGCGCTCCGCCTCAGCCAAAACGACAACCCTCATGGTGCGCGACGCCGGTCGATGCGGGAAAGCACTTGGTCGTACGGAATCGCCTGCGCACGTCCTTCATCCACAGCGCGCACGCGCTCCTCAATCTCAGCCTCCCAAGCAGCCTCAACCCCCTCCTCCACGATGGACTCATCCAGCTCGATCAGAAAACGCGCCAGCGCCAGTCGCTGCTGCCGGGGCAACTGGATCGCCTCACGGCTGACTTCTTCAAGGGCCTTACTCACGCCAATGAGATTACTGCCTCGGCCGGGAGATGTCGAGCGCACGCAAACGGCTAACGCAAACGCAAACGGGGGTGTCCCTCCAGGGCGCTGCCGGATTCCGGACATGCGCACCCCGGGGCGGCGCCCGGCAACGGGGGGCTGGCCCGAGGCTATTCTCCTGTTGGTCTAACCAATCAGAACGGCTCGTCGAGGTTGTCGCCTCGAGCGGCCGGTTGGACCTCACCATCAGTAGTGATACCGCAACTGCGCGATCAACAGGTCCCGGCCCACAGCCTTGTACACCATGCGGTGTTCATCCGTGATCCGCCTCGAAGTCAAGCCGACGAACGGTAGAGGCCGAACGCAAAGAGCGGTGCGCCATCCGCGCCATGCGCCGTCCAGAGTCCGACCCGGAAGAAACCGCGGACTTCCAAGAGTCACATCCGGCAGGGCGCGCTCTCCGAGTTCGCCGAATTGCAGCAACAGGCGCGTGCTCCTCTGCGGACGCGCGGGGCCGCGCGTCCCTACCAGTGGTTGAGCGCCTCGATCAATTGTCGCAGACGCCCGTAATCGCGCCGGTTGAACCCAAACGCGATCTGCGGCAGCTCGACCCAATCCTCGTCGTCGCGCTCTTCGGCCGTGGTTTCGATTCGCGTGAACTTCTCCCCCGCCACCAGATCCGCGAAGTCCTCGTTCAACGCCGCGACGCCGGCATCCGACGGCGGCCGCTGCAACCGCAGGACGAGTCGTTCTCCGACGAACCGGCTCGAATGGAAGTTCCGGTAGAACCGGGTGATCCACTTCACCGCCTGCGCCGTGTCGTCGGTCATCTGGTAGAGGCTCAGGTCGTCCTCGGAGATCAGTTCGTTCCGCAGGAGATGATCGCGCACGTGCCGGTCCCAGGTCTTCCAATACGTTCCGCCCGGCCGATCGATCAGGATCAACGGCATGAGACGGCTCTTCCCCGTCTGCATCAGCGTCAGCGCTTCGTATCCCTCGTCCAGCGTCCCAAAGCCGCCGGGGAAGAGCACGATGGCGTCCGCCTGGCGCACGAAGATCAGCTTGCGCGTGAAGAAATACTTGAATGTGACCAGCTTCTCGTCTTTCGAGATCACCGGATTGGCGCTCTGCTCCCACGGCAAACGAATGTTCACCCCAAAGCTGTTCTCCGACCCCGCACCCTCGTGCCCGGCCTGCATGATCCCCGATCCCGCCCCCGTGATCACCATGAACCCCGCCGCCGCCGCCCGACGCCCGAAATCCACTGCCTGTCGATACTCGACACGGTTGGGCGGCGTCCGCGCCGAACCGAACACCGTCACCTTGCGCCGGTCCGCGTACGGCGCAAACAGCCGGAAGGCATAGCGCAGCTCGCGAATCGCTGTTTGAATGACGCGCACGTCGCCCCGATGCTGGACGTCCCGCAGCAACCGCAGGGCGTTCTCGACGATGTCCTCCACCAGATCCGCGTTATGCCCTTCCCCTTCCCGGGCCACAAACTCCCGAATCCGCCGCCGCCGCTCCGGGTCCGATACTCTGCGCTTTGACTGCTTCATGCGGGCCCATAATAGCCGGTGGACCACGAAGGGGGAAGGGCGACCTCGTGCAGAAGGCGCAGCAACTGGGGCCGGGCGCACCTTCCAAGCAACACAGTTGGGTCGAGTTGGACGCCCGCACCCTCGGCGATGGGAATCCAGTACTGTGAGGTGGGAAGGCCGTAGTCATCAACCTCCAACCCGCCCCCTCACCCCGCCCTCTCCCCCAGCGGACTGGGGGAGAGGGTGTCCGGAGGATGGGTGCGGGGGACGGCACGACGCGGTTGTGCCGAGTTCATCCGCGTTACTGCCTCCTTCCACGTCCGGAACGGGCCTGTGGTGCATGACACTGCCCCTACGGCTGCTGGCATCCAGGCAGGTCCTGATCCCTGGCAAATCCCTCACGCCTGAAAGCCTCGCGCCAAGACGCCAAGCCGCAAAGTCGTTCTCTCCCTCCGCGCTTCGGCGACTTGACAGCTTTGCGCGAGGCCCGAACGCTCAACCTGAATTCAACAGACCTGACCGTACGAAGTAGCATCCCAAGATGAGCAGAAGCACTCACGGGAAGGTCGCCGGCCTGACACCCAGGGAGCCTCCCGGATCCTCGCCTCAGTGGCGCCGAGGATTCGGTCGTCCCCGGTCAGCGCGCGGCTTTCGCCCCTGCGGACGGGCGCTCTGTCGGCTCCGGGAAGATCCCGCCTCGGCGGCGGGATCCCATACAAGCGGTGGAGAAGGAGCCCGCGGAGCGGGATCCAGCCAAATCCGCGCCGGGCTCCTGTCGCCAGGCTGCGGGCAAGCCTCGAGGGGCACGCGCTGGAATCGCGATGCCGGGCTTAGGCGCGGATTTGGGAGCCTCTTTCCGCCTTGCGCCGAGTCGCGGCCCCGGTACGTTGGCCACGTGACGAGATCCTTGCTGCTGTTGTTCACGCTGGGCCTGGGGCTTTCCGCGTCGAACGCCGCCGACCAGGGCTTCGACTGGCCGTGCTGGCGGGGTCCGGAGCGCAACGGCATCTCCCGCGAGACCGCCTGGACCTGGTCGTGGGGACCCGAGGGTCCGCCGGTCCTTTGGCGCGCGTCCGTCGGCAAGGGCTTCTCCTCCTTCGCGGTCGCCGGCGGCCGCGTTTACACTCTCGGCAACACGAACGAAACCGACACCGTCTTTTGCCTCTCGCTCGACACCGGAGCCGTCCGCTGGCAGCACCGCTACCCCTGTGAACTGCAGCCGCTCTCCTACGAAGGCGGCCCCGGCTCGACCCCCGCCGTGGACGGAACTCGCGTCTACACGTTCAGCAAGGGTGGCGACTTGTTCTGTCTGAATGCCGACAACGGCTCGGTGGCGTGGTTAAAGAAGTTCACGCCCTGGCCCTACCAGGAGGGCGATTGGCGCAACACGTGGCGTTACGCCGGGTCGCCGCTGGTGCGGGGAGATCGCCTCTTCCTCAGTCTGGGCCGGGCGGGCACCGCGTTCGACAAGAACAACGGTGCCGTTCTCTGGGAGAACGAGCCTGGTCATCCCGGCTACTCATCGCCCGTCCCCTTCCGCGCTGAGTCGGGCGAAGCCCTGGCGTTCTTCTCGGGAAACTCGGTGGTGGGCGTCGAGCAATCCTCCGGCCGACAACTGTGGCAACTTCCCTGGAAGACGCTTTGGGATCTCAACGCCGCCGATCCCATCATTCACGAAGGCAAGATGTACGTCTCCTCCGGTAACGGCGTGGGAGGCGCGTTGTTCGATCTCGCAATCAATCCGCCCCGCGAGTTGTGGCGGAACAAGCACCTCAAAACCACCATCAACACGGCCATTCTCTGGCAGGGTTCTCTCTACGGCTTCAACGATACGCATTTCTCCTGCCTTTCGTGGACCACCGGCGAAGAGCAGTGGAGCACCCGCGACGTCCGCAAAGGCTCGCTGATTGTCGCCGCGGGCAAACTGATCCTGCTGTGTGAAACGGGGAAACTGGTCGTCGCCGAGGCCAGCCCCCACGGCTACCGGCCGCTGGCCCAGGCGCAGATCCTCGAGGGCCGTTGCTGGACCACGCCGGTGCTCTCCAACGGACGCCTCCTGGCGCGCAACGCCGCCGGCGACGTGGTCTGTCTCGACCTCCGATAGCCCGACGGACGGACGCCAACCCGAAACGCCCAGCGCCGGGCACGCGTCCGTTCCACCGCCAGTTCCAGGTCCGTGCTCCTCTGCGGACGCCCGGGCCGGGCGTCCCTACCTCAGAGCTTCGAGGTTGAGTTTGCCGCCGGGCTCTGCCACCAAGTCGGCATGACCCGACGCGAATTCCTTGCCTCCTCGATGGCCACGGGCAGCGCCCTCGCTGTTCTCGGCCCAACAGCCACCTCACCCGCGGTCGCCGGTTCCGCCACGAATCCCGCGCCTCAGCCAGCGATGCCCCACCCGCAGCGGAGACTCCCGGATCTCTCACCCGCCCGCTGGATCTGGTACCCCTCGGGCCGAACACTCCCCAACACCTTTGTCCTCTTCCGCCGTGAACTCGATCTGCCCGCCCTACCACGTCGGGCCACCGGGTGGATTGCGGCCGACAGCCGGTATCGGCTCGAGGTGAACGGCAAGCGGATCCAGTGGGGGCCAGCCCCGTGCGACCCGCGTTGGGCCGAAGCGGATCCCGTGGACCTGACGACCGCGCTGCGTGAGGGCCGGAATGCGCTGGCC